>JBGQCL010000183.1:0-21118 GCA_041495365.1 Kofleriaceae bacterium | reverse complement strand
GATCAGCGCCGGCTTGAACCACTTGCGCGATCGGTTGTCGCCGCGCAGTGCCTCGGCCTCAGCGACGAGCACGATGTGACGCATTTTCCCGTCGATTTCGTCCGGCGTCGCCCCGCCGTCGAGAAGCTGCCGCTCGCAGCGGTTCATGTTCTGCTCGTTGACGCCGGCAGGCGCCTTCGGGAGGCCCGGCGCCTTCGGCTCGATTCCGGCCGCGCGGATCCGCTGGTCGGCCTCGAGCATCGCGCCCCACCAGCGCTGGCGTCGGTGCCAGGCGCTCTCACCCGGCGGGATCGCGGTCGGCGGTGCTGGTGCTGGCTGCGTTGGCGGTGTAGCGTCCGGCTCCGGCACCGCAGGGATCGCGCGCGGGAGAGAGCTCTGATCTTCTTCTGAGATCCGGATTCCGGATGCTGGCGGCTCGCTGGTGGCGCTGGTCGTGTTGCTGGAGTTGCTGGTGACCACGCTGGCTGGGTTGCTGGTGACGCTGGCTGGGTTGCTGGTCGGCTTTCCACCAGCGACGAACCGTCCGCCGACCCGAGGCGCTCCGGCAGCGCGGGCCCGGCCGCCGGCGGCGTTCCGGTTCTCGAGCGGGCCGTACCACCCGAACCTGTCCGTGTCGCCGCCGCTCAGCCCGCCGCCCAGCACGCGGATTGCGCCGTCTGTGCACCTCTCCGCGAGCGCAGCGGCGAGCAGGAGCTCCTCGCCGCGCAGGCCCAAGTGAACGCGGATCTCCACGGCCGGAGGTCGGTCGGTCTGCAGCGCGGTGCAGCGCGACCAGAGCTCTACCATGCGCCAGCACGCCTCCGGACGCGACCATCCCGCGAGCTGCGCCAGCAGGTCGAAGCGCCGGTCGCCATGCATCTTGTGCGACACGGTGACGTTCGCGTATAGCTCTGCCACTACCAGTGCTCCTCGACGCCAGGCTGTGATTCATAGAGCCACACGGCGTCGTCGTAACCGCTGCGGTGGGCGCCGCGGGTATCGGGCAGCGCGGGCGATGCGCGTAGCAGCGCATCCTTCAAGCGGCCCTCGATCGGGCTCGCCATCAGGGCACGCTCGCAGTCCAGGGTAGATCGCCGTCGTTGCGGGCCATCGCATGACCGCCGGCGCGGCGCCGCGCCCGCTCGTGTAGCGCCCAGCCGATCGCGAGCCATGGGCTGTCGTCGGATCCCGAGTAGCGCTCGCAGGTCTCGCGATCGACGATGATCGCGCGCCAGCTCGCGCCAAGGAGGCGCTTGGTATTCACGCCCCACAGGCCGAATTCGATCACGATCTCAAGCGCCACCACCTACCCGCCCTCCCCGCCGAGCTCGAGGTAGCCCAGCTGTGCGGCCTCGTCGCGTGCCTCGCGTCGGTCCCACGCGGCGACCTGGCGCAGCACGATCGCGAACCATCGAGGCCCCGAGCACTGCGTCCCGAGCATCGCGCAGAACATCCGGGCGATCCGCGCCCGTCGGTCGAAGTCGCGCCGGGGCATCAGCCGGCCTCCAGCGCCAGGGAGATCCGCGCTCTCCGCGCACGCATGTACGCAGCGGACGCGGCTCGACAGTCCGGGCAGCGACACCCGCGTTTCGTGTACGCGGTGTACGTTCCGTGGGCGATAGCGATCGGGCCGAGGTGTCGCCGCTTGCGGTCAGCGCCGAGCCGGCGGTCGCTGTAGCGGTCTATCGCCTCTCGACGTCGGGCGCGGTACTCGGGGTCCTGTTGATAGCGAGTACGGCAGTAGTCGGTGTGGTACCTGCGGCGCGCCTCCCGGTCAGCGGGAGACATGTAGCGCGCGCGCGCGTATTCCTGCTGCCTGTGGAGCGCCCGCGCGCAGAAACGTTCCAGTGCATCAGCGTAGCGATCGCGACCCGCGAACGCCGAGAACATCTCGGCGATATCGTCGCTTAGATTCATCATGGCGAAGCGACCCCCTCGAGGTGATCGGCAGCAACGCGGCAGCTGTCGTTGTAGCTGACCCAGGTCCCCGCCCGCATGAGCTCGAGCTCGGTCCGCTCGGCAAGCATGATCGTGTCCTCGATGAGCTGCTGGCGTTTCTCGCCTAGGTGCCCGGCTGCCCGACGCACGCCGCCGCATTCGACAGCGCGGCGAAGCAACGCGATCGTGCGAGGCTTCCAGTCGTCGGGCGCCTTCCTGCCTGGCATCAGCCGGCCTCCGGGAACAGTGCGCGCACGATGGCGGCGGCGATCGGAGGGCAAACGCTGTTGCCGCACATCCTGATCTGCGCCGTCTTGGTGAGCGGCTTGCCGTTGTGCTCAGGGTCGATCCGGTACTCGTCGGCGAAGCCCTGCGCCGCCAGCCCGCGGAGCTTGTGCTCGCGCGGCTTGCCGCCCAGCGCCTTGCTGTGGTGCTTGCAGTCCGGAGAGAGCCACGCGAGCGCCACCGGCTTGCCGCGGCAGGCGATGCGCGGGTCGACCTCCCAAACGCTCTCGATGTGGTGCTCGGTCGTCGGATGATTGGCGCGGTGCATCGCCATCGCCTCGGCGTCGTGATTGACCGCGAGGTCCGGGGAGCGGCCGAGCGCGAGCTCGATGCCGGTCGACGCGCCCCCGCCGCCGGCGAAGCTGTCGGCGATGATCTCGTCGCCGAGGAACGCGCGGATAATGGGCGGTCGCGCCATCTACGCCCGGCCCCCGACGTCGCCGCGGTCCCACTCGTCGGCGCGGTCCCACTCGTCGGCGGGATCGCTGTCGAGCTCCACGTCGACCTCGAGCTCGTCGTCCCGCACCCGCTCGTCGCCCAGCGCGATCACCGCCGAATCGTGCGACACCCGGGTGAGCTGGTCGGGCGCCCACTCGCTGACCCCGATGGCGATCGGCCGCAGGCTCACGTTGTCGCCGGGCATGCCGATCTGGACGTCGTCGTCGGCCGGCTCGCCCAGCATCTCGGCCCGCGCCTGCTCCTGCAGCTCGGCGCGTTGCTCGTCCTCCTGCGCTAGCTCGATGCCGATGGTGCACAGCGTGGCCGCGATCGTGGTCTCGACCGGATCGGCGCGCGGGTCGAACCGCGGGATCATCCGGCGCAGGGACTGGAGCTCGATCGGCCCGTGCTGCTGCTCGAGGAGCTGCAGGGCGAGGGTGAAGCGATCGGCCAGGCGCAGCGCGTCGAGGCTGAGGGGTGCCTGCCGCCGCGCGAGGTCGCGCAGCAGGGCCAGCCGGCGGATCTCGTCACGCGCCATACGGCACCTCGATCTGGACCTGGTCCGACTCGAGGCTCACCTGTTCACCTCGCTCCGACCCTGTGCGCCAGCGTCCGGAGCGCGCCCGTGTCGTGACGAGCGCCCTGGTCGCGCTGGAAACCTGTGCAGGGCTGCGCACTTGCTCCGCTTGCGAGATTCACGTAGACGCCCCAGGGTGCAGACGTGATCGCCCCTCACGCGAGCAGCCTCGCGACCGCGGTGCCGAGCAACTTCGCGAGCGCCGGCAGCCGGCTGTACCGCGGCGCCTGCCTACCGTTCTCCCAGTCGCACCAGGTGGACTGCGAGACGGGGAGCTTCGTCGCGCACTCCTTCTGGGTCAGGCCCTTGCGCTCGCGCGCGGCCTTGATCTTCTTGCCGATCTGTTCTGCTGGAGTCACTCCGGATTGTTTCGGTCATTCCGATTCCGGCGTCAAGGCTGCTATCGGAGCGACCGAAGCATGATCGTAGGACGATGGGGCATGCCACGGAAGGATCCAAGAACGGAGGGACCTGCCTATCCCGTGAGACCGCAATGGCAAAATGACGTGCGCGCCGAACTCAAGCGCCGCGGGATGAAGCAGCGAGATCTCGCCGCAAAAATTGGCTGCGCGCAGTCGACCGTGAGCGAGGCGCTGGCCAGGGAGGCGCGGCAGTCGAGCCTAGTGCCTCAGATCCATGCGACGTTCGGCTGGGCGCCGCCGGTCGATCCGCAGGCGCTGCCGATGCTCTCGCCCGATGCGGTAGAGCTTGCTCACATGTTCGAGCGCTTGCCCGAGGCCGCCCGTCGGAAGTTGCTCGACGATGCAGAATTTTACCTGCGCACGATCGTCGTCGGCGACAAGCGTTAAGAGAGCGTCTGATCCGCGAGGCGGCGTTGCGCCGGATGTCGGCTTGTGCCGTGATGGCGGAATGCCGCAGCGATCCCCACCCGTGAGCAAGGCGGAATTCCTGCGGCTGATGCTCCAGCTGCACGTGCGAGATCGCGAGCGGTACCGGGAGCTTCGCGACCGCGGCTGGTCCATGGCTACCCCAGTCGCATCGGAACCACCGAACTGACCCCTTGACGGATGCTCCATGAATCGGTACATCCGATTCATGGAGAACATCTCGCGCGCGCCCAGTGCCGCCGCGTCCCCGACTCGCCTCGATCTGATCGCCCGCGGGGGCTGCGCCTCGCCCGCCTACCTCGACGTCGACGCCACGCTCTGGCGCGCCCGCCGGATGCTGGGGTCGGGCACCCGGAGCGCCCCGATCGCTGCCCTCCGCGCGCTCGCGACCCGCCGGCTGCTGCTGACCTATGGGGTGCAGGCCGAGGAGCGGATCGCGACCCTCGTCCGGGCGGCTCGGTCGTGATCCGCCGCGCACCCCGCGGGATCCCCGCCGCGCTGATACTCGCCGGGGGCATCTCGCGCCACGGCCAGCACTGCCCGTGTTGCTACTGCAGCGCCGAGCGGACGGCCGGCCCCGGTGAGCGGCAGGCGATCCCGGTGATCGCGATCGAGCCGGTGCGCTCATGAAGCGCGCGCGATCCAAGCCCGTGAGGTCGCTCGGCCCGTCGAACGACGACTCGCCCGCGGTCCGGCTCGAGATGCTCGCGGCGATCCACCTCGGCGTCCTGCGTCACCTTCCCGACGTATGGGACGCGGGTGACGGCGTGGCGGAATTCGAGGCCTCGGAGCGCATCCCCAACGCCTGGGCCTGGGACATCTCTCGCCCGCTCGCGGAGCAGCTGGCAGAGACCGCGGCCGACGACGCGGCGGCGGATCTGCTGGAGAACCAGCGCTCAGCGCACACGGCCGCGCTGGTCGCCGACCTCGACGCCAAGGGTCCGGCGTACGGCGCGATCAACGACGCGTTCGACGCCGAGGACGAAGCGTTGGTCGGCAACGCGGCCAGCGAGGGCATCGCCTGCACGTGCGGCCACGCCGTCGAGGAGCACGGCAACGACCCGGAGTTCCCGGGATCGACCGGCTGCAGCGAGTGCGACTGCATCGCCTATGAATCGGATGGTGCATCGTGACGCGCGATGAGCGGCTCGATGCCGTCGCTGCGCAGGCCGAGCGGCTCGCGAGCGAGATCTCCGGCCTGGAGTCCCTCAACACGAATCGCTCCATGGACGAGCTGTACACGGCTGTGCACGCGCTGTCGCGTGTCGTCGCCTCGCTCGCGAGGGAGTTCTCTCCGGCAAGGAGCGGACGGTGACCTCGCCCAATGCCCCCATCCCCGCCGGCACGCTCGGCGCCGATGACGTGGCCCAGCTGCCCGCCACCCGAGACGGTCGGATCGCCCTCGCCCACGTGACGATCGCGAAGGCCCTGTTCGGCGACGAGCAACTCGACCCGGTGCACGGGTCCGTGTTCGATGACCCGGCCGTCGTGGTGTTCCGCGTGCTGGTCGA
Organism: Kofleriaceae bacterium; assembly: GCA_041495365.1. Lineage (GTDB taxonomy): Bacteria > Myxococcota_A > Polyangia > Haliangiales > Haliangiaceae > JABFXX01. The sequence goes on along the minus strand of JBGQCL010000183.1, from coordinate 15,542 downwards.
GACCGCGGACGCTTCCCGTGACCTCGCCGCGGATCTGAGCGAGGCGCTGGTCACCGCGGGGTTCGATCGCGTGACGTTCGAGCCGCCGGTCCCGATGCCGGGCAGCGACGGGTTCCGGTGCGATGTCGCGGTGCCGGTTGGTGCGCCGTGAAGATTCGGATCTACGACGTCGGTCGAAACAAGATGGAGTCGACGATCGAGGTCAACGACGACTGCGATCGCGACTGGGTCGCCGCCGCCATTCACAAGGAGGTCAAGCGCATGAAGGCGATGATGTCTCGCGGGGTCGAAGTGACGTGGGATCCGTTCCACGGGCGCGGGGCCGTTTACGCTGGCGGGCGCGCCGTCGGAAGCGCGGAGGTCGTGTCTTGACGACGGCGATGTCTCCGCGGATCGTCAAGGTGGTCGCGCCCCCACCCGACTGTGACTTCAGTGGGCTGTGGCGCGTCCTCGGAGAAGCGCCCGCCGGCCAATATCTGAGGTTGTGCCAGGTCGCGTCGTGCTCGACCACGTACATCTGGGCGAAGCCGGAGCAGATCGCCGACGCCACGCGCGATGAGATCCAAGCCAACAGGTTCGCTCGCCGCGCGCGTCGCGCCTTCTGGAGGTCGCGGTGACCACCATGACCCCTCCCGGCGCCCCCATCCCCGCCGGCACGCTCGCGATCCTCGTGTTCTTGTTCGTCGCCTTCGCGCGGGCCCGGCTCGCGCGCGACGGGAGGCCGCTGTGACGCGCCCCATCGACTTCGGGCGCCTGACCCTGTGGTCCCGCGTCTGGCCGTACATGATGGCGATCGCGTGCGGGCTGCTGGTCGGCCTCGCGATCTTCGTGGCGAGGTGGCTGTGATGTGGGCTGTCGTCGTATTCGTCGCCGGCGTCGTCGCTGGAGCGTGCGGCCTGGCGCTCGTCAACGCGCTGCGCCTCGAGATGGCGTGGTGGCGCGCGCGCTGGCCGCTGCCGCCTGGCACCCCGCGGGCGATCGCGCGTGCAGCCCGCCGCAACCGCGCCGACCTGCGCCACGTGCTGCCCGCGCGCGAGGTCGGCGTGCGGGTGGTCGACGCGCGCAACTACGACCCGTTCGCCGAGGAGCGCACCCGATGAGCGAATTGCCACCATCGCGCATCATCGACTGCACGCCCGACGAGTACCACAAGCTCCCGGGGTTCTCGGCTAGCCTCGCGAAGATCGTCATCCGGCAGTCGGCCGCGCATGCCAAGGATGCGGCGGACCGACAGGCCGAACGGTTTGCCGCTGAGGACGAGCCCGACGACGAGGATATGCCGGCCGACAGGCGCAAGCGGCTGGACGGTGGCTCGATCGACCACGCGCTGATCCTCGGGATCGGGAAGCGGATCGAGGTTATCCCAGCGGACATGCTCGCGACCAACGGCGCGATCAGCACGAAGGCCGCAAAGGCGTTCGTGGAGGAGCATCGCCGCGCCGGCCGGATCCCGATCAAGGAGGCCGACCTGGAGGTCCACGAGCGGATCGCGGACGCGGTGAGGGCGCGCATCGCCGCCGCCGGTCACATCCTCGACGGGCGCAGCGAGCTCGCGATCGAGTGGTGGGAGCCTACGTCGCACGGCCCGGTGATGTGCCGCTGCATGATGGACCACGTGGTGATGTGGGATGCCGAGCTGCCGTTCTCGGGCGCGGCACCAGGCGCGCTCATCTACGAGCTCAAGATGGTGGGCGACGCGCACCCGGAGCGTTGCCAGCGCACGGCCGAGAACCTCGGCTACGCGATCGCCGCCGCCGCGTACCCGCGCGCTCTCGCCGCGCTGTACCCCCGGCTCGCCGGCCGCACCTCGCTCCAGTTCTTGTTCTGCGAGACGAAGCGGCCGTACGCGATCTGGGATCCGCCGCGGTGTAGCGGAGCGTTTCGCGAGATCGGCGAGCGGCGGTGGTTGCGCGCGGTCCGAGCGTGGGCAGAGCTCCAGGCCACCGGCAAGGCGCCGAGCTACCGCGAGCAGGGCTACGACGAGATCACGGCGCCCATGTGGACGCTCAAGCAAGAGGGCTATCAGCCCACGGAGTTCTGATGCTGATCACGGCGCTGACCATCACCGACTACAAGCGCGTCCGCAAGGTCGCGATCAAGCCCGACGCCGATCGCTCGCTGATCCTGCTGGGCGGTCGGAACCGCCAGGGCAAGAGCTCCACGCTGGACGCGCTCACCGCCGCGTTCGGCGGGGCCAAGGCGATCGCCGCCGATCCGGTCAGGCACGGCGCCGAACAGGCGACGATCCTGGTCGAGCTAGACGGAGGGAAGCTCACGATCGCGCGCGTCATCCGGCCCGACGGCAGCACGACGCTCGAGGTCAGCGGCGGGGACGGCGCCCTGCGGCGACCCCAGGAGGTCCTCGACAAGCTGATCGGCGCCAGGTTCCTCGACCCGCTGGCCTTCCTGCGCCTGAAGCCCGCCGACCAGCGCGCCCAGCTGATGCGCGTGATCCCGGGGGCCGAGCGCATCGAGAACCTCAACGGCGAGCGCGAGCGCGCGTTCGACCGGCGAACCGAGGTCGGCCGGGACCTCTCCCGGGCCCGCGGTGAGCTCGAGCGGCTGCCGGATGTCGAGGTCGGCATGCCGATCGACGTCACCGCGCTGACCGAGGATATGCGCCGGCTCGGGGAGCAGCAGCGCGCCGGCGACGCGACCGCGGCGGCGGTCCAGCGCTTGGAGGGTCAGCTCGCACGCGATGAGCGCGACGCGCAGGCCGCCCACGATCGCGTGGCGCGCCTGCAGCGCGAGCTCGAGCAGGCGCAGGAGCGGGTCCTCGAGTTGGACCGCGCGGCCGCCGACCGAGCCGCCGAGCTGGAGTCCGCCCGCCGGAAGATGACGGCAGCAGCGCAGGCCTGGAAGGAATCCGGCTTCCGGCGTGTCGATCTCGACGCCCAGCTCGCCCGCGCCGCGGCCCACAACCGCGGGGTGTATGCAGCCGAGGCGCAGCGCACCCGGCGGGCCGAGACCGCCGCGACCGTCGATCGCCTCGACGGCGAGGTCAGGGCGGCCACCGATGCGATCACGGAGATCGACCGGCGCAAGGCTGAGCTCCTCGCCGCTGCGAAGCTTCCGGTCGACGGCCTCGAGATCCGCGACGACGGCATCGCGCTCGCCGGTGTCCCGTTCGGCCAGGCCTCCGCGTCCGAGCAGCTGCGAGTGGCGTTGGCGCTGGCGATCGCCGGCAGCCCGGCCCTGCAGGACGTGTGGATTCGGGACGGCGCGTTGTTCGACGATGACGCGATCGAGGAGATCGCGAAGCTCGCGGCGGCTGCCGGAAAGCGGGTGTGGGTCGAGCGCGTCGGTACGCGGGACCCCGGGGTCATCGTGATCCAGGACGGCGAGGTCGCGCCGTGAAGCGCTGGAGCAACAAGGGCGAGATCGAGAACCCGAAGATCGATGCATTTCTCGAAGAGATCTGGGCGGTCTGCGAGCGTCATGGACTGGCCCTGTCCCACGAGGATGCCCACGGGGGGTTCGAGATCGTCCCCATCGCGAAAGGTGATCGCGATTGGCTCATGCAGGCCAACGACCGTACCGAGGAGAAGTCGTGACGCGCACTTTCGAGAGCGGGCAAGCGCGGCGCGCACGCATGCCGCTGATGATCTCGGTCGTGGGTCCATCGGGCGCGGGCAAGACGCTGTCCTCGATCCTCCTCGCCGAGGGCATTCAGCGCGTCCAGCCCGGCCCGATCGTGGTGATCGACACCGAGGCATTGCGTGCTCTGAAGCACGCCGACGGCAACCCCGACCGCTTCATCCACATTCCATTCCGTGAGCCATTCGGTCCACTGGACTACATCGACTGCTTCCGTCATGCGGTCAAGCACCAGCCTTCTACGGTCATCGTCGACGGCATGAGCCACGAGTGGGAGGGCCCGGGTGGCGTGCTCGAGCAGCACGCCGCGGTGGTCGACGCCAAGGGCCAGAGCCACAACATGACGGCGTGGATCAAGCCCAAGGCGGACCACACCGCGATGAAACACTTCATCCTGCAGCAGCGCTTCAACTGGATCTTCTGCTTCCGGGCCAAGGAGAAGACGAAGCCCAAGGCGGACGGGAAGCCCGAGGACCTCGGGTGGCAGCCGCTGGGCGCCGAGGATCTGATCTACGAGATGGACCTCTGCGCGCTGCTCTACCCTGGTGTCGACGGCCGGCCGGCGTGGCGATCGAAGCTCCAGCACGAGCAAGCGATCATGAAGCTGCCGGGCTGGTTCCGCGCACTGTTCGCGGGTGAGCCGCAGTTGAGCCCGGACATCGGAGAGCAACTCGCGCAGTGGGCTATGGGTGGCGACGTCCAGCCGTCCAGCCGTCCAGCCGTCCAGCCGTCCACGCGATCCACGCGATCCACGCGATCCGACCCAGCCGCCGCGCTAGTAGCGCGCTTCGAGGCGTGCACGCTTCCCGAAGTCCTCGAGCAGCTGAAGGAGGAAACCCGGCGCGTGTGGGACTCGCTCCCCAAGGGCGAGGCGCGCACCCGGGTCAAGCGCGCGAGCGAGGACGCCGAGCAGCGGATCGACGCGGCGATGTCCGCCGGGAAGGAGGCCGCGCAGCCATGAGCGGCAAGATCAACACGCCCGATGCGGTCCGCGCCGCCGGCGGATCCGAGGCGCTGAACCTCGCCGAGGCGATCATCAACCTGTGCGACGGGCACGACAGCGTAGCGGTCCTCGCCGCGCTGACCACGGCGATTGGGCTGGCGTTGTACGACCTCGGCGTGTCGGTCGACGTATTCGCCGGGCGGCTCACGCGGTCGATCGCGAACGCCGAGCGCATTCGGAAGGAGGCCACGCGATCCTGATTTTGTGCGCGCCGATGTTCTCCTCCGCGGAGGCGCGCACCAGGGGATGGCAGTCACCCAGCGAGGGAGACCCCGCGAACCTGCCAGCGCCGACGGTGCCGCTGGAAGTCTCCAACCGTCGGTGTCTGCCTCGATAGCTCAACGGTAGAGCGGGCGCTCAATAAGCGCACGATCGCAGGTCCGACTCCTGCTCGAGGCACCAGGAACAACCAGGAACAACCAGCAAGGAGCGACAAGTGAAGATCGAATGCGAGATTCCCGACATCAAGCGCGACGAGGTCATCGAGGCGATGGCCGCGCATCTGCTTGGGGCCCTGTATGAGGGCGATGAGGACGACCCGGAGCCGCGGCCGACGTTGACCTTGACGATCGGAAAGCACCTGCGCGTCTTCTTCGACAAGAAGATCGAAGAGCTCGCGTCCGCCGAGGTCCGAGCGGCGTTCGACGAGACGATCCGCGCGCGCATCGGCGCCGAGGTCGACGAACTGCGCGAGACGATCCGCGTCTACGCGCAAGGTCTGGTCGACCATGCCGGCGCGATCGTGCGCGACTGCGGGGTCGCCGGTGGCCACGATGAGGCCACGCGCGCCGCGGTTGGGCAGGAGCTGCTGGCCCTGCTGGCCAAGCTGCCGACCGCGATCTCCCCGACCTCGACGAACGCGTGGCAACTGCTGGCCGACACCGATCCGCTGGCGAGGCGGATGCGGGTGTCCAGCGGATGGCTTTACCAGGTGGAGCATGTGGTCATCGTGAATCCCGTCGACGCCAGACCCGGCTTCTACGCCTTCGGCTGGCACGCGCCGACCTTCGTACCGGAGCTGCGATGACCCCCGAGATTCGCAACCCGCTCTGCATCCCGCCGCACGGGACCACGCGCGGGTCACAGGTCGAGATGATCGATCGCCAGGCCGCGCGGATCGTCGAGCTCGAGGGGCAGCTCGTGTGCGAGCGCGCCAAGCTCCACGACGCGAACAACCGCATCCAGTGCGCGGAGGGCGCGCTGGAACTGATCGCGAGCCTGCTCGGACTCGGAACCGACGCGTCCGCGCCCGAGGTGGTGGCTGCGGCGATGGCGAGGCTCAAGTGATCGGTATCCCCGTGACGGCGCGTGCTACGCGCGGTGACGGGGCGATCGAACACGGGCAAGGCCCAGCCCAAGGGAGAGAACGATGAAGACGATCGCGATGATGATCTGTATCGCAGCATGCGCGGCCCCGCTCGACACCGCAACCGACGAGCATGGGCTCCAATGCTACCCGTGCGATCCGGATGACCCTGTCGAGCTGGTCGACGAGGCCCACCTGTCCGCCGGGGCCAACGCCGCGCTGTACTGGCTGGGAGCGCCGACCTCCTTCGACTGCAACGCGTGGCCGTCGTCCGGTCCGCCGAGCATCGCGACGTGCACGGTCTATGTCCCCGTCGGTGAACCCGGATGCCCATGGGGCGTTTCCACGTGCACGACGTCATACGGCGCACGTCCGGCGTGCGCGGCGACGTGTAACTGACTCTATCTGCTGAGCTGTACTGCTGGATCAGGGCGTGCGGCCGGGAGGCCGATCCCAGTCAGTACGACTGTCGCTGACCTGAAACCGTAGTACCGTCCTCGCCGGCTTGACCGTCGACGAGGGCACCAAGGAGACCACGATGACGATGATCCCGATCCACACCGACACCGGCCGGTCCCACACCAAGGTCGGCCTCGTCGCGACCCGTCTGCCGGCGGGCCCCACACGGCTCCGGCTGCTGCGGCTCGCACAGCGCGGGTCCGATGCCCTCCGCCGGTCCCCCGAGAACACGCGCGGGCACCGGCTGGTCACCCTGCTGTGTGACGCGCTCGCGATGGCGCTGACCGACCTGGCGATCGCGGAGGAGCGCGCCGCGCAGGCCGAGCGCTCGCTCGCGGCGGCCCAGGTGCGGATCGCGGCCCTCGAGCGCAGGCTGCGCGCCGACGTGTTCGACGAGCCCACGCGCAAAAGCGCGCCGAGTGATGAGGTTCGCGCGGCGCTGAGGAGCTCACCATGACGGACGATCACCGGGCCTGCATGGACGTCGCCGGAGCACTCGCGCTCCTCGCCGCAACGTCACGCGGTGGCGCCGAACGCGACATACGCGACGCGGTGACGCCCGGCACGCATGGCGTCGCGGCGCTCGTGGGTGCGATCATCCTCATGGCGCGCGCGAGCGAACATACGGCGGAAGTGATTGATGTCGCGATCGACGCCTTGCGGCTGGCGCAATACGCCATCAAGGCAGACCGCACCGAGCCGACGAGGGCCAGCTGATGCCGGCGCGAGGGCACTACCGCGGGGACCATGCCGGGCGGCTCGAGCGGGCCGTCGCGCAGTACCTCGAGAGCCGACGCGAGGGCACGGGGCTGACCATCGACGGCCTCGCCGCTCGCTATGGCCTGCAGCCGGCCGCGGTGTCGCGCGCGGCCCGCGCTCGACGGGGGCAGCCATGACGATGCCCATCTACGGAGGCCGCCTCCGCACCGACAAGCGCGCCGCAGCGGACCGCGCTGCGATTGCGTGCACCGACGAGGGCGTGACGCGCAGGGACGCGATGGCGCGCTTCCGCATCGGCTGGACGTACCTGCGCCAGGCGATCGCCAGGCTGCGCGCAGAGCGCGCTGGAGGCCGGCCATGACCTGCGACGCCGTGGTCAACGCCGCGGTGGCCTGGGCGACCGCCGACGGTCCGATCGGAGCGATCATCGACGCGGTCGCGGAGCTCGCTCGATGATGCGCGCCCGGCTCCGCTTCTGGCTCGCAGCCCTCGACGTCGCTCAGGCACTGCACCTGCCGCTGCCGGCCTACCTGTGGATCGTCGCGCGAGCATCGAACGCGACCGACTGGGGTCCGCCGCTCGCTCCAGCGCCGGGTGGCGAGGACCCATGGTGACCGGCCGTACTGGGCACGACATCTCGCCGGACGTCGAGACTGCTGTGCTCCATGTCGACGCGGCGGCAGATGCGCTGAAGGCCGCACTCGCCGCCTTGTCCCATGTCTGGAACAGGCCGGGCATCACACTAAAGGAGCGCCGGATCATGAACGCCGCGGGGAAGCGAGCGAGGAGATCGGCGATATGACACGCCCACTCTCGAGCTACGGCATCAAGCACCGCACGCCAGCGAAGGTCGACTACTACGAGGCCGACGGCGTCGAGGTGTACATCCTCCATGTCGAGGGCTGTCAGCGTGTGATGACATCGGACGGTCTATGCACCTGCGCCGACCCTCAGGCCTTCGAGGTTCGATGACCGACCTGGTTTCTGGACGAGGAATGGTTACATTCGAGAGGAGATGACGATGAACTCGCGACAGCAACGAGCGCTCGCATTCGAGGCATTCAAGGCAGGCGCCGCGAACGGCGGTGACTCGTCGTCGCCTTCCGATACTGACCATGCCGCGATTCAGGAGTCCATCCGCGTCGCGTTCCAAGGCTGGTGGGACCGGCGCCTCGAGCGCAAGGCGCGACCGTGACGCTCAAGTGTGGATGCCCGGGATGCGATCGCAGATGGGGCGACGGAGAGGGCCAGTGCTCACGGTGTAAGCGTTGCCTGGAATGCTGCGGTCGCGCTGCCGTGCGGTTCTCCTGTGCCTATCGGGAGACGCGGCGAAGTACCGCTCAGCAGGAGGCGAGCGCACGCGCATACCTTCGCTGGGAGGCGAACCCCAGAATCCTCGGTCACAACCGGAGGATCACATGACCCGCTGGCCGCGCTACCTCGGCCCGGGCTGGCTCGCGGCGTATGCGCTCGGGCTGCTCGCATGGCTCGCGATCCTCAAACTGTGGGGCGCGTGCCTCGTGGTCGCGATGATCGCCGGCGGCCTATTCGGGACGCTGGCGATCGTGCACTGGCTGCGCGAGACGAACAGGCCGCACCCGTTCCCATCTCCGGAGGATCGATGAGGGCGCTGACCCTGACGCAGCCGTGGGCCGGTCTGGTGGCGAGCGGGATCAAACTCGTAGAGAACCGGCCGCGCCCGATGATCAAGCGCGAGGACTTCGGCCAGCCGTTCGCGATCCACGCGAGCCGAGAGATCGATGAGAAGGTCTACGGGCGCATCGCGGACATCGCACCTGAGCTCAAGGCCGAGATTTCGGATGTCGCGGAATCTCTGTGGTACCCGCTGTCGCGCATCACCAGCGCGGTTATCGCAGTCGCCACGATCGACAAGGTGGTGCACCTCGGGAAGAACGAGAACCCGCTGTTCGCTCGGCAAGGTGACATACCACCGGACCAGCACCGGTGGCTCTTCGGCCCGGTCGGCTACGTGCTTCGCGATGTCCACGCGCTCACGACACCGGTGCCGTGCCGCGGAGCACAGGGTTTCTGGCACCTGACGCCGAGGGATGAACGCGAGCGCGGCGAACTGTCCCAGGTTGAGCGCTCGGTGCTGGAGCAGCTTCGATGAGCGCGCCCGTACCCCACGCGTTCGTCGGCTACAGCTCCGACGGCACGCCGATCGAGTTGCTGGTCGACGACGGGGCGCGCAGCACGAGCCACGCTGCGGCGCAGATCATCCGGCGCGGCGGCCGGGTCGAGCGGATGCTGCTCGAGGACGCGCGCAAGGTACGGCTGTACGAGAGGCCGGCGCGATGGACGCGGGTCCTGAAGCGGATTGGCCGGTTCCGCCGCCAGCCGGACGGCAAGCGAACGCGCTGCGTGATGCACAAGGCCGTGCGGCGCTTCGTCGTGCGCCAGCGAAGCCGGGAGCAGGCGGAGGCGGAGGCGCGGAGCGTCGCGTTCCGCCAGTGGAACGACGAGCGATCCGCTCTGATCAGCGAGTGGATCGACGATGCTCTCCGGCATGCTCACGCGCGCGACGGGATCTCCTGCCCGATCTGCGGAGCCGCCGCAGGCGAGGAGTGCACCTACGGCGGCGGGTACGGCTCGCGTGTCGGGCCCACCAGGCCAGCGCCGGCGCGGCAGTATCCCGGCAAAGTTCACACGCGGCGGTTGGTGAAGTTTCACCTCGCGCGGACGGGCGGCGAACCATGAAGCCCGCGCGCGCCGAGGCCCTGGCCGACATACTCGCGGAGATCGCGACGCGCCTCGAGCAAGCCGAGGGCAAGGGACGAGAGAGCGCCGCCCGGAACCTGCCCGGCAGCTTCGCGAAGGACGCCGCGCTGGTCGACGTGTTCGTGGCGGTCTGGCTACGCGGCGCCGCGTCGGAAGCCGTGCGCGGTATCCGCGACGTTACCGAGCAGATGCGCCCGCGGCGCAGGAGGCGGTCATGACCGCTCCGATCGGCGCGACCGTGCGCATCCACGTCGACCTGGTGGCCCCGGTCGCGCTTGGCGATGTCGTGAAGACGACCAGCGGGCGCAGCTACCGAGTCCTCGGCGTCCGGGTGCAGCTTCGCGGAAAGCACGCCGGACGGCAGCATCTGGTATGTCTGGTCACCGACGGCAAGATGACGGTGCGCGAGTGGGCGTCCACCACCATTCACCGGATCCGCTGGTACCCGCGCGCGAAGAGGCGCCGGTGACCCCCGCCGACCTCGCAGCGATTCGCGCGCTCGTGCGCGAGGAGCTTGATCGCGCGCTCCACTCCGGAGGATCACGGGGGCCATGCGAGGATGCTCCAAGCCCCAGCGCCACGGCCGAAAGTGGCGCGTCGTCCACCCCGACGAGTCAGGCCGACGAGCTCGTTCGACGTTTGATTCAGAACGGGAAGCTCTCGCCTTCATCGACAGTTTCTATGCTGCAGCGTCGGGATCGTTCGGGGCGACCGTCGCACAAGCCGTCGACGAGTACCTCGAGAGCAGGCGCGAGGCCGGGCTCAAGGCGGGCACGGTGACGACGCTGGGCTACCGCCTCAAGGGCCTGCTCGCGACGACCGAACGCGATCGGCTGGTGCGCGCGCTGACCCCGCCGATCGCCCGGCGCCTGTTCGCGGCGCGGCGGACGAAGCGCGGCGGCCGGCCGAGCGTGGACACGCAGATCGGCGAGCTCGTGGCGGTCCAGGGCTGGGCGGCGTGGTGCGTCCAGCGCGGCTACCTGAAGACCGACCCGTTCGCAGGCATCGAGGTCACCGGCGCGAAGTCCCGCGGCAAGAAGCAGCTCCGCATCGACGAGGCCCGCCGGTTCACCGACGTGGCGATCGGCGAGGGCACCGAGGCCGGGCTCGCCGCCGCGATGGCGCTCCTGATGGACCTCCGCGCGTCCGAGATCGTCGAGCGCCAGGTCCGCGACGTGGACGACCGTGGCAGCGTGCTGTGGATCGACCGGGCCAAGACAGCCGCCGGCGATCGCCACCTCGAGATCCCGCTCGCGCTCCGGGACGCCCTCGCCGCGCGCTGTGCCGGCCGCCAGCCCGAGGACCTGCTGTTCCCTGGGCGGTCCCGGCACTGGGTCGGCTACCACGTCAGACGGCTGTGCGAGACTGCGGGCGTGCCGGTCGTGTGCCCGCACGGGCTGCGCGGGACCCACAGCTCGATCTCGGTGCGCGAGGTCTCGATCGAGCACGTCGCGGCTGCGCTCGGGCACAGCAGCCCGGCGGTGACGCGACGGCACTACGTCACCAAGAGCGCGGAGCAGGCGGGGAAGCAGCGGGCGATGCTCAGGGTGATCGAGGGCGGGAAGCGGTGAGTAAGCTGGTAATCCGACGAGGAGTGACTACATTGTCGACGATGAAACGCCGTTCGCGATTAGCCCCTGAGCCATTGCTGCCGCCCATCGACGAAACGCTGGCTGTGCTCGACCAGCTGGCAACCCATCAGTACGAGACCAAGGCCCGGACGCGCGCGGCGCTCAAGCTCGCGCACCGCACGCTCCATGATCTACTCTCTCGCATCCGCAGCAGCGCGAAGCATCCGGAATTGCTCTCGTCGGTCACGGCCGAGTCCCTCCATCGAGATCTCCGTCGCTCGATGCAGCTCGACAAGCTCAAGCGGTTCCCGCTGCTGCCTCGACCATGCACGCCATCGGAGGCGACCGCCGTCGCGGCCACACCCCCAGCCGCCGCGATGTCCCCGGAGCGCGTAGCAGCGCTGTTCGGCGGCGAGGGCGTCGAGTTTGATCCGGATGTGCAGCAATGAGGCAGATCGGCCTGTTCGGAGGTGGCCAGCGCCTACAGATGACCGAGTCGATCCAGCTGACGATCGACTCGCTGAACACCTACGGTCCGTCGCACGACCACTGGGCGATCGCGTGGAGTGGCGGCAAGGACTCGACGACCCTGCTCACGCTGGTGATCTACCTGATCGACACCGGCAGGGTCCCGCGCCCCAAGACGCTGACCATCTTCTACGCCGACACCCGGCTCGAGCTCCTGCCGTTGTGGATCGCCGCGCGCGACATCCGCGATGATCTCGTCGAGCGCGGCATCGAGGTGCGCGTGGTGATGGCGCCGATGGACAAGCGCTTCCTCGTCTACATGCTCGGCCGCGGCGTGCCGCCGCCGAACAACAACACGCTCCGGTGGTGCACGCGCCAGATCAAGATCGATCCGATGGCGGCTGAGCTGCGCCAGCTCCATGGCGAGCGCGGCACGAAGGTGCTCATGCTGACCGGCGTCCGCCAAGGCGAGAGCGCGATCCGCGACGGCCGGATCGCGATGAGCTGCGGCCGAAACGGCGCCGAATGCGGCCAGGGCTGGTATCAGGAGACGCTGCCCGACCAGCTGTGCGACACGCTGGCGCCACTGCTCCACTGGCGAGTCTGCCACGTGTGGGAGTGGCTCAAGCGCTGGGCGCCCCTCGCCGAATTCGGCGACTGGTCGACCGCCATGCTCGCCGACGCGTACGGCGGCGACGAGGCCGAGGAGATCAACGCCCGCACCGGCTGCGTCGGTTGCCCACTGGCCGAGCTCGACACCGCGCTTGACGCGGTGGTCGCGAGCCCGCAGTGGTCGTACCTCGGGCCGCTCAAGCGCCTGCGCCCGCTGTGGCGCGAGCTCCGCAAGCCGGCGGTCCGACTCCGCAAGCGGGGCCGCGAGCTGCGCAAGGACGGCACGCCGGCGGCGAACCCACAGCGGATGGGGCCGGTGCTGTTGGAGGTCCGCGAGCGCGCGCTCGCCGAGGTCCTCGCGATCCAGGCGGAGTGCAACGCCGGCGCGCGCGCCGGCGGGCGACCGCTGGTCGACATCCTGAACGCTGAGGAAGAGGCGCGGATCCGCGAGCTGATCGCCGCGGGCCAGTGGCCGGACGGCTGGGATGGCGACGAGGCGATCGGCGATGAGCTGCTCGAGAAGGTGTTTCCTGACGGCTCGGTGCAGCCGCTGCTACCAATGTTCCCTGGGCACAGCCCTGGGCACAGCCCACCCGGTTCCGTCGCGCCCGACCCGGCGGGCTGCGATTCCTCGTCGTGCGCGGACCGGGACTCGAACCCGGACGGTGTTACCCACTAGCACCTCAAGCTAGTCAACATATGTGCGAACAGGCAAAGTTACTGGCGATTCTGTGCCCAATCGCCTGTTCTTCGTCGAAGAATTCTGGGCACAAAACTGGAGGTGATGACTATGATCGCAGGATTCACCGTCGGAGATCGCGTCGAGTGGGACATGTTCCGCGGCGTCGACCAGGGCATAGTTTCGTCCATCACCGAGACCCGCGTCTACGTCCGCAACCAGCGCCTCCGCACGCGCGGCAAGGGCGCCGGCCAGCTGTACGACTGCGAATTCTGGTGGGACGCGCGCGAGCTCGACCGTTTGCGCATCGCCACACATGAAAGGACGACGATGACCGACGACAAGGCGACCGACCGCATGACCGATGATCCGGGGCGGTAAGACGTGACGATCCGAGCCTGTACGATCATCCACTCGGCAGTGGAACAGCCCGATCCGCGCCGTGACACCCACGTCGCTACTGGCCTGTGCTACTGGTGCGCGTCGCCGATCGCGGATCGAGCCTGCAAGGTCGACGACGTCATCACCGACTCGTTCACCGACCAGGATCAGGCACTCGCCCGCTCCTCGACATGGCTGTGCGTGGCATGTTCGTGGGCGATGACCGGCCGGCCGCCGGACACGCTGCGGCTCTGGTCGATCGCCTACCGCGAGGACGGCACTGCCTGGCCGGCGAACCACCCGAGCTGCACCCTGCCGCTCGGACGCGTGCACGCGCAGAACAAGGCCGATCCGTCGGCGTTCCGCGCATTGCTCCGCGAGCCGCCCACGGGCCGATGGATCTGCTCCATCGCCGACAGCGGCCAGATCCACACGCTGCCGTTCGCCCCGGTGAACGCGGGAACGGCGCGCTACGGTGTTCGGTTCGAGCGGGTCACGATCTGGACGTCGCCCGCCCAGTACCGCGAATTGGACGATTCGATCAGCGCGCTCCTCGCGGCAGGGTTCTGGAAACAGGACATCGTCGGCGCGCCAGACCCGGGACGCCTCGCCGCCTGCGGTATCGATCTCTGGCGCGCGCATCAGCTCGTGCTCGAACCCTGGCACCAGTCGGTTCTACTCGACCTCGCGTTGTTTCTTGCCCGAGCACGAAAGGACCCCGCAGATGGATCAGGATCAGAAACTGAGGTGCGCGATCGACCTGGTACGCACGATGATGGCGTCGGCGTCGAGCGACAACATCCGCCGGATCGAGTGGTGGAGCCGCGCCAAGACCGCTCTCGAGACGGCGGCGCTGAGGGCCGACAGCTTCAGCTCGATGGTCTCGGTGATGGCACGCAAGCTCCAGATCGACGTGACGACGATCGCGACGGCGGAACGCGTCGCCGAACTCGCCGGCCGCGTCGATGACTTCACCGCGTTCGCCAGGTTCTGCGCGACTGACGCGCTCTACGTCGTCGCGATTGCACAGACCGAGGCCAAGCAACGCCGCGAGAACCGCGAGCGCACCCAGGGCGACGTCGTGGACCATTACGGCGCGCCGAACCTTCAACCCGATGAACAGGATTGACCGATGCACCTCACCGGCAGAATCGATATCCGGGCGACGGCACTGGAGCCGATCGTCCACGGCGCAGGCACGAGCGGCAACACGCAGCTCCTCCGCATGCAGGAGCTCGCCGACGGCACGAGGGTCCCGTTCCTCTCGGGGAACAGCGTCAAGCACAAGCTTCGCGCGTGCGGCGTCCAGTACGCGCTCGACACGATGGACATATCCGATCACAGCCTGACCAAGGCCGAGATCGATCTCCTGTTCAGCGGCGGCCACCTCAGCAAGAGCGGTGCAGCGGTTGACCTGTCGCGCGCCCGCAAGCTGGAGGAGCTGTTCCCGATGCTCGGGCTGTGTGGCTACTCGGCCGGCAACGTGATGACCGAGAGCAAGATCCGGGTCTCGCACCTCCACGTCGTGTGCCGCGAGAACGCGTGGCGCGTGCCCGACGATCTGCTCGAGCATCCGGCAATCGGGGCCCGCGTCGGGATGCTCTGCATCGACGAATTTGGCACCCGCCACGATCAGGGCAACAAGCACGTTGCCCGGCGACTGCTGACCGAGGACGCGGGCGCGCGCGTCGTGGCGAAGAAGACGAAGCAGCTCAAGGAGCCGTCCGCGGACGGACCGGCCGAGCGCGGCGACAGCGCTCAGATGATCTACGACTTCGGCGCGATTGCGGCCGGCACCACGCTCTGGGGCATGATCCAGGTCGCCGAGTTGACCGACCTCGAGCGCGCCGCGTTGGCCAGCGCATTTCACTACGCGGCCGTCGATCGTCGCGGCGAGCACCTCGTGATCGGCGTCGGCGCGAAGACCTCGATCGGCTACGGCGCGCTCAAGATCGAGCTGCGCGGCGCGATCCGGGTCGCGCCGCCGCAGTACGTCGCTGACCAGTC
>JBGQCL010000182.1:0-21166 GCA_041495365.1 Kofleriaceae bacterium | reverse complement strand
GATCGGCGACGCGCTGCTCACGGCGCGCCGCAAGCTGCTGAGCGAGCTCAACCCGCTGGGGCTGGTCTACACCCTGTACGGCTCGGCCGAGCTCGCGCTGCGGACGCGACCTGCACCCTGACCTGGCCGATTGACCCGCGCCGGCCGGCTCGGGACGTACAACGTGCCCCGACGGGATCACTTGCGGCTGCGCGGCTTGCCGTAGGTGGCGGTGACCGGGTAGGTCTTGCCGTCGCGGACGTAGGTGATCTTGGCCGGCTGGCCGGGCTTGCCCATGGTCAGCACGAACATGAGGTCGGCGGCATTCGCGATCTCGTGGGTGTCAATCTCGGTGATGCGGTCGCCCGCCTGGAGGCCGGCGGCGGCCGCCGGGCCGCCCGGGACGACGTCGGACAGCACCAGGCCCTTGGGGCGCGAGGGATCCTCGTCGTACGACGGGACGGTGCCGAGCGAGGCGCCGCGGCGCGGGACGTCGCCGCCCATCGGCTCGGGCGGGGCCTTGACGTAGGTCAGCGAGCGCACGGCCGCGGTGGCGAGCGTGACCGCGCCGGCGACCGCCGCGGCCCGGGCGCCGCCGATCGCGTTGATCCTGTCGGCGTCGTCGTTGGCAGTGTGGTAGTCGCTGTGGCTGCCGGTGAAGAAGAACAGCACCGGCGAGCCGGCGATGTAGAACGGCATGTGGTCGGACGGGCCGTAGCCGGAGCCGCCGATCGTGCACTCGACGCGCTGGGCCGCGCACACCGGGGCGACGAGGTCGCGCCACTCCTTCGCCGAGTCGCCGCCGTTGACGTAGAGCTTGTTCATCTTCATCCGGCCGATCATGTCCATGTTGATCATCGCGACGATCGGCTCGGTGGACACCGGGTGCTTGACGTAGAACTCGCTGCCGAGATCGCCCATCTCCTCGCCGGAGAACGCGATCAGGTAGACGTCGTGGACGATGTCGCCGCGGTGCTCGTTGACCCACCGCGCGACCTCGAGCAGACCGGCGACGCCGGAGGCGTTGTCGTCGGCGCCGTTGTGGACGGCGGCGACGCCGGGGTCGAGCGCGCTGGAGCCGCCGCCCATGCCGAGGTGGTCGAGGTGCGCGCCGACGATGACCGAGCCCGGCAGCCGCGCGCCGCCGCCGGCGCGGATCACGCCGATCACGTTGCTGGTGCCGGTGCGGACGTGGTCGAGCGCGACCGCGAGCCGGGCCTTGTGGCGGCCCCTGGCGAGGCCGGCGGCTGCCTTGCGGGTGACGACGACGATCGGGATCTGCGACTCGCTCTCGGCGGCGGCGAGCCGGGGCAGCGGGGCCTCGTCCTGCGTCGGATCGCCATCGTCGACGACGATCAGGCCGATCGCGCCCTTGCCGCGCGCGATGAACGCCTTGTAGCGCAGGTCGCCGAGCCGCGCGGTGCTGGCCGCGTCGAGCCTGGCGGCCGGTGGCACGAAGCGGTGAACCAGGGCGATCTTGCCTTTCACCGAGGCGCCCTGGTAGTCGTCGAGCCTGGTCGCCTCGTCGACGATGCCCCACCCGACCGGGACGATCTCACCGGCGGCCGTGGCGCTGGCCGACCCGGCGACCGGCGTGGCGTCGTCCTCGGCGAGCTTCGCCCCGTCGAGCTCGATCGCGGTCTCGGGCTTGCGGGTGACCCGGGTGGTGGCCTGGAACGGCTGGCGCCACCCGCCGGCGACGCCCGGCTCGACGGCGGCGGCCTTGAGCTGGTCCTCGACCCATCGGGCGGCGTCCTCCAGGCCCTGGCTACCGACGCCGCGGCCCTCGCGCTCGTCGGCGGCGAGGTAGCGGACCGCGGCGGCGAACCGATCGGCGCCGGCGGTCTCGGGTGCCGACGGCCGGTCACCGCTGCTCGAGCCGGCCGCCGGCGAATCGACCCAGTCGGCGACGTAGACGTTGGTGTCGTGCACGCCGGCCGGGCCGCCGGTGACGCGGTAGACCTCGCCCTTGTCGGTCTTGACCACGTCGCGCCGATTCGACGAGAACGCCAGGTGCTTGCCGTCGGGCGAGAACATCGGGAAGCCGTCGAACCCGGGGGCGAACGTGAGGCGCTCGAGGTGGCTGCCGTCGATGTCGATCGCGAACAGGTCGAACTCCGGGCCCTTCGGCGCGAGGTGGTTCGACGCGAAGATCACGCGCTTGCCGTCGGGGAAGAAGAACGGCGCGAACGACGCGCCCGGCAGGTAGGTCAGCCGGCGCGCGTCGGAGCCGTCGGCGTTGGCGATGTAGAGGTCCATGCTCGTCGGCTTGACCAGGTGCCGGGCGAGCAGCTCCTTGTACTCCTCGAGGGCCTGGCCCTGCAGCCGCGACGACCGCCACACGATCTTCGAGCAGTCGGGCGAGAAGAACGCGCCGCCATCGTAGCCCGGCGCGCTGGTCAGCTGCTTGAGGTTCTTGCCGTCGGCGTCCATCCGCCACAGCTCGAGGTCGCCCGAGCGGATCGACGTGAACACGATGCCGCCGTCGATCGGGCACACCGTGGCCTCGGCGTCGTAGCCCGGCTCGCTGGTCAACCGGCGCAGGTTCGAGCCATCGGCGCTGGCGCGGTAGACGTCGTAATCGAACAGGCCCCAGAAGTAGCCCTGGGACATGTCGGGCGGCGTCGGGCAGTCGGGCGACGCGTCGTGGGTCGAGGCGTAGATGATCTCCTGATCGCCCTTGAGGAAGAACGAGCAGGTCGTGCGACCCTTGCCGGTCGACACCAGCTTGCGCTCGCCGGTGGCGACGTTCAGCTCCTCGATCTGGTCGCACTTGTAGGGCGCGCGGTTGGACTGCATGATCAGCCGGTCGCCGGCAAACGACCAGTAGGCCTCGGCGTTGTCGGCGCCGAACGTGAGCTGGCGCAGGTGGCGGAGGTGGGTCTCCGCGGGCAGGGCCAGGTCCTTGTCGTCGGCGCCGGGCTTCGGCGCGGTCGCCGTCGTGGGGGGCGGCGGCGCGCCGCACGCCACCAGGGCGAGCACCCAGAGCGATGGCACCCAGAGCGATGGCACCCAGAGCGATGCAGGAAGTACGCGCGTCATCGCGCCTAGCGTAACGCGGGCGCGTCGCGTCCCGCCAGGCGCGCGGCCAGCGCGAGCGCGGCGTCGTGCGCCGGGTCCAGCGCGAGCGCCTCGTCGAGCCGGGCCCGGGCGGCGGCGGGCTGGCCGAGCCGGTCGTGGCAGCCGGCGAGCTCGACCAGCGCGGCCGGGGTAGCGCCGTGCCAGCGCAGCGAGCCCTCGAGGAAGCCGCTCGCCTCGGGCCACGCGGCGAGCGCCACCGCGAGCCGGCCGAGCGCGAGGCCGAGATCGAACGGCTCGCCGATGTGGAAGTAGTTGTCCCACGTGGCCGCGAGCACGCGCACCAGCTCGTCGCGGACGCCGGCCGGCGGCGCGGCGGCGCCGACCTGCGCCATCAGGTGGGGCAGCGCGTCGGTGACCAGCCTGGGATCGCAGCCGGTGTACCCGAAGTACGCGAGCCAGTCGTCGGGCTGCAACCTGTCGCCCAGGTGCTCGACGGCGCGGCACAGCGAGATCACCTGGTCGGGATGCATGGCGTCGAGCGCCCCGGCGTACGCATCGCGGGCCTCGCTGTGTCCACCGGGCGGTGCCCCCAGCAGGAACGCGCAGCTGGCGATGGTGCGCGGCGGCTCGGACGGTAACAGCGCCTCGCCACCGCCCCGGCATACGAACCGCGCGATCGCGTGATAGTTCACCGCGATCGAGAAGCTGCCGTGCAGGGTGAGCTGCGGCCCGGGCCGCGCGCGCAGTCCATCCTCGTCGATCTCGCCCTTGTCGGACGACAGCACGAGCAGGCGGCCGCCCGCGATGTCGGCCAGCCGGGACACACAGCCGAGCGATGCCGAGGGCAGCGTGAACGGCACGCCGGGCAGCCGCTGGCGGTGCTCGTCCAGGATCGCATCGAGCGCGGCGTCGCCGTAGTACCCGGCGGGCTCGGCCGGCCGGCGCTCGACGGCGAGCGTGGCGCGGCCGAGCACCTCGGGATCGTCGAGATCGGTGTCGGGGTGAGTCGAGCACAGCCGGACCCGCCACTCGCAGAGCCGGCCATCCTCGACGGAGAATGCATCGAGCGGCAGGCCGTCGAACACGTAGTTGGCGATCGCGATGACCGGGTTGGCGACCCGGCCGGGCGCCAGCGTCGCGCCCGTGCGCTCCAGCGCGATCGCGCGGTCGTGCTCGGCATCGAACCGCGCGAGGTCGAGCCGCCCGTCCTCGAGCCAGGCCGCGAGCTGGGGATGCGCGCGCCACGCCGCGAGATTGGCCTCGGCGAAATCGGTCATCACGTAGCGGACCGCCACCGGGGTCGGGTCATCGGCGGGCGGGGCGAGCCGGCGCACCAGGTGGTACGCAAGCCGTCCAGACCCGGCCCCGAGCTCGACGACGTACACCGGCTGCGACCGATCGATCTCCGCCCCCCAGTCGCGCAGGTACCCGCGGATCACCCGGCTGTACGCACGGGCCAGCCACGGGCTGTTCGTGATGTGGTGCGGGACCTCGCCCTCGCTCCACGCGGCCAGGCCACGGCGCTCGAAGAACCGGCGCTGCAGCCGCCACAGCACCGAGCGCGACAGCCGGCACGCGGTCTCCAGCGGGAAGCGCGCGTCGGACATCGCCGGCAACCTAGCACCGCCGGGCGTCACCGGATCGTCACACGCGCCCACGTCTTGACGACATTTGGATCCCCGGCGGATTGCCGGCCCGGGCTCGATCGCGGAAGGTGAGATCATGAGTGGTGCCCCCGAGGCCGAGGACGTCCGCAGCGCCATTCCGATCCCCGATCTGACGCCGATCGACGACGCGCTGCGGTCCGGCGCCGCCGAGCTCAAGGCCGCGGTCAAGCGGTTCCGCCCCGCCGACCTCGGCCGCGACCTGTCGCGCCGGCCGCTCGCCGAGGGCCGCGCGATCCTCGACGCGATCGACGACCGGCGCGGCGCGGCGATGCTGCGCGCGGCGCACCCGGTGGTCGCCGCCCAGCTGCTCGGCGAGCTCGAGGCCCCGCGGACCTGCCACCTCTTGCAGTTCCTCCCCACCGATCACGAGGTCGCGATCCTCGGCGCGCTGCCGCCCGCCCGGCGGACCGAGATCGAGCGCGCCTACACGCCCGACGAGAAGGCGACGATCGATCGCTTGCTCGCCTACCCCGAGCCGGCGGTCGGCCGGATCATGACGCCGAAGATCTGGCGGTGCGACCGCGCGACCGGCGACGCGCCGATGCGCAGCACGGCGTGCACGGTCGGCGACGCGCTCGACCTGCTGCGGACCAACGCGGCCGAGATCGAGGTCGCGGTCAACTGCTACATCTGCGACGGCAAGAAGCTGGTCGGCGTCGCGCCGCTCCGCGAGCTGGCGTGCGCCGACCGCAGCACGCCGCTCGACCAGATCATGACCCGCGACCCGATCGCGGTCCGCGAGGACACCACGCGCGCCGACGCGGCCGACATCATCAACACCCACGACTTCCTGTCGCTGCCGGTGATCGACCAGCACGGCGACCTGGTCGGCGCGGTGCGGGTCGACGACCTGCTCGGCGCCGCGCTCGACGCCGCCGGCACCGGCATCCTCAACCAGGGCGCGGTGTCCGGCAAGCTCGCCGGCCGCGCGCCGTACTTCCTGACCTCGCTGACCCGCACCGTGCGCAGCCGGCTGACCTGGCTGATCCTGCTGTTCGTCGCCGAGACCGCGACCGGCACCGTGCTGCGCTACTTCGAGGACGAGCTCGCCAAGGTGGTCGCGCTGTCGTTCTTCGTCCCGCTCCTGATCGGCACCGGCGGCAACGCCGGCTCGCAGACCGTGTCGACCATCATCCGCGCGCTCGCGCTCGGCGAGGTCCGGGTCCGCGACGTGTTCCGCGTGATCCGGCGCGAGGTCACCGCCGGCGTCCTGCTCGGCGTCCTGCTCGGCGTGATCGCGTTCTTCCGCGCGCTGCTGTGGGGCGTCGATCACGACCTCGCGCTGTGCGTCGCGGTGACGATCCTCGCGGTCTGTACCTGGGCCAACGCGGTCGGCGCCACGATCCCGCTCGTCGCGCAGCGCCTCGGCATCGACCCCACGGTGGTGTCGGCGCCGCTGATCACCACCCTGGTCGACGCCTCGGGGCTGTTCATCTACTTCACGGTCGCCCACCTCATGATCGCGCAGCTGCATTGACCGAACCGCGGGACCGAGTCTTCCGGAACTCGTGCGCGCAGCCGAGCTCCTGTGCTAGCCGCCACAGATCGAGCCGACGCAGGAGCTCGGCGGTGATCGGGCGCTTGGCATCCCAGAACACGAAGGCGGAGAAGAACTCCTTCGCTGTGTCCGACGAGAGAAGCGAGAACACGAACCGCGCTTCCCGTTCCGAGTCGCACGCGACGAAGTAGCAGGTATCGTCGAGAACGACGGGCTTGCCATCGTACGGGCCGACCACCCGGAACTCGAGCTTCTTGTACAGACCCGAGATTGCAACCTTCCACGGCGCGAAGGTGTAGTCGCCTATGCCGAAGATCGAGAACGCGGGTTTCCCCTTGTAGATCGAGCTCGCGCGGCGCTCGAAGCTGTCTCGATGGTCGGCGAGATAGCGCCAGGTGCGAGGCGCTGCGTCCTTGATGCGCACGGTGTCGTCGCCGACGAATCGCTGTGTGACGATCATCGATCGGCTCGGCCGAATCAAACCCGCTCTCGCGACCTCCGAACTCTTCAGCATCGGATACAGGAAATCCGGCTCCAGCACGACCGTCCGGCCGGCGCCGTTCTCGTAGACACCATCGCGATCTCGCAGCTCCATGACGGCAGCGCAGTCGTGCTTGACACCAGAACGCCACTTGTATGGTGACTCGCCAGCCAGCCCCTTGTGCTTCTCGTACAGCTCGATATCGGCGAGCAGGAGACCATCGCGGTAACCCAGGGTACCGCTCGGTCGCTTCACCGAGATGCTCTCGAAGGTGCGGCATCGCGAAGTTGGCTGTCCCGTTCCCAACTCGCAGACGAGCAGGCAGGCGTCGACCGCCGCATCAAAGTGCCTCGCCGTGTCGATCTTATACATCGCCGCCGACCGAATTCGATAGCCAGCGTTCCAGCCGAACGATAGGACTTTCCGAGCAACGGCTGACTTGCAGAGCATGGCGAGAATGGCATCGCGGCCATCCAGCGCGGCCAGCAGCTTGAGCAGCATCCACTCGGAGATGTCGAAGTTGCTCTTGCCTGTGACCGCATCGAGGCCAGCGCGACCGTGAAAATTCTCCTTCGCCGGAATGTTATGGCTTTTGAGATACCCGAGGTCGGAGCTCGTTACCCACGGCGGGTTACCCAGGACGAGGATCGGATCGGGGAGCGATGCGATGCGCGCTGGCCAATCTTCCTCGAAGAAGTTTCCGAGCTCCACGGTGGCCCGTCGCGCCTGCGCAGCGCTCAGGCTGCCCTTGAGCCGCCGGAGATGCTCCGGATTGACATCGATGCCCACGGCGCGATCGAAGCCTGGAAACGCATCGAGCGCAGCAAGGAAGATCTTCCCGGTGCCACACGTAGGCTCGACGATCGACATAGGCGTGAAGCGCTTCGCGGCAAGCAGCTTGCAGACCTCTGCAGCCAGCTCTGGTGGCGTCTGGAAGTCACCGAACTCGATCTTCGCTCTCGCGTCGCGGCGCCGACCCATCTGTTACCGAACCTTGGTGATACCGTCGACCACACGACGGTCCCGCGATCGGCGATCACGCGGACTCCTCCACCCAGCCTTGCCCCTCGGCCCAGCGCACGGGCTTCCCGGCGGCTTCATCGACCAGCCCCACGTCGTCCGCGGGGAGGCTTGCGCCCCAGTCGGCGAGGCCCGTCTCGGCGAGCTCGCCAGGTTCCGGGTGGGGGCTCGCGAGCGACCGGAGCAGCCCTCCCGGCGGCGACGGACAAGCTCATGCTCGACCGCTTCGGTGATGAAGCGGCGCCGGTTCCGCTCGGAAGCGGTCGATACCCTTGACGAGGTCGATAGGATGACGGTGACGCGCTCGGTCGCGGGCATGAATGCTCTGATATGATTGACGATATGATCATACAAAGGATCGCGCAACCTGCTTGAGGCGCAGCGGAGCCTGTATTGTAGTCATCGGTACGTGCTCCGGGTCGTGATCGCGCAGTTCGACGGCAGTACGACGATGCGCGCGCCGCGAACCGGAGGCCGCGGCGGAGCTCGTCGCGGAGGCCGACGTCGCCGGGATCTCGCTGTACACGTGGAACGAACGCTACGCGCTCGAGCGGCGGGCGCGCGAGCGCAACCCCGGGGTGTGGATCGTCGCGGGCGGCCCGTCGGTGCCGCGGCGCCCCGCGGCGTCGGCGGCGTTCCTCGCACGCCATCCCTGGGTCGACGCGCTCGTGCTCGGCGAGGGCGAGCGCGCATTCGTCGACATCGTGCGCGCGCGGCGACCACGCTCGCGGTCGACGGCTGGGGCCCGCGCCGCCGCGAGCCGGTCGACGCGGTGTGCGCGCGCGTGCTCGACGATCCCGCCGCGTTCTGTGCCGACGCCGTCGCCGACGCGCGCGCGATGGACGGCGTGGCCCGCGCCGATCGAGCGCACCGGGCGGCTCGACGTGTTCCTCGGGCTCGGCTGGGCGAAGCAGCCACGCGGCGTGCTCGAGCGAGTGCCGTGATCGCACGGCGGCATCGCGGGATGCCGCCGTCACAGGATCTCGAGGAACGCGAGCAGATCGGCGCGCTGGTGCGCGTCGAGGTGAATCGGGAACTTGCGCCCGTCCTTCGAGGCGTTGTAGGGGTCGCTGTTGAAGTAGTCGACGACCTCCGCGAGCGAGAACGCCGAGTTGTCGTGGAAGTACGGTGCGTTGTGCTTGACGCCGCGGAGCTGCGGCACCTTGAACCGCCCGACGTCCTCCGTCCGCCCGGTGATCGCGCCGAGCCCGAGGTCGAACGTCACGGTGAGCAGGTTGGTGGAGCCGTCCTCGTTGGCGAGCGGGATCACGATGGGAGACAACCGCCCGCCGCCGTCGTCGTGGGTGAACCGCAGCTGGTGCCGGTTGCGCTCGGCGACGCCGATGTCGAACGTCCGCCCGACCGCCGGTGCGAATGACGGGAAGTTGGGCGGCCGGGTGTCGTCGCCGAGCGCCTCGACGTTGGACAGGTTGTTGAACACGTTGGGCGTGCTGTGGCAGGTCATGCAGCTCCGGCGGAATACCTCGCTCCCGCGCCGCTGCGCGGCAGTCGCCATCGGCACGGTGTAGAACGGGTCGTTGACCAGCACGGCGTACATCGGATCGTCCGGATCGCGCAGCGCGGCGAGCCGCGGGTCGGACAGGATCCCGAACTGGAACGCCTGCAGGTCGTTGCCATCCTGGACCGTGAATAGGTCGTCGAACCGGAGGTCGGAGTCCTGGGTGTGGCTGAACACCGCGCCGCGATCGACCTCGAACATCGCCCGGCCGCGCGCGTCGCTGAGGAAGCCCGACGCGAACGCCACGTTGACCAGCCGGATCGCCTTGCGCCACGCGAAGAACTTCCGGTACGGGTCGGTCTCGGGCCGGGACAGGTTGAACCGGTGGGGCCGGTACTTGAGGAGGCCGAGCCGGTCGAGGTTGGGCATCCCGTCGGGATCGCCCTGGGCGTCGCCGTCGAGGCCGGTGAACAGCGGATCGCCGAGCGGGATCGCCCGGGACAGCGGCGGCGGCGGCAGGCCGAGCGCCGTGGCCTGCACGCCGCGGTGGCAGGTGAAGCAGCTGCGACCGTTGGACACGACCACGCCGCCGAACGCCTGCGACGGCCCCTGGAACAGGGCCTGGCTGGCGTCGGACGTCTCGAGGTCGGCGGCGAGACCGAACAGCCGCCGGCCGCGCACGGGATCGGAGCCGGGCGGGATCGGGTTGAACCGGACGGTATCCTCGAGGTGGAGGTTGTAGGTGCCCTCGGCGACCCGCGACTCGTCGACCGCGATGCCGATCGGCTCGCCGCGCGGCGGGTCGGCGCAGGCTGCGAGCGCTGCGAGCAGCAGGAGGCCAGGGGAGCCCGGGGATCGGGGGAACGTCTTGATACGGCTCATGGTGGGGCTCGTCAGCGCGGCGCGCAGAAGTTGATGTTCGGGTTGTGGCGGGGCACGAAGTGGTCGCGGCAGCTGTGCGCCGCCGCGAACGGCTTGATCGGCGGTGCGTTGTTCATGAACACCGCGTCGAGATCGAGCGCCCAGCCCTTCGGGATCCCGCCGCCGACCACCGTCGCGCCGCTGTAGAACGAGGTCTGACCGGCGGACGGCGGGAATGTGAAGTAGTCCGGCGGCTCGACCGTGATGTCGAAGATGAGGCCGTTGCGCAGGTAGTCCGAGAACGCCATCGCCTCCGCGGCGGGGCGCGCCGGGCTGGTGTAGCCGATCGTCGTCGACTGATCGTAGCGGAACGGGTTGGCCAGGCAGAGGTTCGCCGGGGGCGCGGTGAAGAACGAGTGTGCGAGCCCGGGGAGATCGCCGCGCACCACCCTGTCGTAGGCGAACGACCACTCGACGTCGACGTCGCCGTCGTGGTCGGGCTGGAAGAACGGAGACGGAAACAGCTTGAGGCCGGGCACGGTGAGCGGGATCGCGCCGGGCGGCGGTGTGGGATGCTCGAACTCGCTGCCCATGACGTCGCGCGTGGCGCCGTCGTAATAGAAGGTCATCATCTGCGCAGGAGACAGGATCCAGAACAGGTAACGGCCGTTGCGGAAGTCCTTCTGCTCGGGCCAGATCGGATTCGGGAAGAAATCGACGCCCTGCGTGCGCCGGATCGTCGGGTGCGGGACCAGCACGTGCTTGCCCGTGAGCCGGGCGTGCACCCGGTTGGCCTGCTCGTCCCACGCGAGCGTGATCGTCATCTCTGCCTCGCAGCCGGACGGCAGCGCGGGGAGAAAGGCCTCGAACGGCGTGGCACCGCCGCGGCGCAGCGGCACGGTCAGCGAGCCCTTGTGAAACGTGCCCGAGGAGCTCGGCCGTGCCGACGAGTCGGCGAACCCGAGCGGGCCGGGCAGCAGCGCGAGACCGAGCGCTGCCGTGAATGCGTATCTGCGCCTGCGTGGCTTGATATCCTGCATGGAGCTGTCCCTTCCGTCGCGACCCACCGCAGCGCTGCTTGCGGGCAAGACTGCCCCGCCGCGCCGGAAAGCTCCACGCAGCAACAGCAACTTCCATATCAACAGATCGCAACAATTACACTGTGGCAATACTCGATTCCGTCACTGGAATCCGATACTCGCGCGCTGACTGCAACACGTGATCCATGGCCCGGTCGCCGCCGAAACGTGAAATTCGAGTCGCGTCGCGCCGCGAGCGACATCGGGCCGTGTCGGGCGGTCGTGGCACCCCGCAGACGTTCGACCACACGGCGCGCCGATCGCCGGCACCGTAAGGCGCTGATCTCACCGGAAGTCGCCTCGGCTCGCCGCGCGACCGCGATCCGCCGGCGGCGCGGCGACGGCCTGCGACTGCAGCGCGACGGCAATGTCGTCCTGGACCGCGCCGCGTTCACCGGGTGGACGCGCGCGGACCCGAAGGATCGCGGTCAGCGCGTCACAGCTGGCTGATCTGGGCCGGGCTCAACGCGACGTTCCAGATCCGGATCTCGCGGATCTCGCCCGGACTGGCCTCCATCTGGCTGGTCGGCATGTCGTCGACGCCGAAGTCCGCAAACGCGTTCGGATCGGTGAACGTTCCGGCGCCGAGGCTGTCGGTGATCGAGAACTGCATCGAGCGGTTGATGTAGCCGATGACGATGCCGTTGCTGCCGCGGGTCAGGGTCACCTCGAACGGGGTCGCCGCGACCAGCAGCGGCGGCGAGCTCACGAAGACCTGGTTACCGGCGTCCTCGACGAACGAGAGCTGGGAGTCGTGCACGTAGAGGCCGGAGTCGTCCTTCAGGCTCTTGAAGTCGACGACCTTGCGCCAGCCCGTCATCACGTCGAGCGCGAGCTGGATGTCGATGGTGTAGATCGCGACCGGCATCGCGCTGGACAGCCCGAGGCCCTGGTTCATGCCGAACCGGTAGCCGCCGGGGTCGAAGCTGCCGCCCTGAGGGACCAGGGGCGAACCGCCATCGTCGTCCCCGTACATGCCCTCGAGCCGGTAGCGGTGGGTCGGCGGCGGCCCGGCCGCGTCCGGAGCGGCGTCGAGCGACGCGGCATCGAGCGGCGCCGCCTCCCCCGGGGCGAACCCGAGCCGTCCACAGCCCGCCGCGAACACGATCAGGGAGGCTCCCCACCTGGCCATCGCGCGCGAGCATATCGCAGCGCCGGTCCGCGGGTTCCCTCGATCGGCGGTGCGCGCCGCCGCCGTGATCTGGGTCGCGAGCCGGGGCGCGTCCGGCGTCCGGGACGTAAGATGCCCGCATGCTGTCCGTCGCCGACGCCGCGCGTGCCGTGATCGACCGCGTCCCCCGCCTGCCCGGCGAGCTCGTCCCGCTGGACCGGGCCGCCGGCCGGGTCCTCGCGGCCGACCTCCGGGCGCCGCGCGCGCTGCCCGGGTTCGACAACTCCGCGATGGACGGCTACGCGGCGCGCTCGGCGGACCTGCCCGGGACGCTGCCGGTCGCCGGGGGGGTCGCCGCCGGCCAGCTCGACGTGCCGGCGCTGCCGGCCGGGGCCGCGCTGCGGATCCTCACCGGCGCGCCGATGCCGGCGGGCGCCGACACCGTGGTGATCCAGGAGGACGCGGTGCGCGACGGCGACCGGGTGCGGCTGCCGGCGTCCCCGGCCGGCGACAACGTGCGGCTCGCCGGCGAGGACGTCGCGGTCGGCGAGCTCGCGCTGCCCGCCGGCACCCGGCTGACCGGCTGGGACATCGGCCTGTGCGCGGCGCTCGGCCTGACCGAGCTGCCGGTGGCGCGCGCGCCGCGGGTGGCGCTGATCGCGACCGGCGACGAGCTGGTCGACGTCGCGACGCCGCCGCGCCCCGGCCAGCTGGTCGACTCGTCGGTCCACGCGCTGGCCGCGCTGGTCCGCGAGGCCGGCGGCACCGCCGAGCGGCTCGGCATCGCGCGCGACGACCTGGCGTCGCTCGCCGACCGGCTCGCCGCCGCGCGCGACCACGACGTCGTGATCACCACCGGCGGGGTGTCGGTCGGCGACCGCGACCACGTGCACGACGCGCTCGCCGCCGCCGGGATCTCGCTCGAGCTGTACAAGGTCGCGATGAAGCCCGGCAAGCCGTTCTCGTTCGGGATGCGGCCGGGCGCCCCTCCGGCGCCGGTGTTCGGCCTGCCCGGCAACCCGGTGTCGACGGTGGTCGCGTTCGAGCTGTTCCTGCGGCCCGCGCTGCTCGCGATGCAGGGCGCGCGGGTCGTCGCCCGGCCCGAGGTCACGGTGCAGGTCGCGGGCGGCTACCGCAAGGACCGGGGCCGCGCCCACTACCTGCGCGCCCGCGTGGTGCGCCAGGGCCAGCAGCTGATCGCCACGCTCCACCCCAAGCAGGGCTCGGCGATGCTGTCGTCGCTGGTCGGCTGCAACGCGCTGGTCGTGATCGGCGCCGAGCTCACCGAGCTCCCCCCCGGCGGCGCCGCGCCGGCGATCCTGATGGAGGCGGTGTGAAGCTCACGATCGACGTCGCGGACCGGATCGACAAGGCGCTCGCCCGGTTCTACCCGGCGGCCGGCCGGCGTCAGCTCGCCCAGCTGTTCGCCGACGGCGCGGTCCGGCTCAACGGCCGGCGCGCCAGCAAGGGCGATCGGGTCGCGGTCGGCGACACCGTCGAGCTCACCCGCGAGCCGGTGCACGGCACGGCGCTGCGGCCGGCGCCCGACCCCGACGTCCCGCTGGTCATCCTCGCCGAGCGCAGCGACCTGGTCGCGGTCGCCAAGCCGGCCGGCGTGCCGTCGCAGCCGCTGCGCGCCGGCGAGCTCGGCACGATGGCCAACGCGATCGCGTTCCGGTTCCCCGAGTGCGTCGCGATCGGCGACGACCCGCGCGACGGCGGCCTGGTCCACCGGCTCGACATCGGCACGTCCGGCGTGCTGATCGCCGCGCGCACGCCCGAGGCCCACCGCGCGCTGCGCGCGGCGTTCGGCGCCGGCATGGTGGTCAAGCACTACCTCGCGATCACCGACGGCCGTCCGGTGGCGCGCGAGTGCGACGCACCGCTCGCCCAGCGCGGCAAGCGCGCGGTGGTCGACCTCGCCGAGGGGCTGCCCGCGTACACCGAGATCGCCGTCGAGAGTACCCTGCCGCGGCACGCGCTGGTCCGCTGCATCGCCCGCACCGGCCGGATGCACCAGGTCCGCGCCCACCTCGCCCACGTCGGCGCGCCGCTCACCGGCGATGCGCTGTACGGCGGCGCGCCGCTGCCCGGCCACGACGGCTTCTTCCTCCACGCCGAGCGCATCGCGCTGCCGCTCGGCGGCGAGCCGCTGGTCGTCGCGGCGCCGGTCCCCGATCGGTTCGCCCGCGCGCTCGCCGCCTGCGGGCTCGCCGGCTGAGTCACTCCGCCGGGGCGGCCAGCGCCGCGGCCCCGAGCCAGCGCAGCAGGAGCTCGACCGCGCGGGCGCTCGCCGCGTCGCCGTGGAGCTCGCCGAGCACCTCGCACGCGTCGGCGAACGACATGCCCTGCGCGATCCGCGGAGCGAGCCGGGCCTCGTCGGCGTCGAGCGTGCGGTGCAGCACCGCGACGTCGCGGCGCCACACCAGCACGGCGCGCGGCTCGGCCACCGGCTCGGGCGCCGGCGCGCCGTCCTCGATCGCGCTCCACAGATCGTCGACCGTCCACGCCGCCGGGACGACGACGCTCGACGGGACCCACACCAGGGCCAGGCCGGGCAGCGCATCGCCCTGCGCGGCGACCGTGTCCTGGGTCAGCAGCTCGGCGTCGGGTCCGTCGAACACCTCGACCCGGGCGCGCTCCAGCGCGGCCAGATCGGCGGCCCACGCCGGGGCGAGCTCGCTGCCGCGCAGGAACCGCTCGAGCGCGAGTCCTGCATCGCGCAGCGTGAACGAGCTCGGCGGATGCGCACGGAGGTAGTGCGCGACCAGCTCGCCGAACCGATCGTCACCCAGCGCAGTGCGCAGCTTGGGATAGTCGTCGGCGAGCGTGTCGTGCAACCGGCTCGCGTACATCCGCGCGTAGATCGCGATGTCGCCCGAGCCGATCAGCTCGGCATCGCCGGGGGCGTCCTCGCCCTCCCCCGGCGCGCGGCCGACGACGCGGTCGTAGAACTGCTGCTGGATCCGCGCCAGATCGGCCATCGTCGAGATCGCGTCCGGATCAGTTGCCGGCCGCGACGGTGCCGCCCTTGCCCGTGCACTCCTCGGCGGTGGCGGTGTCCATCGTGCCCTGGCCCTTGCAGCCGTTCTGGCCCTTGCAGCCGTTCTTCTCGCTCTTGCAGCTGCCCGTGCCCTTGCAGGAGTTGATGCCCATGCAGTGGACCGCGGCCGCGGTCTTCTCGGGCGAGGCGGCGGGCGTGGTCCCCTGGTCGGGGGCCTTGCTGCCACAGGCGGCGGCGAACAGGCTCGCCGCGGCAAACGCGATCATGGTTCCGGTACGGATGGGGTTCTTCATCGGTCTTGTCTCCTTAAATGGTCGGGCCAGTAAATGGTCGGGGCAGTCCTACGCCGCGCCAGACCCACAACGCGGCCCGGCGTATTCCCTTACGTTCAATCGGGACGGAGGCTACACCTGCCGTGCGACCGGAGTGCAACGGACGCCGGTCATTCCTGAGGACTCACTCCGGATGGTCACAGTCCGGACTGCCGATCTCCGGGCGATCCTGTTCACGTGTTCAGCGCGCGATATCACATATCGTGCAGCGACCGATCGCGATCTCCGCTATCACGGACCGGCCGGCGCCGCCGGCGCGCTGATCGCGCGGCGCATCGCCGCCTTCGGCGCCTGATCGTCGAGCTGCAGCGCACCCTGTCGCACCGCGACGCCGAGGCCTCGCCACAGCTCGTCCAGATCGGGCGCGACCGGCACATCCTTCATCCGCCGGTAGAGCTCCTGCAGCACCGGCACGCCGACCGCCTTGTCGCCCTCGAGCAGCGCGCGCTCGATCGGCCACGCGACCTGATCGCTGCCGCCGGCGGCGAGGATGCCGCGCAGCGCATCGACCAGGCCGCGGCGGCCGCCGGTCCGATCGCGGATCTCCAGGTCGGCCAGCAGGCAGAACAGCGCGCCGCCCCAGTAGGTCCGGCCCCAGGTGTGGGTGTGATCGAGTCCACGATCGCCCCGGCGCGGCAGGCCGTTGGGCAGTCCGTCGACCAGATCGGTCCACACCCGCGCGACGGGATAGTTCCCGATCCACGATCGCGCCAGAGGCTCGACATACGTCGCGATGCCCTCCTCGATCCAGTGGTGCGTGGAGTCCTGGTCGGGAAACGCGGTGTGCACCATCTCGTGGGTCATGACCCAGTCGTGCTCGAGCTGCGCGACGCTGGTGTGCTCGCCGAGGTGGATCCGCGAGTGCGCGCCGCCGCTGGCCCAGGTCGTCCCGCTGAGCACGCCGGACCGGCCCGCGACCGGCTCGATCACGATCCGGTAGTGCGCGACCGGAAACCGCCCGAAGTAGGCCGTCACGGCGCGGGCGGCGTTCGAGATCCAGGCGAGCAGCTCGGCGCGCGATACGTCGAGCGGGCCCTCCTCGATCGCGACCTCGATCGCGCCGCCCCCGATGGTGAGCGCGGTGAGCTCGGGGCGCGGCGCCCCGGCCGCGGTCGAGCGAGGCGAGATGGGGGGTGGGGACCCCGACGGGGCGGAGGGCGGAGTCCCCCGGGGGATCGATGGGATCGATGGGATCGATGGGCCCGAGCCGCAGGTCGCGATGCCGAGCAGCAGCGCGAGGGCGAGCGGCGAGCGCATGCCCAGCTGTAGCGCGGAATCGCGCACCGCGCAGCCCCACGCGACCATCAGCTCGGCCGCGCCAGGTCGCATGCCTCCAGCAGGCTGAGCATGCGGCCGGTCCGCAGCCGATCGAGCCGGTCGAGCGCCGCCTCGACCAGATCCGACACCGTGCGCTTGCCGTCGAGCATGTCGCACAGCTCCACCAGGCCCTTGACCTCGAACCGCTCGGGGCCGACCCGGCGGGTCCGCGCGGCCCGCAGCCGGAGCGCCGCGTTGCGTGCGATCCACGCCTCGATGAACTCGTCGGACGTCGCCATCGCGCCGGCGCCGAGGATCTCGAACGCGTTGAAGTCGAGCGGGAACGCCTCGCGCGGGTTCTCGCGGCCCGCGTACCAGCCGAACGAGCCCTTGTTCCAGGTGCAGACGTCGATGATCTTGGTCCGGACCTGGCGGGTCAGGTGGCGAAACACCTCGAGCGGCTTGAGCAGGCCGAGGCCGACCAGGGTGTCGCCGAGCTTGCCGCCGTAGTGCGGCATCATCGCCAGCGCCATCGCCAGCTCGCCGTCGGACAGCACGCTCTTGCTCACGAGGTAGTTGCCGAACAGCTCGCTCGCGACGTTGGACGACACGTACTCGGGCTGGCCGTCGCGGACGTAGATCTCCTTCTTGATCCCGCCGACCGCGACCACGAGCAGGCCGGTGGCGCGCGCGGTGAGCAGCCGGAACAGCACGCGCAGCGGCGAGGTCACGCTGAACTCGCCGGCGTCGTCGGGCGCCTCCGGGATGTCCGACAGCGCCGGTGGGCCCGGCGCGTATCCGCGCGCGGCGTCCTCGGCCGACGGGATCACGACCGCGGGCGGCAGCGGCGGTGCGTCGATGTCCTCGAACGCGCGCATCGCCGAGTCATCCCCCGGGCCGCGGAGGCGCTCGGCCGGTGCGGGCAGGCCGGCGCGGTCCATGCGGTCGATGCGGTCGGCCACCGGCAGCGTGATCGCCTCGACCGCCGCGCTGATCGTGTCGGCGATCGGCAGCTCGACGACGCCATCGCGCATCGGCGCGTTGCGCACGGTCGCCGGGCGGGGCCGGGGCGGCGCGGTCGGGCGCTTGACCTGCAGCCCGCCGGTGGGCGGCGCGGCCGACGCCGTGACCGGCGCGCGCGAGCCGCGGGCGTTGACGGTCTCGACGCGCGGCTGGGCGACCGACGCGCCGAGCTCACCGGCCGGGACCGGCCGTGCCGCGATCACCGGATCGGGCTGGTCGTAGCTGACCGAGATCAGCGGCATGCTCGGCTCGCGGTCGGCCGCGGCCTGCGGTACGCCGTCGTTGGCCACGGCCCGGCCGGCCGTGATCGCGTCCTCGCTCGGCGCGCGGCCGACCGCGAGTTCGTCGAGCACCGTGGTGCCGGCGTTGACCGTCCGGTTGCGGCGCTCGATCACCGCGTCGCGCAGCTCGACCACGACGTCGGCGACCGCCCGCGACGTCATCCGGTGGCGATGCTCGAACAGCCACTCGGCGACCGCATCGCGGAACTGCGCGGCGCTCTGCCAGCGCTCGTCGACCGCCTTGCGCAGCGCCTTGCGGGCGATCGCCGACAGATCGGGATCGAGATCGGCGCCGTACTTGTCGAACCGGACCAGCCGGGCGTCGCGCACCATGATCAGCACGTCGAGCTCGTTGGCCGCGGCGAACAGCCGCCGCCCGGTGAGCAGCTCGGCGAGCACGACGCCGACCGAGAACAGGTCGCTGCGCGCGTCGAGGCTCTGCTCGATCACCTGCTCGGGCGACATGTAGCCGTACTTGCCCTTGAGCGTGCCGCTCTTGCTCTTGTGCGCGCGGTCGGGGTCCTGCTGGCGCGCGATCCCGAAGTCGACCAGCTTGATGTCGCCCCGCACGCTGAGCAGGACGTTCGACGGCGAGATGTCGCGGTGCACGATGCCCAGCCGCGCGCCGTCCTCGCCGGTCTGGTTGTGCGCGTAGTCCAGCGCGTCGAGCACCTCGTGCGCGATCCACGCCGCGAGCTGGGGTTCGACCCGGCGGCGCCGCGCCGCGAACTCGCGGAGCAGCGCGAGCACGTCGATGCCGTCGACGTGCTCCATCGCGATGAACAGCGCGTCATCGACCTTGCCGAGCTCGAAGGTCTGAGCGATCTTCGGATGGACCAGGCGCGCGGTGAGCTTGGCCTCGTCGATGAACATCGCGTTGTACGTGTCATCGCCGATCAGGTGGGGCAGCAAACGCTTGATCACCACCTTCTTCTGGAACCCGTGCTCGCCCGGCGCGCTGGCGACGAACAGCTCGGCCATGCCCCCGACGGCCAGCCGCTCGACGAGTTGGTACCGGCCGAAGCCGACGGGGAAGTCGCCCACCGATCGCCAGCCTAGCATGCATTGCGGTCGGTCAGCTTCGTCGCATCAATAGGTAACCAGCGCGCTCCAGCGCGTGCGCGACGGCGCTGTCGAACCGCTCGAAGTGCTGGAACGCCAGCCCGTGCTCGGCGGTCACCGCCGCGGCGCGCTCGCGCAGCGGGCGGCGGCCGCCGGTCAGCAGCACCTGGAGCGCGCTGCCCGCGGCCTGTTCGAGGAACGCGCGGTACGCGGTGTCGAAAGTTTTCTCACCGGACTCGGCGAGCCCGGCGCAGTCGATGATCAGGCACGGGGCGCCGGTGCCGACCGCGAGCATCCACGCCCGCGCCAGCAGCGAGTCGAGCGTCGCGACGCTCGGCGCACCGACCACCAGCACGGCGGGCACCCTGGGCAGCACCTCGATCACCGGCGTGCCGCTCTCGAGCTGATCGGCCTGGCGCTCGCGCAGCGACTGCATGCCCGCCGACGCGAACGCATCGAGCGCCACGGTGGTCAGCCATTCGAACAGCCGGGTCAGCGCCGCGGCGTCCTCGCGATCGGCCAGCGCCGCGACCACGTCGCGCAGCTCGAGCAGCAGCGCCGCGACATCGAACCCGGTCGCACCCTCGCTGGCGAACTGCGCCCCGAGGAATGCCGCGCTGCGTTCGAGCTCGCGGGTGGCGTGCGCCCCGGGCCGGAGCTCGGCCGCCCCCCCGCTCACCGCCACCGACAGCGCCTCCACCAGGTTCGCGACCTGCGCGGTGTGGGTCGCCGCCTTGGTCGCGCGCCGGAACCGCAGCAGCGAGCGCTCGAACTGCACGATCCACGCCGCCAGGATCTCGCTCGATCGCTCGCGAATGACCGCCGCCAACCCGGATGTGTCCGCTTCGGTCACGTCGGGTCATCGTAGCAAGTCGATCTCGGCATCGCCATGGAATGATAGGATGGACAGAGCGTGAAGCTCTCATCCGTGGCGCGGACCGACGTCGGACGCCGGCGTCAGATCAACGAGGACGCGTTGTTCCGGGACGATGCTCGGGGATTCTATGTCATCGCCGACGGTGTCGGCGGCCACAACAAGGGCGAGATCGCCAGTCGCGAGGCGGTCGAGCAGCTCAGGATGTGGGTCTACGGCGCCGAGCGCGACCTCGAGCGGCTGGTCGCACGGATCGAGGCCGGCGACAAGGAAGGGGTCTGGGAGATCCGGCGGCTCCTGGAGAGCGGGGTCAAGAGCGCCTGCTACATGGTCTACGGCATGGCCGAGCTCGACCCCGAGAAGAAGGGGATGTCGACCACGCTGTCCGCGCTGCTGCTCCGCGGACACCAGGCGTTCGCGGTCCACGTCGGCGACAGCCGGGTCTACCGGGTGCGCGGCTCCGCCGTGCTGCAGATGACCGAGGACCACACGCTGATCAACTACAAGGTCAAGCACGGCATGATGACCCGCGCCGAGGCCGAGAAGGCGTCGGGCAAGAACGTGATCACGCGCGCGGTCGGCCACAAGGACTACGTCCAGGTCGACACCGTCGACATCGACATCGCGGCCGGCGACCGCTTCCTGCTGTGCAGCGACGGCCTGCATGGCTACTTCACGAGCGACGCCGAGGTCACCGAGCTGTGCAGCGACGGCTCGCTCGAGGAGTGCGCCGAGGCGGCGGTCGCGATGGCCAACCAGCGCGGCGGCAAGGACAACGTCACCGCGGTGGTGATCGAGGTGCAGGACCCCGAATAGCTGCTACGTAGATCGACGTACCGGCCCGCCGGTCCTGCGATGACCCGCACCTCCCGCATCCGGCGCATCCGGCGCACCTGGTCGCCACCGTCCCGTCGGGTCTGGGCCGCGGTCGCCGTCGCGCTCGCGCTCGCCGCCGGGGCCGCCGCGGTGCTGCGCGGCCGGGGCGCGTGGCCCGGCGGATCGCCCGGGGCGGCGGCCTCGCCGGGCGAACCGCCGGGCACCCCCGCCGCGCGGCCGCCTGCCCCGCCCGCCGGTCATCCGGGCGAGGTCGCGATCACGGGCCGGGTGTTCGACGCCGCGCAGCAGCGGCCGGTCGACGGCGCCGAGGTCGTGTTCCG
>JBGQCL010000181.1:0-21244 GCA_041495365.1 Kofleriaceae bacterium | reverse complement strand
CGGCTCGCGCGCGCCGCCGCCGAGCCTGTGCTCGTCGCGCGCTTCGAGGACGGCGTCACCGCCTACCCGCCGGGCGCCCCCAACCAGGTCCCGCTCGCCGGGTGGGCGCGCGCGCACCTCGAGGGCCAGCTCGACGGCGGCCTCGCCGACGCCCTGCTGCGCGAGCTCGCCGGCGCCCGCGTGGCGATCCGCCCCGAGCTCGCACCGACGCCCGCCGACGAGGCCGACCGGCGGATGCTCGCCGCGCTGGCCGAGCCGCGCCGGATCGACGAGATCTGGCCGCTCGCCCGCGCGCCGCGGTTCCGCCTGCTCGCGTTCCTCCACTTCCTGCGCGGCGTCGGTGCGCTCGCCGTCGAGCTCGTCGCCCGGCGCGCCGCGGAGCCCCGACCCGTCCGTGCCCGGCTCGCGGATCCGCGACGCGCCAGCGCACTGCGGCTGCTCGGAGTTGACGACGCGGCCGACCTCGATGCGATCAAGCGCGCCTACCGGCGGCTCGCGCGTGCGCTCCACCCCGACCTCCAGCCCGGCGCCGACGCCCTGCGGCGGCAGGCCCTGGAGCGCCGGTTTGCCGAGGTCGCCGCCGCCTACGAGGCGCTCACCGGCTGAATGGAGCGCCCGTCACGGCGGCGCGACGATCCAGCCGTCGTCGATGAAGCAGCCGTCCGGGATCGGCCAGCCGTCGCGCGCCCACAGATAGGCGGTATACGCCGACAGCACGGCGTCGAAGCAATGGTCGCTCTGCAGCACCTCCTCGCGCGCCATCCGGCTCGACGGCGCGAACGACAGGTCGGCGAGCCGCTCGAGGATCAGCGCGCGGGTGTGCCAGGGGTCGGCGTCGCGCTTGTAGCTGCGCGCGACGCGAGGCCCGCACAGCGCTGCGACCGTGGCGGGCGGCGACACCTCCAGCAGGTTGGTGTTCAGCTCGAAGCCCAGGCCGCGCAGCCGCCGGCGGAGCTGCCTGGCGCGCGCCGCGATCGCACCGCTGGTGTGGCCGATCGCCGACAGGGGCAGGAGGCCGCGCTCGTAGGTCATCACGATCTCGGTGGCCCGGTGTGCGTAGGGCGCCAGGCGCGCCTGCGCGGTGAACGCCGGTCGGGAACCGCCCCCGACCGTCTCCCGCACGACCTTGCGGACCAGGGCGCGGCCTTCGGTGCGCAGCCACACGACCGCGGGATCGGCGCACGCCTCCATGCCGGGGCACACCGGCCGCTCGCAGCGCCCGCACGCCGCCTGGGTCAGCGGTGCATCGACCGCGATCACGGCGTCGGCGGGGGACGCCGTCATCAACCGGCGCAGCAGCGTGTCGTCGGTCCACGGCAGCTTGCCCGACCGGGTCGCGACCTCCACGACCTCGGCGCCGCCAGCTCCGCTCCGGACCTCGGCGAGGGCGGTGGTCTTGCCTCGACCACCGCCGAGATCGACCCCGATGAACCTGGAAAAAGCGCGCTTCAAGTTGGGTGTTCCACGGTTGTAGCATGATCGCTCGACGGGAAATCAGCTGGCAGCACTGGCATTTGGACCAATCTTGCGGGCGGGGTGCACCCCCTGTAAGCCCGCGCCTCGTGCCGCGTTACGTCACGGCCCGACGCCCCCCGCCGACCTCGTCATTCCAGTCATCCCACATCGGGGCTCCCATCTCGGGCCATAGTGCGGGCCACTCAATGGACCGGATCGCCACCTTCCAGAGCTTCATCGCCCGTGCCCCGGGTGACCCGTTCCCTCGCTATGGCCTGGCGATGGAGTACAAGAACCGCGGAGACCTCGCGGCCGCGTGGACGGCGTTCTCCGAGCTCGTCGATCAGTTCCCCGACTACGTCCCGACCTACCTGATGGCCGGGGGAACCCTGAGCGCGCTGGGACGCCGGGACGAGGCTGCCGACATCTACCGGCGTGGCATCGAAGTTGCCACGCGTAGAGGTGACCCCCATGCCCGCGGGGAGCTCGAAGCAGCGCTCAACGAGATCCTGAGCGCGACCTGACACCGAGGTCCGCCGATGCCCATGGCCTCGCTGTGACCTCGGCGCTCGGTCCGCATTCACCCCGTGACTGGCCCGTGACTGGCTCGTGACTCGCCGTACTGGAGAACCATGATGAAGAAGACGTTCGCAGTTGCCCTCGTGCTCTCGGCTTCGCTCGTCGCGTGCAGCGGCAAGAAGGAAACCACCACGCCCGTGAAGGACCAGCCCGCGATGGAGCAGAAGGGCGACGCGACCGGCGGTGCCACCTACGGCAAGAAGGCCGATGGCGCGCCGCCTGCCGACGGCAAGGCCAGCCCGGACGCCCCGAAGTGATTGCCCCTTCCCCTTTGACTTTGACAAGAGAGAGGACCAGACCATGAAGAAGAAGACGTCGTTTGTGATCGCGATCCTGGCTTCGGCGCTGCTCGGCGGCGCCTGTGGCGGCAAGAAGGCGGCCCCTGCGTCGCCGCCGGCGGGCGAGACGGCCCCGCCCCCGCCCCCGGCCGCGGGATCGGGTGGCGACATGGGCTCGGCCGCTGGCTCGGGCTCGGGCTCGAGCATGTAGGCCGACGCGACCCGTTCCAGCGCGACGCGAAGCGCCGGCCGTCGTCACCCCTCTGGCCGGCGCTTTGCGTTTGTGGCTCGTTCGGTCACCATTCTGGGCACGCGAGGCGCTTGACCGCGCCCGGTGCCTCGTGTGACTGGGAACGTGTGGACGGCCGGGTCGTCCGATTGCCGGAGTGGAGAAACGGTAGACTCGGGGGTCTCAAAAGCCCCTTCCCGCGAGGGAGTGTCGGTTCGAGTCCGACCTCCGGCACGATCGAGAGCGTCATCCGGCGCCGAGCGCGCGGCGGACCTCGTCGCGCACCGCCTCCGCGACCACCGACTGCGGTGCGCTGCCGCCCAGATCCGAGGTCAGCGGCTCGCCGCGCTCGACCAGCGCCGCCACCGCGGCCTCGATCGCGCGGTGAGCGCGGACCAGCCGGTCGTCGGAGAATCGCCGGCCGAGCCACGCCATCGCCTCGCCGGCCGCGAGCAGCATCGCCATCGGGTTCGCGCGGTCCTTGCCGACCAGCGGCGGCGCCGAGCCGTGGATCGGCTCGAACATCGCGTGGTCGTCGCCGAGGTTGCAGCCGACCGCCATGCCCATCCCGCCCTGCAGCACCGACGCGAGATCGGTGAGGATGTCGCCGAACATGTTGGTGGTGACGCACACGTCGTAGCGCTCGGGCTGGGTCAACACGAACATCGCGAACGAGTCGACGATCGCGACGTCGGGCTCGATCTCGGGGAACTTGCGCGCGACCTCGCGGAACACGTCGAGGAACAGCCGGCAGCCGGCGAGCACGTTGTGCTTGACGATGCAGGTCACCCGGCGCTTGTGGTCACCCGGCGCGCCCCGGTCGCGGCGGCGCGACAGCTCGAACGCGGCGCGGATCACGCGCTCCGACGCCCGCCGCGTGATCACCCGCAGGTCGGTGGCACGCTCGGCGGAGCGCTCGGCGATGCCGGAGTACAGCCCCTCGGTGTTCTCGCGCACGATCACCATGTCGACGGTCTCGGGCGACCACACCGCGCGGAACCGGCCCGACAGACCGTGCCGCGTGCCGGGCAGGCAGCGCACCGGCCGGACGTTGGCATAGAGGCCGAGCTCGATCCGGTTGCCGATCACCGGCGACCAGCCCGCCATCTTCTCCCGGCCGTCGCCATCGCGCATCGTGACCGGCGCGCCATCGGGGCCGTTCCAGCCGACCGCACCGAGCAGAATCGCGTCCGCCGCGCGGCAGCGGGCCTCGGCGTCCTCGGGCCAGTCGCGGCTCCCGTGCTCGAGGTAGAACCTGCCGCCGCACGGGACCTCGTCGAGCGAGAACACCGCGCCGGTGCCGCGCGCGATCACGTCGAGCAGCTGGCGGGCGTGACCCATCACCTCCACGCCGATGCCATCACCGGGGAGCAGGACGAGGTCGTAGACGGCCTTGGGGACGGCCCTGGGCGAGCGCGACATCGCCGCAACGTAGCATCGCCGGCGCGCGGCCGGGCGGCGGGCACTGCCACCGGCGCGCCGCGCCGCATCGCCGTTTTACACCGCGAGGCCGGTGGGCCGGTCGACCGCTGTGTCCGCCGCGTCCGCGGCGATATACTGCCGCCGTGCCGTCCCGCGACGACTGGCAGCGCCGGCTCGGCCCGCTCTACGGCGGCGCGGTCGCGCTCGTCCATTCGACGCCGTGGCGCTGGCCGGCCGAGGTCGGGGATTCGCCGCGCGCCGCCGGCTGGCTGGTCGCGCTCGGCGCGCCGGTCGGCGCGGCCGCGTGGTGCGTCGCCGCGCTGACCCATGCCGCCGCCCTGCCCGCCGGCGTCGCCGCGCTGCTCGGCCTGGCGGCGCTGTCGCTGGGCTCGGCGGCGCTGGTCGAGCGCGGGCTGGCCGAGCGCGTCGACCACTGGGACGGCCGCGCCGGCAGCCGCGCGCCCGGCGTCGCGGCGCTGCTCGCGCTGGTGTTCGTCACCCTGGTGCGCGCCGCCGCGATCGTCGCGCTGCCGCCGTCGCGCTGGCTCGCCGTGCTGGTCGCGACCGCGGTGGTCGGCCGGTG
Source organism: Kofleriaceae bacterium (assembly GCA_041495365.1). GTDB lineage: Bacteria > Myxococcota_A > Polyangia > Haliangiales > Haliangiaceae > JABFXX01. The sequence goes on along the minus strand of JBGQCL010000181.1, from coordinate 16,698 downwards.
GGCGGCGATGTTCGTCCAGGCGCTCGGCGAGCCGATCGATCCCGACGGCGCCCGGCGCTCGCTGATCGCCGCGCCCGCGCCGCCCTGGCTGGTCGCGGTGATCAGCCTCGGCGTCGCCGCGCTCGCCATCCTCGCGCTCGGCAAGGCCGGCCTGCTCGCGCTCGCGCTGGCCGCGATCGCCGCGTTCGGCCTCGGCCTCGAGGCGCAGCGCCGCGACGGCCGCCTGTCGCCCCCGGTGGTGGCGACCGTCGCCGCGATCGGCGAGCTCGCCGTCCTGCTGATCGCCGCGGCCTGACCGCGCGTTTGTGCGACCGCAGGGCAGCTGGATCCTGGCGAAGCTACGACGCGTGTCGTAGGTTCGTCAACATGACGCTCCTGGTGGCGTGTGGCCTCGCGGCGGCGCTCGCCATCCCGGGTGGGTCGCGATGACCGCGCGGATCCTGGCGCTGGCCCTGGCCGCGGCGGTCTGCGCGGGGTGCGGTGGTCGAGACCGCGACGAGGACGAGCGGCGCCCGCCGTCGCGCGTGCAGGGTGGCGCGATCGTGCTGGACGAGCGGAGCCGCGCCGCGCTCGACCTGGTCGTCGCTGCAGCGACCGAGGCCGACTTGCCGGAGGTGAGGATCCGCTACGGCAAGGTCGTGGCCCGTCCGGGGGACGAGCTGCTGATCGCATCACCGATCACCGGCAGGGTTGCGCAGATCGAACGCGCGATCGGCGATCGCGTCACGGCCGGCGCCGAGATCGCGAGGATCAGCCCGTCGCTGGGGGCCGCCGAGCGCGCATCGCTCGGCGTGCAGAACGCCGATATCACCGCGCAGGTGACCCAGGCGCAGGAGGAGGCCAGGCTGCGCGAGGCCGAGGTCGCGCGCGCGAGCGAGCTGGTGCGCGACGGCATCGTCAGCCAGGCCAGGCTCCAGGAGGCCGAGGCCGCCGTGGCGACCGCGCACGCGCGCCTCCAGGCGGCTCGCCAGGGCCTCGCGGCGCAGGCCGGCGCGGTGGGCCGCGCGCTGCCCCTGGTGACGACGGCGGACGGAACGCTCGCCGCGCTGGAGGTGGTGCTCGGTGAGGGCGTCGAGGCGGGCCGGCCGATCGCGCGCGTCCTGCGCGCCGGTCCGCGGCGGATCGACCTGTCGGTCCACGCCGCCGATCCGGCGGCGAGCTCGTACGAGGCACAGATCGGCGGACAGACCGGCGATCGCTGGTTCCCGGCGCGCCTGGTCACGCGTTCGATCGCGGTCGGTGACGACGGAAATCGCCACGATGTCCTCGAGCTCGACGCCGGCGCGCAGCCGCTGATCGGGGAGGTCGTCGCGGTGCGGCTGGCGACGGCTCCGGCGCGCGGGCCGGTCGTACCGGAGTCCGCGGTGCTGACCTCGGCGGGCGGCGACGTCGTCTACGTCGAGAGCCAGCACGGCAGGTTCGAGGCCCGGGTCGTCCAGGTCGCGGCGCGGCTCGGTGGCCGCGCTCGGATCTCCGCCGGCCTCAAGCCCGGCGACCGCGTCGTCGTGCGCGGCGCGGCGGCGCTGCGGGGCGAGGCGCTGCGTTCGGCGCTCGGCGATGCCGAGGACTGATCGATGGCGCCGCTCGACATCCTGATCGGCTGGTCGATCCGGCGGCGCGTGACGCTGCTCGCCGTCGCCGCGATGGTGTTCGCGGCCGGCCTGTACGTCACCAGCACGGCGTCGCTCGACGTGTTGCCGGACTTCACGCCGCCGCGCGTGGTGATCCAGACCGAGGCGCCGGGCCTGGGCGCGACCGACGTCGAGGAGCGCGTGACCTGGCCGCTGGAGCACGCGCTGCTCGGCACACCGCACGTGACCTCGATCCGGTCGTCGTCGATCCCCGGGCTGTCGGCGATCACGATGATGTTCGACGACGACGCGGATCTGTTTCGCACCCGCCAGCTCGTGGCGGAGCGGCTGCAGCTCGCAAGCGCGGCGCTGCCCGAGGGCGTCGAGCCGCCGCGGCTCGAACCGATCGAGCCGCCGATCGGATCGCTGCTCAAGGTGTGTGTCACGAGCGCGGATCGCCACGTGGTCGCGCAGCTGCGCTCGTTCGCGGACTGGACCATGCGCCCGCGGCTCGCCGGGATTCCCGGGGTTGCGCAGGTCATCATCCACGGCGGCCTCGTCGAGCGCCTCGAGGTCCGCCCCGATCCGCGCCGGATGCGGGCGCACGCGGTGGCGCTGGACGACATCGAGCGCGCGGCGGCTCGCAGCCAGACCTCGGTCGGCGCCGGGACCCTGGTCTCGGGCGAGCTGCGCAGCGACGTCACGACCGAGTCGCGGCTGACCCTGGCCAGCGCCGGCGAGCGGCTCGCGAATGCGGTCGTCACCAGCCGCCGCGGCCTGCCGGTCCGGATCGCGGACGTCGCGGACATCGCGCCCGGCGCCGAGCCGCCGGTCGGCGCCACCGTGTGCGATGGCACCCAGGGTGTCTACGTCCAGATGATGAAGCTGCCATGGGCGGACACGATGCAGACCACGGCGGAGGTCGAGCGCGCGATCGACGACCTGCGCCGCGCCCTGCCCGCCGGCGCCGAGCTCCATCCGCCGGTGTTTCGCCAGGCATCGTTCATCGAGACCTCGATCGGCAGCGTCGCGCGCGCGATGGCGATCGGCACGGCGCTCGTCGTGGTCGTGCTGATCGCACTGCTGCGCTCGCTGCGCCTGGCCGCGATCAGCCTGGCCGCGATCCCGCTGTCGATCGTCACCGCGGCGGCGGTGCTGGTCGCGCGCGGCGCGTCGATCAACGGCATGGTGCTCGGCGGGCTCGCGATCGCCGTCGGCGAGGTCGTCGACGATGCGATCGTCGATGTCGAGAACGTGTGGCGCCGGCTGCGGCTGAACGCGCAGCTGCCGGCACCGCGGCCCGCGCTCGAGGTCGTGCGCGACGCATCGCGGGAGGTCCGTGGCTCGGTGGTCTACGCGACCGCGATCGTGTGCCTGGTCCTGGTGCCGGTGGCCGCGCTCGGCGGCGTGGCCGGCCGGATCTTCTCGCCGCTGGCCGAGACCTACATCCTGGCGATCGTTGCATCGCTGGTGGTCGCGCTCACGGTCACCCCGGCGCTGTGCGCGATCCTGCTGCCGCGGATCGCGACCGCCGACGCCCGTCCCAGCCGGATCGCCCTCGCGATGGCCGCGTACTACCGCCGGATGCTGTGCCGCGTGGTCGACCACCCGCGGATCGTGGTCGGCGCGGTCCTGATCGGCGCGCTCGCCGCCGCGCTCGCCGTGCCGTTGCTGGGCGGCAGCTTCCTGCCGGACTTCCATGAGCAGTCGGTGATCGTCCACGTCAACGCGGCTCCCGGGACCTCGCTCGACGAGACGATGCGGCTCGGTGGGCGGTTCGACGCGCTGGTCCGGCCGTCGATCGCGCCCCACGTCGCGCTGCGCGGCGGACGCGCCGAGCTCGGTGAGGACCCGTATCCGGTCAACCGGCTGGAGATCGACGCGGTGATCGGCAGCGAGGAGCTGGACGCGCGGGTCGACGCGCTGCGTGCGCAGCTCGCGAGCATTCCGGGCATCAGCTTCGCGATCGAGGGCTTCCTCGGTGAGCGAGTGCACGAGATCCTCGCCGGCGAGGCCGCGCCGGTCGTCGTCGAGGTGATCGGGCCGGAGCTGGAGCCGCTGCGCGAGATCGCCGCGACGCTCGCCGACCGGATCTCGCGCATCGCGGGCGTCAAGGGCGTCTCGGTCGACACCCCGCTCGATGTGGCCGAGCTGCGCATCCACCCCGACCCGGTCGCGCTGGCGCCCTACGGCCTCGCTCCGGCGGATGTCGCCGAGCAGGTCCGGACCTGGCGGCTCGGGCACCGGGTCGCCGACCTCCTCGAGCCCGGCGGCCGGCGGATCGCACTCGTGGTGTCGGGGAATCCCGCGATGCGCGACCGCACCGCGCTGTCGGACCTGCCGATCACCGCCGCGGATGGCCGCGTGATTCCGCTGTCGGCCATCGCGCGGCTCGACGACGTCGCGGTGCCCGCGGCGGTCAGCCACGTCACCGGCGCCCGGCGAATCGCGATCGGCGTCGCCGCGTCGCGGTCCGCGGTCTCCCAGGTGAGCGCGGCGATCGAGGAGCTCTCGCTCACCACCCGCGTACCGCCGGGGTTCCGGATCGCGATCAGCGGCGAGGCCGTGGCGCGATCGCATGCGGCGCGTCAGCTGCTCGCGATCGGGCTGCTGATCGCGGTCGGCATCGTCGTGCTGCTCGGCATTGCGTTCGGGCGCGCCGGCGACGCGGCCATCGTCCTGGTCAACTTCCCGCTCGGACTGATCGGTGGGGTGGCCGGGGCGCTGCTGTTGCCCGAGGGGCTGTCGGTGGCAGGCTTCGTCGGCTTCGTCACGCTGTTCGGGATCATCGCGCGCAACGGCATCATGCTCGTCTCGCACATCCGTCACCTCGAGCGCGAGTCGCCCGGTGAGCCGCCGGTCGCGCGCGTGCTGCGTGCGGCGGAGGAGCGCCTGTTGCCGATCGCGATGACGGCGGCGACCGCCGGTCTGGGCCTGTTGCCGCTCGCGATCTCGCTCGGCTCGGCAGGCAGCGAGCTCGAGGCGCCGATGGCGGTCATCGTGTGCGGCGGGCTCGTGACCTCGACCGTGCTCAACATGATCGTGCTGCCGACGATCTATGTCTGGATCGCCAGGCGCTCGGCGCGGAAGGAGAAGGCGACGTGAAGCGTTCTGCATGGCCCGTCGTAGCGATCGCCGCGGCGCTCGCGTCCTGGGCGCGCGCGCAACCGGCGCCGCTGACCCTGCAACAGGCCCAGGCCGAGGCCCGCGCGAACGCCCCCGAGCGAGCCGTGGCGGACGCGGCCGTCGCGGCGGCGCACGCGCGCGAGGCGGTGGCGGGTCGCTGGCTGACCCACGATCCGGTCGCGACCGGGCGCACCCAGCAGCCCGCGCCCGGAGCCGGCCTCGACGATCGGACCTGGTCGCTGGGCCTGGAGTGGACGATCGAGGTGTCCGGCGCATGGCGGGCGCGCGGTCAGGCCGCGCGGGCGGCGGTGACGGCGGCCGATGACGACCGCGAGTCGGCGCTGCGCGCGCTCGATGGCGAGGTCGCACGGGCGGTCGCCGAGCTCGCCGATGCGCAGCGTCGGGTCGCGCGCGCCACCCGGATGATCGCGCTGCGCGAGCTGGCCGCCCACGCCGCCGAGCGCGTGCGCGGCACCGGCGGAGGTACCCAGCTCGAGGTCGATGCGGCGGCGCTCGACCTGCGCGCGGCGCAGATCGACGGCGCGGGTGCGCGCGCCGACCTGGACGCATCGCGCGTCCACCTGGCGCGGCTGCTTGGCCGTCGCGATGGCGCGGCGCTGGAGGTCGCCGATGACGTCGACCGGAGCCCGATCCCGCCGGCGATGGTCGACGATCTGGTCGATCGCGATCCTCGCGTCCGGGCCGCCGCCGCCCGGCTCGACGCCGCGCAGCGTGCCGCCGATGCCGAGCGCCGCGCGGCCATGCCCGGCGTGACCGTCGGCGTCGAGCTGGAGCGCGCGCGCCACGACGTCCCGGGTGGCGCGTTCGCTGCCGCGCCGGGCCTGCGCGGCACGTGGAGCGAGTGGGCGCTCGGGCTTCAGCTCAGCGTGCCGCTGCCGCTCGTCGACCGCAACCGTGCCGCACGGGTCGCCGCCGACGTGGACGTGCGCAGCCTGCAGACCCGGCTCGCCGCGGTGCGGATGGACGTACGCGCGGAGATCGCCACCGCGCAGTCCCGGCTGTCCGGCGCGATCGCCGCGATGGACGCCGCGGCGGACATCCCGTCGATTCTCGATCGCGAGGTCCAGCTGCTCGACAAGGCGCTGCGCGCGGGAGGCATCGAGTTCTCGAGCTGGGCGCAGCAGGCGCATCGCCTGGCCGAGGTCGGTCGCAGCTACGACGAGGTGGTCCTCGCGCTGCGGCGCGCGCGGGCGGCCTGGGCGCGGGTCGCCGCGCAGCGCTGACCGTCGCGGCTCGGCGGTTGAAGCCGGATCCTACACCGTCATCGTTGCCCGGAACCGCTGGGCAGCGCGGCGCGACATCTCGACCTCCTTGCCGCCGGGGGCCGTCCGCGCGAGCACCCGCCGATTTGTGACCGGCGGTCGGCCGCGCGGATGGCCGGTCGATCTCACAGGGGCTCGGCCCCCCGCCCCACCGGCAGAGCCGGCGGGGTCCCCACCCCCCGTCGCCTCGCTTCGCTCGTCGAGCGCCGCGCCGTCAGTTCGCGGCCGGCGTGTCGTGCTTGGCCTGCTGGCTCCGCGCCTTCTGGATGTCCTGCATCATCCCGAGCACGAGCCGCGGATCGGTTAACACGTTGAGCCTGGGCGCGAGCGCCTTGGCGTAGCGATCGAAGTACAGCAGCTGCTTGGTGATCAGGATGAACTGGTTGGGCATCTTGACGCGGTGCCGGGTCGCGGTGCGCTGGATGCCGGGCAGGAACTCGGCGTAGTTGAGCTCGCCGAACGACAGCGTGAGCAGCGGGCGGTAGGTCTCGCCGAGGTCGTGGATGAAGCCGTCCATGTCGAGCCCCGGCGGCGTGCCGGCCATCTCGCAGATGATCTCGGCGAGCCGGCGGTAGTTGCCGGACGCGAACGCGATCATGTAATCGGTGACCAGGAAGCGCTCCTTGTCGTCGAACCGGCCGACGATGCCGAAGTCGAGGAAGCCGATGGTGTCGTCGTCGAGCAGCATCAGGTTGCCGGCGTGGACGTCGCCGTGGAAGAACCCGTAGAACACGACGCACTGGAACCACGCGCGCAGTCCGGCGACCAGCTTGGACTCGCCGTCGATGCCGCGCTGCTTGATCTCGTCGAAGCGGTCGACCCGCAGGCCGAACAGCTGCTCCATCACCAGCACCTTGCGCGTGGTGTACTCGTGGTGGGGGACCGGCGCGCGGATGTTGCGGTGGCCGAGCTCGCGCATGATCTCGTTGAACCGATCGAGGTTGGCGGCCTCCTTGCGGAAGTCGAGCTCCTCGGTGAGCGTCTTGGTGAAGTCGTCGACCACGCCCACCGGGTTGGCGAGGTCGGCGCCCTTCTTGAAGCGCGCGACCACACCGGCGAGCGTCCGCATCAGCCGCATGTCGGCCATGCAGCGCGCGACGATGCCCGGGCGCTGGACCTTGATCACGACCGGCGTGCCGTCGCGCAGCTTCGCGGTGTGGACCTGCGCGATCGACGCCGAGGCGAGCTGGCGGGGCGCGATGTCGACCAGGTGCGCCGCGCGCTCGGCGCCGAGCTCCTCGTCGAGCGTGCGCTGCACGGCCTCGAACGGGAACGGCTTGACCCGGTCGAGCACCTTCTGGAACTCCTTGACGTAGGCGTCCGGGAACATGCCGGCGGACGACGCGACGATCTGGCCGAACTTGATGAACGTCGGGCCCATGTCCTCGCACCACATCCGCAGCAGCATCGGCCGGGTCAGCCGCTGGTACCGGGCGCCCCGGCCGGTCGCCGCCAGGTACAGCTTGCGCAGGCCCACGAGGTCGGTGAGCCACAGCAGGCCGTACTTGACGCTGTAGATCGCGAGCGCCCAGATCCGCCGCGGCACCGGCAGCGACACCGACAGCACGAACAGGAGCCCCAGCGCGGCCAGCAGCGAGTACCACAACATGCTCGGCGCCAATCCTAGCACCAAGCTCGTGCGCCCCGGCCCGGCGGCGGCCCCCTGACCACGGCGAATTCCGGCTCACGGTGGCACCGAGCGCCGGTGAACCACCGTGCGGCCCGTATACTCGCGCGATGTTGACGTCCGTCACCGCTGGACCGCATTCGGTGCGCGGGATCTCGGTCGGCGGCGTCTACACCTCCCTCGCGGTCCCCGAGCTCGGCCTGCTGTTCGATGCCGGCGCCCCGCTGCGCTCGCTCGCGGCGATCGACACGATCCTGCTGTCGCACGGCCACGCCGATCACGTCGGCGCGCTGCCCGCCCTGCTCGGCATCCGCGGCCTGGCGAGCAAGACCCGACCGCCGCGCGTGGTGATGCCGGCCGAGATCGAGGCCGATCTCACCGCCGCGCTCGCCGCGCTGTCCCGGCTGCAGCGGTTCCCGCTCGAGATCGAGGCGATCGGGATGCGCCCAGGCGACGAGCTCGCGCTGCGCGGCGACCTCCGGATCCGCGCGGTGCGCACGTTTCACCCGGTGCCGTCGCTCGCGTACCTCGTGGTGCGGCGGGTCGCCAAGCTGCGCCCCGAGTTCCAGGGCATGACCGGGCCGCAGATCGGAGCGCTGCGGCGCGGCGGCGCCGACGTCACCGAGTACGAGGACCGGCTCGAGCTCGCCTACGCGACCGACACGCTGATCTCGGCGCTCGACCAGGCGCCCGAGCTGTACCAGGCCGGCACGCTGATCGTGGAGTGCACGTTCCTCGACGAGCGCAAGTCGCTCGCCGCCGCGCGCGCGGGCTGTCACATCCACCTCGACGAGGTCATCGAGCGCGCCGAGCGGTTCGCCAACCGCCACGTCGTGATGATGCACTTCTCCCAGCTGTATCACCCCGACGAGATCCCCGGCATCCTCGACGCCCGGCTGCCGCCCGAGCTGCGCCGCCGGGTCGTGCCGTTCATCCCCGGCGGCGCGCACTGGCCGGGCTAGCCCATGGTGAAGCGCCCCGGCCCCGGCCCCGACGAGATCGACGCCGACCTGCTCGACGGCGCCGGGCCGCCCGAGCTCGACGCAGCCACCCCGCCGCTCATCGACGAGCTCGACCTGCACACGTTCCAGCCGCGCGACTGCGCCGACCTCGTCGCCGAGTACCTCGCGGCCGCGCGGGACGCCGGCCTGCCCCGGGTCCGGATCGTGCACGGCAAGGGCACCGGCGCGCTGCGCCGGATCGTCCACGGCGTGCTCGACGGCCACCCCGCGGTGCGCGGCTACCGGCTCGCCGGCGAGCCCGGCGGCGGCTGGGGCGCCACCGTGGTCGAGCTGCTGCCGCGGACCTAGTCAGCGTTGGATCACGTAGCGAGGCAGCGGGTCCTTGCCGGCCCCTTGCAGCCAGCGCGCGTCCGGCTCCCAGGCCCCGTTGGGCTCGCGCTGACAGCGGGTCTCGACCGTGATCTTGCGCTCGCCGATCGCCAGCAGATTGTACTGCAGCGGATAGCCGGGAACCCATTCCCGGGTCGGCGCGCCGAAGGTGCCGGCGGTGACGATGTTGAGGCGCCGGCCCCCTACGGTCCGATCGTATTGATACAGGGTCGCGTCAGCGCGATGGACATGGCCGTGCAGGACGAGCCGGAATCCCGCGACGGCGAGCTGCTGCAAGAATGCGGAGTCACGCAGTTGTGAGTCCTCGTCGCTGTGGATCGGATGGTGGAACACCGCGATCCGCAACTCACCTGCGGGCCGCGGCAACCTCTCCAGCGCGCGCGCCAGAGCCGTCATGCGGATGCTGGCCCGATTGGGGAAGTACCGATCGATCTCCCACGCCGAGTTGAGACCGAGGATGCACAGACCTGCCTCGGGGAGCTGGGTGATCGTCGCTTGCTCGTCGTAGGCGAGCGGATACGGCTCGCCGATGACCTTCTCGTAGGCCTGGGCGAATGGCTCGAACCGCCGGAGGTAGGCCTCCTCGTCGTCGCGCGCCTCGATCACCTCCGGACCGTGCGGGATGAACGTGCCGGGCGTTGGCGGTTCCTTGGCCGGGTCGCGCTTCTGCAGGCGGTACGCGCTGTTGCCGAGCGGATAGCTGACGTCGTGGTTGCCGGGAACGATCACCATCGCCTGCGCCTTGAGCCCGAACCCTGACTTCAGGTGCTCGAGGAAGAGCACCGCTGCGTCGTACTCCGCGGGATCGGCGCGGTTGACGAGATCTCCGGACACCACCAGCGCGTCGAGTTGCTCGACTTCTTGTTGCCGCAGATCGGCCGCAAGCTGCGAGTAGGCCAGGGTCGCTTGGTCGGCGGTTGCGAAGTGGAGGTCGGACAGGTGAAGTAGCCGACGAGTCGGTGTGGCCGGAGCTGGGTCAGAAACGGTCCCGGTTGCGGTGAGCGTGCCACCTCCGCCCACCGCATTCCCGCTCGCAGTGATCGGCCATAGCGGCCCGTCCGCCGGATGGAAGGCCACATGGCCGTGGCCGCTTGCTTCGGCAAACTCTGGCCAGTTGAGCGCGCCCAAGTAGAACTTGAGCTGCGGATCCTCCATCGTCAGCGTGCCGGTCGCACGATTAAAATACAGTAGGGCGCGCAGATCCGGGTACTGCTCGAAGCAGCGGCTCAAGTTGCTGCTCAGGAACCAGTCGAACACCGAGCTGAGATGAGGAAATCGGATCCGCGCTTCTTTGAGCGAAACGAAGCCGTCCGCGCTGCGTGCCAGCAGCCACAAGAGTGACAATGCTGCGCCGTGAGGGGGCGGCGCGATGTCGAAGGCCGCAAAGTGCAGCATCGGCGTACGGTAGAGGGCCGCGAGCTCACCACGGATCGCCGCGATCACGTCGGCGGGGCCGCGCTCGATCTCGACGGTCTTTCGCTGCGTCGCGACGATGCCGGCTTGTACCGCTGCGAAATTGCACAGCATCTGCGCGATGAAGAAACTGCCACCGGCCTCGATCACGAATTCGTCGCGCTTCCGGAAGCGAACATTGGCGGCCTGCTCACCGCGCACGATCAGGTCGCGAACCAGCCGGCTGTGCTCGGCATGACGCGTCCGATCCATCCGCATGATCCGGAATCGGCCCGCGAGATCCGGCAAGGTCGCGACCAGCGATGCGCCGAGCGGGTTGATCCCGATCAGCGTCACCTTGGCATGGCTGATCGGCTGGTCGGCGAGTGCTTTCATCGCGAACGCCAGGGCCTGCAGATAGCGCCGATCCTCGACGTAGTGAAAGTCGTCGATGAACACCCACCGCGGTCGCTGAGCCCTGCGCAGGTCGTCAAGCACGCGCCGGAACTCGTCGAGCGCCGGTAGCGCCTGCCCGGCCCACCACAGCTCGTCCTGATCGTCAGCGGCGATGCCACGCTTCGCCTTCACGGCGTCCATCGCTCGGCGCACCGCCGTCGACTTGCCAGTCTTGGACGGACCCTCGACGATCAGCCCGGTCCCCATCGTGCTCAGCCGCAGCTGGAGCTCGCGGAACTCCGGTGGCTCGACAAACGTGACCGTCGGCGGGCCGTTGAGCCGAAAGATGTCGTCGATCGACATCTCGACGCTCGGCGGGCTGGTCACTTCGATGTCGGGGGCCTCGCGTGGCTGCGAGGCTGCCAGGTCGCGCACGGCATCGATAACCTCGAGTAACGCGTCATCACGGTCCTTGCGCGTCGCGATCGGTTCGCCGTCGCTGGGGAGCACGAGTCGCCGCTCCGCCCCCCGGGGAAGGTTGTTCATCGAGATCGGTCGCACGAGAACCAGAGTGATGCCGGGCAATCCCTCCGCCAAAGCCGCGTGCAGGTGGCCCAGCCACAAGACATTCGCAAGCGCCGCAGGGCTCACGAGAAACAACGCGATACCAAATAGCGGCATGTCGTCTTCGGCACGGCCGGCCTCGCCACGCAACGTGATCAGCGTGTTCCGGATGCCAAGCCCCGACCTCTCGAGCACGCTGGCGAGCTTCATCAACTCGCGTGCGATTGGCTCATCTTCGGGTGTGCACACCCATGAGACGGGGACCGACGAGTCGCGTTGCTCCATGGCGAACCGGTCGGCAGTGTAGCATCCCTCTGATTCGGTTCCGGTGCCCCCTGAGCCGGGGCTACGGCCGGCCGCGCGGGACGAGCTGGAACGTGATCGCGGGCGCTCCGGGGACCGGGCCGACCCGCGCGGTGATCCGGTCCTCGGCGATGCCGAGGTCGATCAGGAACCACTTCGCGGCCTCGGCGCGCCGCCGGGCGAGGTCCTCGCCGCCGGGGCGCTCGGCGTGGCCGATGATCGCGAGCCGGAGCTCGGCGTGATGATCGAGCACCGCGAGCCAGCCGCGCAGCGTGGCGCGGGCCGCCTCGGTGATCCGCGCGTGGTTCGGCTCGAACCGCAGCGTCGTGCCGAGCGCGGCGGCGACCTCGGCGGGCAGCTCGTCGGGGCAGCCGTCGTCGTCCTGCCAGCCGTTGACGGTCTCCGGCGCGTCCGGGCAGGCGTCGTGGGCGTCGTCGATGCCGTCGCCGTCGTTGTCCGGATCCGGGCAGCCGTCGGCGTCCTGGAAGCCGTCCTTGTCCTCGGGCTGATCGGGGCAGCGATCGGCGTCGCCGGTGATGCCGTCGCCGTCGGGATCCGGCGGAGGCGCCGGCGCGGCGGGCGCCGGCTCGGCGGCGGGCGCGGGCTCGGCGGCGGCGAGCGAGGTCGGGACCGGCTCGCGGTGCGGCGGGCGATCCGGCGATCCGAACGCCGCGCCGATGCCGAACTCGAGCTCGGCGGTCAGCAGCGCGCCGCCGTTGCGCGCCGGCATGACGCCCTGGCGGAGGTCGAGCCGCAGCTGCCAGCCGCCGGCCATCGGCGCGACCAGGCCGGGGCCCCAGTACGCGATCGGCTCGGTGTCGTCGGCCATGAACGGCGAGCTCGACGCCACGCTGTCGCCGCCCGCGCCGATCACGAGGTGGGGCACCAGGTTGTGCCACCGGGTGAACCGCAGCACCGCCTGGCCGCGCCACTCGAACACCGGCGCGAAGTACGTCATCCGGCCGTCGCCGGCGCTCGATCCGGTGAACGCCGGCGCGAACCCGAGCTCGGCCTCGAGCGCGAGCCGCAGATCGCCGGGCAGCGCGGGCGGCGCGAGCCAGCCGATCCGGGCGCCGAACACCGGCGACGTCCCGGGCACCTGCTCGGGCGCCCACGAGTTGCCGAGCGAGCTGTGCTTGCCGAACCAGTCGACGCCGATGAACCCGCTCGCCTCGAGGTCCGGCTCGGCGTGTGCCGCCGGTGCGCCGCTCAGGGCGACGCGAACCGCGGCGGCGACGAGCAACCGGACGCGCACCGCGCCATCCTATCAGCGCTGCGTCGGCGCTTGCACGGGCAATCACGGCCGGGGCAAGCTAGCCTGGCCGATGCTCACCTTCAGCAGCGATCCGGACGTCGCCGAGCAGCAGATGAACGCGATCATCTTCTACCTGACCGCGTTCGGGTACATCGACGGCCAGTTCGACTTCACCGAGAAGACGTTCGTCCGGATCTACATCCGCCAGCTGGTGACCGCGCGCGCCAGGGCGGCGATGCCCGATGCCGATCCGGCGACCCGCGACGAGGTCATCGCCCGGTTCGTGGCGCACTTCCTGGAGGTGTTCGAGCAGATCGATCGCAGCGTCAAGGGCCTGTTCGACGAGGCGGTCGCCGACGGCGAGGACGTCGAGAAGTTCGTCTACGCCAAGCTCAAGCTGCGGAGCTACGAGATCTTCCAGAGCTTCGACCCGGCGAACCAGCACGAGCTGCTGACCTGCGTCGACGAGCTGATCTACGCCGACGGCAGCGTCCACCCCGCCGAGCAGGCGTTCCGCCAGGAGCTCGAGGCGCTGCTCGACGCCCCGACCGCGCTCGGCATCCACGACATCGAGGTCATGCGCGATTCGACCCGGGTCGAGATCGAGGGGCCGGCGTCGCTGCGGTCGCGGCTCGAGGACCACCCGTTCTTCGCGAGCTTCGAGCAGCACTACTCCGCCGATCCGGAGCGGATCCGGACCCAGGTCGCCGGCGACCTGGACCTGATGCGGCGGTTCGTCGCCCAGCTCGGCGAGCAGCGCCGCGCCGGCGCCGGGCGGCTCGCCGGCAAGCACACGGTGGCCGAGTTCGCGGGCGAGCGGCCGTTCCTCGACGGCCACGTCTACGTCCACCCCGCCGAGCCCGGCCGGGTCTACGAGCTGACCGTGCTCGGCGACCTCCACGGCTGCTACAGCTGCCTCAAGGGCGCGCTGCTCCAGGCCGACTTCTTCGCCAAGCTCGAGGCCTGGCGGCTCGACCGCCGCCTGCCCGAGCCCAAGCTGGTGCTGCTCGGCGATTACATCGATCGCGGCCTGTTCTCGTACAACGGCGTGCTGCGCACGATGATGCAGCTGTTCCTCGCCGCGCCCGATCACGTGTTCCCGCTGCGCGGCAACCACGAGTACTACATCGAGTACCGCGGCCGGATCTACGGCGGGGTCAAGCCGGCCGAGGCGATCAACACGCTGGTCAACCACGTGCCCGGCGAGGTGTTCGCCGAGTACATGAGGCTGTTCGAGGAGCTGCCCAGCATGCTGTTCTTCGACGACGTCCTGTTCGTGCACGCCGGGATCCCGCGCGACGTCGACATCGCGAAGATCAACGACTTCGCGGCGCTCAACGATGCCGACCTGCGGTTCCAGATGCTGTGGTCGGATCCGTCGACCGCCGATGTCATCCCCGCCGATCTCCAGGCCCAGAACGCGCGGTTCCCGTTCGGCAGGCGGCAGTTCGAGGCGTTCATGCAGAAGCTCGGCTGCTCGATCATGGTGCGCGGCCACGAGAAGGTCGACGCCGGGTTCCGGCCGATGTACGGCGAGGCGGCGTCGCTGATCACGCTGTTCTCGGCGGGCGGCGCCGACAACAACGACCTGCCCGAGGACTCGAGCTACCGCGCGGTGACCCCGATGGCCGCGACGATCCGGATCGACGGCGGCACGGTGCAGGTCACGCCGTGGCTGATCGACTACGAGCGGTTCAACGATCCGCGGCGCAACCGGTTCTTCGCGTCGCCGCCCGAGATCGAGCACAAGGCCGGCTGACGCTTGCAGCGCCGCGCGCTGCCGGACGATGCTCGCGGCGTGACCTGGTACGTCTACGTCGCGCGGTGCCGGGACGACACCCTGTACTGCGGGATCGCGCGCGACGTCGCCGCGCGGATCGCCGCGCACGACGCCGGGACCGGCGCGCGCTATACGCGCGGCCGCGGCCCGCTGTCCGTCGTGCTGGTCCGGCGCTGCCGCGACAAGGGCCGCGCGCTGCGGCTCGAGCACGCAATCAAGCAGCTGCCGCGCACCGCCAAGCAGGCGCTGCTCGCCGAGCCCGCGCGGCTCGCCGCGATCGTCCGCCGGGTATCTCGCGCGCGCCGTGATCGCCGCCGCACCGCCGACGGAACGTGAGATCCGCCACGTGGATCGCGCTCGCAGCGGGGCCGCGCCGCGGGCTACCCTCGCCGCATGTTCCGACGGTTGGTCTCTCCGTCGCTCGCCCGCGCGCTCGGCGTCGCCGGGATCCTGGTGGCCTTCGCCGCCGGCCTCGGGGCGCCCGGCGCCGCCCACGCCAACGGCCGCCTGCCCGCGACCGTCTCGATCACGTTCCGCCAGGGCCACGAGAGCGACATCGTCGCCGGCCTGACGTTCGGCCTGGCGATCTCGCACGACGGCGGCGCGACCTGGCACTGGATGTGCGACGACGCGATCGGCATCGCCGGCGGGCCGTACGATCCGACCTACGCGTTCACCCCGGCGGGCACGCTGTTCGCCACCACGCTCGCCGGCCTCGTGGTGATGCGCGACGGCTGCGGGTTCGGCCCGTCCCCGTCGGGCAAGACCTTCGCGCCTGCCACCACGCTCGGCCCGGACGGCGCGTTCTATTACGCCGCGGCGCAGACCGCCGGGGGCGGCCTCCCGCCCGACTTCCAGATCTACCGGAGCCTCGACGACGGGTCGACGTTCCCGGTGCACCGGCAGCCCGACCCCGCCACCGACACCAACGTCTTGTGGGACTCGATCGCCGTCGCGCCGTCCGACAAGACCGTGGTCTATCTCAGCGGCTTCCGCTACATCCCGGTGTCGCCGGGGAGCACCGACACCATGCGCGATCACCTGCTGTATCGCAGCGACGACGGCGGCGTCACGTGGACGCCGCAGATGCCTCCCACGCTCACCGGCCTGATCCGGACGCAGAACTCGGTGATCCACATCGCCGGGATCGCCGGCGACGATCCGAAGCACGTCTACGCGCGCGTCTCGTACATCGACCTGATGACCACCGACGGGCTGTACGTCAGCACCGATGCCGGCGTGAGCTGGAAACAGATCCACACCCAGCCCGATCGGTTCGTCGCGTTCGTGGTCCGCACGCCACTTCACAATGGCCATCACGATCTGCTCACCGCGACCGCGAAGTTCGGCACCGAGATCTCGCACGACGATGGGATGACCTGGGCGCCGCTCGCCGGCGCGCCGCACATCAACTGCCTGGCCGAGAACGCGGCAGGCGAGCTGTGGGCCTGCACCCAGAACTACGGCGTCGGCCAGGCCCAGACCGACGACGCAGGCATCATGAAGACGACCGACCTGTCGGCCTGGACCAAGGTCCTGCGCTACCAGGACCTGGCCGGGCCGGTGACCGGCTGCGGCACCGACACGCTCGAGCAGAAGACGTGCAACCAGTCCACGCTGTGGTGCGGCGTCTGCGCGCAGCTCGGATGTACCCCGGGGCCCTCCTATGTCTGTCCGGTCGCCGCCAGCGAGGCCCCGATGACCAAGGCTGGATGCTGTGACACCGGCTCGACCGCCGGCGGCCCACTGGCGCTGGCGCTGTCGGTTGCTACGCTGCTGTGGCGGCCGCGCCGCCGCCTGCGTTCCCGATGACCCAGACCCTCGGCCCACTCGACCGGCTCGTGTATCGCTCGCAGCACTGGTCCCTGCTGCTCCAGGCGACCCTGCTGCAGGAGGCGACCCGCCTCGTGTCGCGGCTGCCGCGGCCCCGGCTGTCGGGCGCCGAGGTCCGCGCCGTGCTGCGCCGCCGCGACGAGCTCCACACCCGCGATCTCGCCAACGTCGAGGCCGGCCTGTACCCGCGCGAGCTGCTGTTCGACATCCCGGTCG
>JBGQCL010000180.1:0-21263 GCA_041495365.1 Kofleriaceae bacterium | reverse complement strand
GTCGAGGGGAGCTCGGCCCGATCGCCGGCCGGACCCGCAGGACGACCTCACGGCGGTGGTCCGTCCTCGCGTTGCCACGGGTTGCCTTGCCACCGCTGCACGAGCGCTTGAGTGGACGGCCCGCGTTGACTACCGTCGCCATCACCGTGCACGGCAAGGCGGGCAAGGGCAGCGCGACGGACGGCGGTGCACGTGATCCTGCGGCGGCGTCACCGGCCGTGGGCAAGCGGACCCTGGTCGAAGCGGTGCCTACCCTCGACAACACCGCTGTACAGCGCGAGGGGGGGGAACCCGAGGGGTTGCTCGAAGGTGGCGCGGCAGCGCAAGTCGCTCGCCAGGGCACCGAGGGTGCTGGCGGTCTACTTCCGCACCGTGACCGGATCCAGTCGCTGTTCGGGCGGCACGACATCACCGGCGTGACCGCGCACCAGGGCCCTGCGGCAAGCCAGGCGGCGCAATCGCTCGGCGCCCGAGCGTACGCCCATGGAAACGCCGTCGCGTTCCCCTCGCCGCCGGATCTCCACACCGCGGCTCACGAGGCTGCCCACGTCGTCCAGCAACGCAAGGGCGTGCAGCTCAAGGCTGGCATCGACCAGCCGGGGGACGGCTACGAGCACCACGCCGATGCGGTCGCGGACACCGTCGTCGCGGGCAGGTCCGCCGAGCCGCTGCTCGACGAGTTCGCGGCCGGCGGGCAGCACGAGGCGGCCGTGCAGCGCTCGCCGGCGACCCTCGGCGCCACGACCGGCCCTGCCGTCACGCCTCCGGCGGCCGGCATCGACAAGACCGGCTTCATCGATCGCAAGGACGGCGCCAACCTGCACACCGATCCGATCGGATCAACCGTCGCGCTCGTCCGCGACAAGCCGCTGCCGCCCGCGACGCGCGTGTTCGTCAGCGGCACCCACCCACAAGGCGCCGACTGGTGGTACGTCACCGCGTTCCTCCCCGACGCCATGGTGCGAGGCTACGTCCAGGGCTTCCGCGTCAACACGCACCTCCCCGATCCGCTGGCCGAGCTCCACCTGGTGGCCAACGGTGAGACCGCCGAGGGGCTCGCGAAGAAGCAGTTCTCCGGCGCGGTCTCCGATGGCCACGATCTCCGCTACTACGAGAACGTCCTGCTGCACACCAACCAGGATCGCCACCCGCCTGGCGTCCGGGGCACCTACCAGGATCCCGGCATGCTCGGCGGCGGCAGCAACAACGTCCAGCTCGTCGCTGGCGAGCTGATCTGGCTGGTCAGCGCCCCCTACGCCAGGTCACTCCAGAGCCTCGTCCCCGGCGGCTCGCTGACCGGCGGGGCGGTCGCCAAGGCCAGGCGCTTCGCCGGTCACATCGAGGACATCCTCCGCAGCGTCACCGAGTCGCGCCACCACTTCGGCGAGGTCGCAGGCGAGTACGCCGAGGCAATTCGCGAGCACCTCCCCGCGATCTCCGGCATCGTCGCCGCGTTCATCATGGCCGAGGCGTTCTCGGCCTTCCTCGCCGCCACTCCGACAGGCGTGGGCCAGATCGCCGCGGTCATGATCCAGCTCACCCTCGCGGCGTTCGGCGCTGCCGGGTTGGTCCAGGCCGGCGCCGCGGCCGTGAAGCATGCCGTCGAGTGGCTGACGGTCGCGTGGACCGCGAGCGGCAAGGACGATCGGATCGCCGCCGCGAGCATCGAGTTCCTCAAGATGCTCGTCGCCATTGCGATCGCGGCGCTGTCGTACGTCGGCGCCAAGGGCAACTATAGTAACGCGGTCAAGATCGCCAGCTCGATGCCGACCGGCGGCCTGCCGGCGTTCGCGATCGCCGGCGGTGGCCGGATGAGCAGCGGTGCGGGTGCCGAAACCGGCGTCCTGATCGGCCCGAGCACCGGCTCGCTCGGCACCGCCGGCAACGCCATGATGCAGGCCGACGACAAGAGCGGCGGCGGTGCGGGCGACGAGGGGGCGAAGTCGCAGGATCCCGCCAAGGAGCTCGAGGAGATCAAGCAGAAGCTCGAGTCGAGCAAGAAACTCTCGGGTAAAGAAAAGCAGGCACTGAGGGCGCGAAAGCGGGAGCTACAGGAACAACTCGGTCAATCGGTCGATGCACCAACGGCGAGAGAAACTCCCACTCCGAGAAAATACAAGGTGCGTGCGTCTGGTCAGACAGGCAAGGAGGCTGCGACGGATGTCCCGAGCTGGATCGACGGCTGGCCTGATGCGCGACCCGGCATAGACGAGAACGGTACGACCTTTGCCACTCGCATGATGAACAAGAGATATGGTGTAGGTGGCTGGGAGAAGGTCGGCCAACACAACACAGAGTTCAGCCAACTAAAGAAATTTGGCGATCGCGCCTTCGAGTAGAACCGAGTAGAACCCATGTCGTTCGACGAGCCTTCAGCCACACCTCGTGCATCCTCCATTCAGCCCTACTGGCGGTTACTGGCCGTAGCGCTCGATCCAGACCGACCAACGCCGGAGCTTTACGGCGTCCTCCATGAGGCAGAGAAGGACGTGCCTCTCATGGTGGACGGACGGGTCGTGTTCTTTACCGATCCTGCACGTGCGTCGGAATTGATCCAGAAACATGGGGGAGCCTGGGTCACCGACCCGATCGACGTAGCCAAGCCGTCGTTCTGGTGCGATGTGGCACAGGCACTCCATTTCTTGGAGGCGGGTGGCATCGATACAACGGCGTCAGTCGTGAACGCAGTGAACGTACTGCTCGATCTCGTCAGGGCGACGGGTACCGAGATCGAGGATCGTCGTCGCAAGGCTCTCTACTCCATCGCGGATTATTGTACGATCAGCAAGGATCTCACCAGGTACCTCGAGGAGGTTGGCGATTACTCCAGCGATGAGCTGGTCGATGCCGTGCTGTGGTGTGTCGGTGCCGTGGTGGTCATGGCGCGGATCCTGTGAGTCCTCGATGGAGGTTCGCATTCAAGTAGAACCATGTCCATCCGAGAATCCTTCGAACACACTTGCTGCCTCGATCTAGTCGTCCCGCGGCGCGCGCTGGCTCGCCGCGACCCATGATCATCTCCAGCGGATGCGCGAGCGCGGCGCTCGCGAGCCGAGGCCGGTGATCGGTTCGCGGGCTACAGCACTGGCTTGAGATCGACGACCGGCGTTCCGTCGATCGACATCCCGACCCCGACGTTTCAGCGCGCGCCCTAGAGCGTCCCGCACCCCACCGGGTAGTCAGCGAAGCTAACTACCCGAGGGTGAAGAGATAGTCCGCGCGGGGAGGAAACTCCCCGGTAAAGCGAATCCCTTGGTCCCTGGTTCGAATCCAGGCAGGCCCACCAATCCTCAAGGGAGCGTGGCGAGCAGCTCGTCCAGTTGCGCGAACGTTTCGTGCATGGCGTCCGCCGCGCCGGTGCCGGCCGCGTCGAGCGCTTCCTTCGACGGATAGAGCTCGCTCATGACGAGCAGCGTCTGGCCGCCTTTCTCCTCGAAGGTCACGGTGGTCACGGAGCCGTTCTCGCCGCCTTCCTCGTTCGTCCAGACGATGCGCGAGGGCGGCGTCACCTCGATGTAACGGCCGAAGAAGTCCATGCCGTCGCCGAAGTTGAGGCGGTACTTGCCGCCGGTGCGCACGTCCATTTCGCACGACCGCAGCGTCATGCCCATCGACTTCGGCACCCACCACTTCTTGAACAGCTCGGGCCTGGACCACGCCTCGAACACGAGGCGCGCGGGCGCGTCGAACGTGCGCGTGACGACGAGCTCGCGATCGGACTTTCTCTGCACCGTCGTGCGTTTCATGACGGGCTCACTTTGCTTTCTTGCTTCCATCCAGCTTCTCCTTCCGTTTCAATTCTTCGACGACCTTGTCCAGCTCGCAGAACCGCGCGTCCCAGAGCTGGTGATACCGCTCGATCCACGCCGCCACTTCTTCCAGTCGGCGCGCGCCGATCCGGCAGGTGCGTACGCGGCCGACTTTTTCCGTGATGACGAGCCCCGCCTCCTCGAGGAGGCCGACGTGCTTCTTCATGCCCGTGAGGGTCATGTCGAACTTCTCGGCCAGGTCCGTGATCGACGCTTCCGCGCGACCCAGCTGCTCGAGGACGCCGCGACGGGTGACGTCCGCCAGCGCGGCGAACGAGGCATCGAGGTGGGCATTCATATACTGAACCATCTGGTTCAGTATCTAACCACAGGCGTCCGCGGCATGCAAGGCTATTTCTTCGACGCGCTCACGAGGTCGCGAACCTCCCGCGGTGACGCCAGCTCGAGTGCCGCGCTCGCGAGCTTGCGACACGCCGCGAGATCCACCTGGCGTATCGCGGCCTTCACGTCGTGCACGGCCGCCGGCGTGCACGAGAGCTCGGTGACACCCAATCCGACGAGCAGCGCCGCGGCGGCGGGATCCGAAGCCAATCCGCCGCAGACGCCGACCGGTCGGCCGTGGCGCGCCGCGCCGCGACAGGTGAGATCGATCACCCGGAGCACGGCCGGATGCAGGGCATCGACACCCGCGGCGACGTGCTGGTGGATGCGGTCCATCAAGGTGACCACGTTGGGGCACGAGTACAGGTGGCGGGTCTGCACCGCGCTCGGCTCGACGAACTGATCGAACCGCGAGGTCTCCGACACCACGGCGTGGCGGATCGCGGTCAGCGCGCCGCCGGCGTCGGCGGCGAGCGTGATGGTCTGGATCGTGCGCGGCCGGTGGCCGACCAGCGAGACCATCTGCGCGCGGGTGAGCACGAGCTTGACCGGCCGGCCGACCGCCTTGGCCGCGAGCGCCGCGTGCGCCACGTGCGACCACGGCGAGCCCTTGCAGCCGAAGCCGCCGCCGACGTAGTGGTTGATCACCGCGCCTGCGCGTCGAGCGCGCACCCGACCAGGTCGAGCATGGGACTGGCTCGACATCCACAGCTCCACCGATGCCAGTATCGGATCCCAGCCCCGAGCTGCGTGGACTACTCTACTCTAAGGCAATGGCGCTCCGGTTCTGGCGACCTGGCGCCGAGGTCGCTGGCTGGCCGTGCGCTCATCATGGATGGCGAGGGCTGCTGCTATCGCCCCTGTCACGAATCGCTGTGGTGGCTGAATGGCCCGGCGACGCTGCAGCGGCCCGGGGCGCTCGTCGGCGCGCGCGGTTGTGCTTGACGAACCAGCCGTCGGATCGTATTCAAGTGATTACTTGAATGGCGAACCACGCGGCTAAGCAACGCATCTACGAACAGTTCGCGCGCATCGGTAAGGCGCTCGCCGCACCGGGGCGCCTCGAGCTGATTGATCTCCTCGCGCAGGGTGAGCGCCCAGTCGACGCGCTCGCGCAGCAGGCGAGCATGTCGATCGCGAACGCGTCGCAGCATCTGCGCGCCTTGCACGTCGCACGGCTCGTCGACACGCGCCGCGACGGCCAGCGCATCTACTACCGCCTCGCCGATCCGTCCGTCGTGCGTCTGTGGTTCTCGCTGCGCGAGACCGCCGAGCGCCAGCTCGCCGAGCTCGCCGAGATCGCACGCGACTACCTTGGTGCCCCGGATACGTTCGAGGCGATCGATCGCGAGGAACTCGCGCGCCGGATCGAAGCGGGAACCGTCGTGCTCATCGACGTCCGCCCGCCCGAGGAGTTCGCGCAGGGGCACATCGCCGGCGCTGTCTCGGTCCCCCTCGGCGAGCTTCAGCGCTGGGCGCGCCACGCACCGAAACGCAAGCAGATCGTCGCGTACTGCCGCGGTCCATACTGTGTCTACGCGACTCAGGCGGTTGCCGAGCTGCGGAAGCGCGGCCTCAAGGCCATGCGGGCGCAGGACGGAGTCGCCGAGTGGTGCGCCGCGGGATTGCCGATCGAGACCCGGAGGGCATCATGATTTTTCGACCGTTTTACCGCTTCGAGACTGGCTGCGCCGCATACGTGTTCGGTTGCGGCGGTAAGGGTATCTGCTGTGTCGTCGATCCGCACGAGGCGGACATCGATGCGTACCTCCAGTTCACAGCCGACAAGGCAATGCGGATCGCGTACGTGTTCGATACCCACATCCACGCCGATCATCGCTCCGGCGGGCGCGCTCTCGCGGCGAAGACCGGCGCGAAGTACGCGCTGCATCACGCGGCCGAGGTCGCGTTTCCGTTCGAGCCGCTCGACGACGGCCAGGTGATCGAGCTCGGCAACACGATCGTGCGCGTGCTCCACACGCCGGGGCACACCGGAGAGAGCATCTGTCTCGTCGTGAGCGATCTTCGCCGCGGCCCCGACCCATGGTTCGTGTGCACGGGCGACACGCTGTTCGTGGGCGCCGTCGGTCGGCCGGACCTGCCGGGGCACGAGCGCGAGAACGCTGCCGAGCTCCGGCGTAGCCTCCGCGACAAGCTGCTCTCGCTTCCCGACGAGCTCGAGGTCTATCCCGCACACTTCGCGGGCTCGGCCTGCGGCGTGGGGATGAGCGGCAAACCGGCGAGCACGCTGGCGTTCGAGAAGCGATGGAACACGTTGCTCGGTCTCGATGAAGCCGCGTTCGTCGAGCAGGCCGGTATGTCCGTGCCTCCAAAGCCGGCGGGCATGGCCGAGATCCTGCTCTTCAACCAGGGGCGAGGAGCTTGACCGCGACGCGCCACATCCGGCTCGGGCTCGGGCCGAACCTCGCGCAGTTCGCGTTGCTCGTCGTCGTCAACGCGTTCGTCGGTGCGATGGTCGGGCTCGAGCGCACGATCCTACCGGCGATCGCGGAGCACGAGTTTCATCTCGCCGCGCGCGCCGCGGTGCTGTCGTTCATCGTCGTGTTCGGCATCACCAAGGCGCTTACGAACTACTTCGCCGGCCGGCTGTCGGATCGCGTCGGACGCAAGCGCGTCCTGGTCGGCGGCTGGTTCGTGGCGGTGCCGGTCCCGTTCCTGCTCATGTGGGCGCCGTCGTGGAGCTGGGTGTTGTTCGCGAACGTGCTGCTCGGCGTCAGCCAGGGGCTCACCTGGTCGACGACCGTGATCATGAAAATCGATCTCGCCGGGCCGTCGCGCCGTGGCTTCGCGATGGGCCTCAACGAGTTCGCGGGCTACGGCGCCGTCGCGCTGTCGGCGCTCGCAACGGGGTACATCGCTTCGACATACGGGCTCCGACCGCAGCCGTTCTACCTCGGCGTGGCGTTCGCGGCGATCGGACTCGCGTGTTCCGCATTGCTCGTCCGCGAGACGCACGCGCACGCTCGTCATGAAGCGAAGCACCACGCGGTGCCGGTGCCGGACGGAACACCGTCCCAGCGCGATATCTTCATGCGCACATCGTTCCTCGATCGCGAGCTGTCTGCGGTCAATCAGGCGGGGCTCGTCAATAACCTCAACGATGGTATGGCGTGGGGCCTGTTCCCGCTGGTCTACGCGGCAGCCGGGCTGTCACTCGATCGGATCGGCTGGCTCGCTGCGATCTACCCTGCCGTGTGGGGCATCGGGCAGCTGTTCACGGGAGCGCTGTCGGATCGCGTCGGCCGCAAGTGGCTGATCGCTAGCGGCATGTGGGTACAGGCCGGGGGTATCGTAGCGATCGTGCTGTCATCGCAGCTCACCGGGTTCGCGATGGGCGCCGCGCTGCTCGGCGCAGGTACCGCGATGGTCTATCCGACGCTGCTCGCGGCGATCGCCGACGTCACGCACCCAAGCTGGCGCGCGTCGTCGGTGGGCGTGTACCGGCTGTGGCGCGACCTGGGGTACGCGATGGGCGCACTGCTCGCCGGTGTCACAGCGGACGCATTCGGAATCAGCGCGGCGATCTGGGTCATCGCCGCGCTCACGTTCGCGTCGGGTTCCGTCGTCGCGCTGCGCATGCGCGAGACGCTGCATCGGCACACGACCGCGCCGGCCCCGTGCATGTCGCGCACGGAGCTCGTGGGCGAACGCTGAGGCGGCGGGCAGCCGCGTTCGGCGCGCGGGAAGTTGAGCGACTCATGCCACAACGACCCGGTGAGCGAGCTCGCATGGTCTACATCCCGGAGGTCATCGCAAGCCAGTACGAGTCAGAGCGTACTCAGGAACGTGAGCACCGATGGCGATGGCTGCCAGGGCTGTGCGCGGCGTCGACCGATGCCAGCTCGCTTCCAGAACGCTTCGAGAGCCTGTCGCTTCATCTGCAGGTTCGTGGTGATGTACTGGACGGTCGTCGTGACGCTGGAGTGGCCAAGGTAGTCACGTATCACGCTCACGTCTATCCCTGCTTGCAGAAGTGCCACGGCGCAGCTGTGCCGGAGCACATGCGGCGTCACGTGTGGCTCGCCAAGACTTGGGCGCAATTTACCTGCGCGTGAGCAAGGGCGAACGCCACACGGAAAACCAGCGGCCGGACATCGAGCGCGCGGTCGCGGTGACGGATCAGAAGTAGAAGCTGAGGCCGAGCGAGAGCGTCGCACCGGAGCGCTGGATGTCGGCACCGGCGTTCGCATCGAACGCCGCGTTCGTCATCTGCGTGGTGGAGTCGGCCTTCGCCACGCCGAGCCCGAACCCGCGCAGCTCGGCCTGGAGCGCGAGGTGGTCGAAGCGGTACTCGGTGCCGATGCCGGCGACGAACAGCGGCTGGGTCGCGTCGCTACGCTCCTGCGAGGTCGCGTCGTGGCGGGCGATCGCGGCGCCGCCGAGGCCGCCCATCACGAACCAGTTCCAGTGCTGCTCGGGGCGGAACCGGTAGCGCAGCGCGAGCGCGGCGGTGCTGACCTGGAGGTCGCCGTCCATGTTGCCGGGCGTGCGCTCGCGGCCGCCGCCGACCGCCAGCTCGAGCTCGAAGTGCCGCGCCACGCGGAACCGCAGCGCCAGCTCGCCGACCGTGAAGTGGGTCTGGTCGTCCGGCGTATCGCTGGGCGCGATGCTCATCCCGCCGACCGAGAACCCGATCGCCCAGCGGTTGTCCATCACCGCCGAGCGAGGCTCGCAGCCGGCCTCCGGCGCGG
This sequence comes from Kofleriaceae bacterium, assembly GCA_041495365.1. Taxonomy (GTDB): domain Bacteria; phylum Myxococcota_A; class Polyangia; order Haliangiales; family Haliangiaceae; genus JABFXX01. Next base: position 12,400 of record JBGQCL010000180.1, on the reverse strand, counting down.
GAGCCGGCGCGACGCCAGGCGCGACCACGACGGGCTGCACGACCACCACCGGCTGGACCTCGCCTGGAGCCTGGGCATGAGCGAGCGGAGCGGCGAACAGCGGGGCGATCGAGGCGAGGGTCCGGAGGCGCATGCCCTGTCAGGGTACACGCGGCGTGCCAGGCCAAGCGATGGAAACGTCGCGGCCGCGCATGGCCAGAACCGACATCACACCTCGTGCGCGTCTCGGCTTCCTACACTACGATGGCGGCGTGGGGGGTCCGACCCTGGCGACCGCAGAGAACGTCGGCGATCTCACGGCGTTGGCCTCGCTGTCACCGGGGACATTCGCTGTGGTGTTTCCCACCGTACACCCGGCCCGCGACCGCTGCCGCACCGGCGAGTCCACGAGTCAGACGCCGTGATGGAGCAGACGCCGCGCAGCGCCCCGCCGGAAGGACCTGCCAACCCCGGGTTACCCGGTGTGAACGACGGCGACACGGGCCTCCGGCTTGCTCGCATGCTCGCGTCGCCGGTCGGCGTGCTGATCACGATCCCCGCGCTGGTCGCCGCGGTCGGCGTCGGCATCCTGCTGGTCGGCCGCGACGCCACGCGCACGGTGTCCGACGAGATGGCGCGGCGGCTGCTGACCAGCAACGCGACCAGCGTGCAGGCCGACGTCGCGTTCGCGCTCGACCAGGCCGGTCCGGTGCTCGAGCAGCTGCGCGCGCTCGCCGATCCGTCGCGCCCGGTCGACGACGCGCTGGTCCGCATCCACGACCTCGTCGTCGGCCGGCTCGGCGTGGCCTACGCGAGCGTGAGCTTCCCCGACGGCACGTTCCGCGGCGCCTACCTCGAAGCCGGCCGGGTCGATGTCCAGGAGAGCAAGCTCGGGCCGACCGGCACCGACGTCCGGCGCTACACCGTCGCATCCGGCGCGCTGGTGCCGCTGCGCCGCGAGACCACCGATTACGATCCGCGACAGCGCGGGTTCTACCGGCTCGCCGTCGCGACCCGCGCGCGGGCGTGGACCGATCCGTACACGTTCTTCGCGACCCACGAGACCGGGATCACCTGCGCCGAGCCGCTGTACGAGTCCCGCGAGGCCGGCGGCGGGCTCCGCGCGGTGCTCACCGTCGACTTCGACGTCGGCGCGCTGTCGCGGTACGTCGCCCGGCCGGCGCTCGATCAGGCGCGCTCGCTGGTCTACACCCGCGACGGCACGGTGCTCGCCTACCCGGCGGCCGACCGGCTCGCGCTGCCCCGGGCCGATCAGCTGCTGCGCGCCGCCGACCTGCGCGATCCGGCGCTCGACGCGTTGCTCGCGTCGCAGCCGCCGACCGCGCTGCGGCTGTCCGAGCTGGCGGCGCCCGACGGCCGCTACCTCGCCGCGGTCGCGCCGATCGGCGGCCGGCGCGCCGGCGTCGCGGTGCCGCTCGACTGGTACGTCGCGACCCTGGTCCCGGTCCGCGCGCTGCTCGGGCCGACCCACGCGCTGGAGCGCCGCAGCGCGATCGCCAGCGCCGGCGCGCTCGCGATCGCCGTCGGCCTCGCGATCGTCCTGGCCTGGAACCTGGTCCGGATGCGGCGCCAGGTCGCGCGGTCGCGCGCCGAGGCCCGCAGCGCCGAGGCCCGCGCCCGCGAGCTCGGCAGCTACCGGCTGGTCGCCCGGCTCGGCGCCGGCGGGATGGGCGAGGTGTGGCGCGCCGAGCACCGGCTGCTCGCGCGGTCCGCCGCGATCAAGCTGATCCGCCCCGACGCGATGCACGACCCGAGCTCGGCCGGCGAGGTCCACGAGCGGTTCCGCCGCGAGGCCCAGACCCTGGCGTCGATGCGATCGCGCCACACCATCGCGATCTACGACTACGGCGTCACCGAGCTCGGCGTGTTCTACTACGTGATGGAGCTGCTCGACGGGCTCGACCTCGAGTCGCTGGTCCTGCGCCACGGCCCGCAGCCCGCCGCGCGCGTGATCCCGCTGCTGATCCAGGCCTGCGCGTCGCTGGCCGAGGCCCACGATGCCGGCCTGCTCCACCGCGACATCAAGCCGCCCAACCTGTTCCTGTGCCGCGCCGCCGACGAGGTCGACATCCTCAAGCTGCTCGATTTCGGCATCGTCCAGACCGTCCACGACACCGCGCCCGCCATCCCCGCCTCGGTCGCCCCGGTCACCGCCTCGATCGCCGGGCCGACCCCGAAGCTGACGCAGATCGGCGCGATGCTCGGCACGCCCGGCTTCATGCCCCCCGAGCAGATCCTCGGCATGCCGCTCGACGGCCGCGCCGACCTCTACGCGCTGGGCTGCTGCGCGTGGTGGCTGCTCACCGGCGCCGAGCTGTTCTCGCGCGAGGCCGCCGACGCCCGGCTCCTGCACCGGCACATCTACGACCCGATCCCGAGCCTGGCGGCGGCGGTGCCGGGGGAGTGCCCACCGGCGCTGGAGGCGGTGATCACCGCGTGCCTCGCCAAGGACCCCGCCCGCCGGCCCGCCGACGCGCGCGCCCTCGCGGCGAGCCTGCGCGCGATCGCGACCCCCGCCGAGGCCGCGTGGACCGCCGAGCACGCCGAGGCGTGGTGGCGCGCGTACCGGCCGGCGCCCCCCGCGGCCGCGAGCGAGGTCCAGGTCATCATGCCGGGGCGCACCGACCTGCGCCCGGTCGCGGCGACCTCCGAGGAGGCGATCGCCAAGACCCTCGCGTCGCCGCCGCCGACCCGCGACTGAACGACGCGGCGCTGCGCGATCGCGTCAGCCGGCGCCCGGCGCCGCCCGGCCGAGCAGCCGGCGCAGCGGGCTCCGGCGCTGGGCGCGCAGCGCGGCGCCGGCCGAGGCGGTCTGCGCCCGCGCGACATGCCGGGCGTGCCCGGCGCGCTCGCGCTCGCTGCCGACGAAGATCTCGCGGGTCCCGGCCAGGACGTCGAACCACGACCACGCCACGCCGAAGTTCTTGTCCTGGTCGCCCATGTGGTGGTCGTAGTGCCACGGCAGGTGATCGCGCGCCCACGCGGGATCGAGGTGCGCGCGCCGGTGGTCGCGCCGGTAGCGGTAGAGGCAGTACCAGATCGTCGAGGTGTAGAACGGCGCGATCGGAAGCAGCGGCAGGTGGGCCAGCCCGACCGCGGCCAGCCCGATCGCCTCGCGCGACTGGGTCGGCGAGCTCCACACCGGGCCCTCGTAGGCCGGGTCGTAGCCGCCGTTGCGGCGCACCGACTGGTGGTGATCGTGGTAGTGGAACGACAGCGCGCTCCGCCGGTCGCGGCCCAGGCCGTGCAGCAGGTACCGGTGCGTGGCCCACTCGCCATAGCCGAACACCGCCAGCGCGATCGGGATCCCCAGCATGTCGTCCGTAGTATCACATGCCGGCCACCGCGGCGCCGCGCCACCGGCGGCGCGCGGCCGCAGGATCAGCAGTTCTGCTGGACGATCTGCCGGACCAGCTCGTCGATATCGGCGATGTCGTCGAGCAGGATCGCGCCGTCGAGGTTGCGCTTGACGTCGGAGATCCCGGGGTGGCGGTCCTCGAGCTCGTGCAGGATCCGGTCCTGCGCGCGGGTCCGGGCCAGCAGACGGGCGCTCTCCCGCGCCAGGTTGCGCAGCTGCAGCGCGCGCTGGATCGTGACCGCGAGGTCCACGGCGGCGCACGGCTTGGTCAGGAACCGGTAGACCTCGCCCTCGTTGATCGCGCGCATCGCCGCGGCCAGGCTCGCCTGGCCGGTCAGGATGATGCGGATCGTGTGCGGGTGCTTCTGACGGACGATGCTCAGGAACTCGGAGCCGGTCATGCCGGGCATCCGCTCGTCCGACACCACGACATCGACCTCGCGAGACTCCAGCAGCTCGAGCGCCTGTGCGCCGCCGGTCGCGGTCAGGATCGTGAACGGGTACTTCCGCAGCGCGTCGCGCAAGGCCCCCAGGACGTGGGGTTCGTCGTCCACGAACAGGACGGTGCAGCGAATCGCTGACTGTGGCATCGCGTCCATCGCAGGAGACATCGGCAGGAACCTGCCGCGGCTCGAGGCGGGCATCCCCCGGACGCCTCCCAGGGATACCCCGAGGGACAGCCCCGGGGACCCGGGGAGACGATGCCGTCCCGCAGCGGCGCTCCGCGGGCTACGTGCGGCCCAGCAGGTACGCGCGCGGCAGCCGCGCCTCCAGGAACTGCCGGCGGCGCCGGCGATCGTGGAGCTGATACAGGCCGAGCATGGCGCCGAACGAGACGAAGATGCTGCTCCCCGAGATCAACCACGGGACGCCGAGCAGCGGAAGCCCCATGCCACCCGCCAGCACGATCGCCATACCGACCAGCACGGTCGACACCATGTCGGTGGCGTGGCGCCGGCCCCAGATGCCGAACGCGCGCTCGCAGTCGCGACACCAGCCCGAGGCCAGGACGTTGTCTTCGACCGCGCAGCGCGGGCAGGCCATTGGTATACTCTAGCCCACCGGGCGGGCCGCCGACATGTGACCGCCGTTGCCCCGGGCGCTCACCCGGCTGCCGCCGCGGGCGGCACCTCGGCCAGCGCGATCCGGTAGAACTGGTAGCCGGGCATCGCCGCGCCCAGGTAGCGCCGTCGGTAGTCGTCGGCGCCGAGATCCTCGCACAGGCGCAGCCCCGAGCCCGCGACGAACGCGGCGACCGCGCCGGGGTGCAGGCCGAACGTCCACGGCTCGCCGAGCCGCTGCACGCTGGCCATCAGCCGCGCGCCGCCGTCGAACCCCGCGCTGCCGTCGAGCACGCCGGCGTGGATGTAGGTGAACACCACGCGGCTGCCCGGCGCGGCGGTCCCGATCCAGTCGAGCGTGCCGCGCACCGCGGCCTCGGTCAGGTAGTTGGTCACGCCCTCCCAGACGAACAGGCTGCGGCGCCGCGCGTCCCAGCCCGCCGCCGCGAGCTCCGCCCCGACGTCATCGCGCAGGAAGTCGACCGCGACGTAGCGCACCGCGCGCGGCCCCGGCACGTGCGCGCGCTTCACGGCCTGGGTGTCGCGGCGGTCGACCTCGTACACCGAGGCCGCGGCGAGCTCGGGCATGCGATGCGCGCGGCAGTCGAAGCCCGCGCCGAGGATCACCACCTGATCGATCCCACGGGGGGCTTTGCCCCCCGCCCCGCCGGCGGAGCCGTCGGGGTCCCCACCCCCCATCTCGCTTCGCTCGATGCCACCGGCCACCGCCGCGCGCACGGCGTCGTCGATGTACGCGGTGCGCGCGATCGCCGAGGTCCGCGCCCCGGGGGCCCGCCGGTCGGCGTAGCGCTCCACGACGCCGCGCACGACCGGCGCGCGCGCCGCGCGGACCGCGAGCGCCAGGCGGCGCGGCAGGAACCCCAGCGCGTACGGGTCGCGGAACAGCGGCGGACGGCGCCGCTCGTCGGTCTCCAGCGCGCGGTACAGCGCGACGTACTCGGCGGTCCTGCTGGCGGCCATGGCTGCCAGCATAGCCCCCGTGCCCCCGATCGGCAGCGCCGGTGCTCGGCGTGGAGATCCCATCGACGCCGAGCACCGGCGCGTCGAACCGGTTGCCCAGACGCGCCGGGCCCGGCGCTGGTTAAGACCCGCGCGACGCGACGCGCGGAGGGGTGAATTTCGCGGCTTGCCGCGAAATCCCCAGAGGGGGTCATGGGAAGGTCCCCTCTGGATCGATGAATCACGGCGGCGACGGTTCGAGCGGCGTGTAGACGTAGAGGGTGCTGGTCGGCGCGACGGTCAGCGCCGGCGACCCGCCGGGCACGAACAGCCGGCCGCCGACCGCCGCGCCCGGGACCCGCGCGCGGGGCGCCGGCATCGCCAGGTCCATCACCCAGGGCTGCTGCGTGGTCTGGAACGGGTCGTAGACCTCGACGCCCGGCGTCGGTCCCCCGGGCCCCACGCCGCCCGCGCACGCCAGGTGGCCGAGCACCGCGCCGTAGGCGCAGCCGCCGCGCGGCTCCGGCATCGCCGCGACCGGCGCCCATGCGCGCGGGACCGCTCCCTCCGGCGGCAGCCGCCAGACGTCGCCGCGCGGGTCGGAGGCGTCGGGACCCGCGAAGCCCCCGGCGACGATCAGCGAGCCGTCGGACCGCCGCATCGCCGCCGGGTGGGCGCGCGGGGCGGGCAGCGGCGGCTCCACGACCCATGTCTGCGAGGGGATGTCGTAGGCCAGGCAGCTCGCGATCGGGCCGGTCGAGGACTGCCCGCCCAGCAGGTAGATCCGCCCGGGAGTCGCGACCACGCCGGCCGCGCCGCGCTCCATCCCCGCCGGCATCGCGGCGAGCATCTTCCACGTCTGCTCCAGCGGATCGAACGCGTAGGTCTCGCCGTGCGCGATGTGCTGCGTCCCCTCCAGCCCGCCGGCGAGGTAGATCGTGCCGCCCAGCGCCGCGAGGTTGATATCGGTCCAGCGCACCGGAGCGTCCTCGGGCCTGCCGGTGGTCTGCCAGCTGCCGCTCGCGGTGTCGAGCACGTCCACCCGCGCCGTGATCTCGAGCGCCCCCGCGGGCGTCAGGTCGTAGCCGCCGACGACGATCACGTCGAGGCCGCGCGCGGTGACGCCGGGCTGCTGTGCGGCGCGCGGCATCGCCATGCCGATCGCCCACGGCGTGGTCGCGGCGTCGGGCAGCGCCTGCGCGCGGCATGCCCCGAGCACCGCCGGCGCGAGGGCGGCGAGCGAGGCGATCCAGCGGGACACGCCCCAGTCTACCCCGGGCTACACCGGCTTGAGGTACTTCAGCGCGTGCGCCCAGTCGTTGTGCAGGAACCCCGGCGCGCACCACAGGATGCACAGCGCCTCCACAGCGACGCCCAGCTCGACCCCGCCGACGTCGATCGCCTCCCACCCGAACTTCGCGAGGATCTCGGTGGTGTCGCGCTTGGCGCCGGCGTCGTTGCCGCAGATGAACATCGACGGGGTGACCGCGAACTTCGGGTTGACCATCACCGCGTTGCCGACGCTGTTCCACGCCTTGACGAACCGGGCCGCGGGCGCCTTGGCCTGCAGCCGGCCGATCAGCGACTCGTTGGCCCCCGTGAAGTAGGTCAGCGCGCCCCGGCTGGGCGGCGCATCGGTGATCGGGTTGGTCGCGTCGATCACCAGCTTGCCGGCGAGGTTCGCGATCCCGGCCTGCTCGATCGCCGCCTCGGCGGCGGTGCCCTTGACCGCGAGCACGAGCGCGTCGGCCCACGCCGCCGCCTCGGCGAACGTGCCGACCCGGGCCTCGCCCCGGGCCGCCGAGCGCCACGCTTCGAGCTTGCCGGGCTCGCGCGAGCCCCGCGTCACCGCGTAGCCGTGCTTCAGGAAGCCGTCGGCGAGGACCTCGCCGACCTTGCCGGATCCAAGAATGGCCATCTTGTGCATGGCGGGCTACGCTGCCACGCGGCCCCGCGCGCCGCGATCCGGGGCGCCGGCGACCTGGCCTCGATGATCGGTGAGGTGCCGCGCGATGCGCTCGCCGGACGGGGGAGCTGTCACCCGCCGCGCGCGAGCGTGAGCTCCTCGCCATGGCGATCGTGCTGATGCGCACACCGCGGCGCCCGGCGCGTCAGCGGCGCAGGCTGCGCCAGGTCGCGAGCGCCCACGGCTCGTCGCGCACGGCGCCCTTGCAGGTCAGGATCGCGACGTGCGGCGCCATCACGACCAGGCCGTGCACGATCCGGATCGCGTCCTCGTCGTGGGCCTCGGCGCGGCCGCGGCGCGCGCCGTCGGACATCCGCTCGATCACCGGGTGGAGCGGCGCGATGTCGATCAGCTTGTCGGGGTCGTGCTCGGGAGTCTCGAACGGGTGGAGCTCGACGGCGCGCTGGCCGTCGGTCGCCCAGTAGCGGTCGCCGTCGTCCTCCCAGCGCCCGACGAAGTTGCCCGGCAGCGTGATCGACCAGCCGGCGATGTCGAGCACCATGTCGAACCGGCGATAGCCGATCGCCGCCGGCCCGGTCGCGCGCTCGGCGAGCTCCGCCGCGCGCTCGGGTTCGCCCAGGTAGCCCGCCAGCTCGGCCCACTCGGCGTAGGGCAGCGCGAGCGCGCCGGCGGCCCGCTGCGCGGCGGCGAGCTCGCCGTCGACCCGGGTCATCAGCGCGAGCTCGTCCTTGTCGAGCGGCTCGCGCCACGGCACCTCGTGCCACATCGCGAGCAGCGCGCTCGACCGCTCGCGCCGGCCCGGCCCGCGCTCGGCCCACGCGAACGCGTCGGACCCGGCGCCCGGGTCGGCGATCACCGCATCGCGCCACGCCGCGTCGCGCGGCCCCATCGCGGTCTGGATCGCGGCGCCGGCCGCGAACGTGCGGCCCTCCGGCATGCCGATCCGCGTCGCCCCGGCGGCGAGCTCGCCGGCCAGCCACGCCAGCATCGCAGCGCGCGGCGCCGCCGCCTCGTCCCACGCGTAGTCGAGCTCGTCGAGCACGGGCGACAGCCGCGCCTCGATCTCCTCGCAGTACCCCGGCCCGACCATCCCGGCCTCGGCCTCGACCGCGATCGCGGCGTCCTCGCCGACCGCGATCCGGAGCGGCGGCGCGAACCGGTGGAGCGTCACGCTGTGCCGCGCGGCCGACCCCGAGATCTCCGCGTCCTTCCACAGCCGCGGCAGCAGCCGGCGCAGCCGGTCGCCGACCTCGCGCGCGCCGGGCGCCCCGCCGAACCACGACCGGATCCCGGTCCGGGCCTTGCGCGGCCGGGCGCGGCGCTCGAACCGTAAGCCCACGCGATGAAGATACGCAGATCGCGGGGGAAACGGCGGACGCCGCCCCGATTTTCGCTCGATCCGCGCGGTTTCAGGAAGCTCGCCCCGCCGGAGCTCGTATCATCCGCGTATGCCCGCTCTCGCCGACCTCGTCGACCCGCTGTTCCAAGCACCGGAGGCTGCCCCCGAGGCCGAGGCGGCCGACGCCGCGGTCGCCGAGCCCGCGGTCGCCGAGCCCGCGGTCGCCGAGCCCGCGATCGCCGAGCCCGCGCCCGAGATCGCCGAGGCCGCCGCCGAGCCCGAGGCCGCCGAGGCCGCCGCCGAGGTGTCGGCCGAGGGCGCGGTGCCCGACGTCGTGGAGGCCGTCGCGGCCCCCGCGCCCGGCCAGACCGCCTCGGAGCAAGCGTTCGCCGACAAGCCGACCGTGGACGCCGGCGAGCTCGACCGCGGCACGTACTCGCCCGACGCCTACCGGGCCGCGTGCACCGCCGCCGGCACGCCCGAGAAGTGGGACGATCGCTACTACGCGGGCCACACCGGGGCCATGCAGTGGCACCAGCCGCGCGAGCACGGCCGCGCCATGACCTTCACGCTGCAGCGCAACCAGAGCGCGTCGCAGGCGCTCAAGGACTTCCTCGCCGGCCCGACGATCGCCGACTGGCGGGTGATCGCGATCGCGCTCGAGATCGACGACGTCCGCGACACCCTCGGCGACCACAAGTTCGACGCGCTGTTCGGAACGAAGGTCGAGGCCGACGACGCGCAGATCCCGGTGTTGCAGCGGCTCCAGCTCAGCGTGGAGCTGTTCACGACCCCGATCGCCGACCAGATGAAGAGGATCGCCGAGGACAAGGACGAGGCGCTGCTCCACCCCGAGCAGCCCGAGCAGCCCGTGGTCGCCGCCCAGGTGGAAGAGAAGCCGCTCGAGGGCGGGGCGACCCAGCAGCCCGCACCGGAGCTGGTCGCCGAGGAGCTCGGCATCGAGCGCGAGCGCGAGCGGGAGCACGTGTAGCGCAGCGAGCCCGCCCGGCCGCTCGCACCGCGGCGGTCGCCGCCCTACCATGGCGACGTGACCGCCGAGCCGTACCGCGACACCGCCAGCCACCTCCGGGACGAGCTACGCCGCGCCTGGCTGCGCGTCGAGTACGAGATCCGGCTCGGCTGGGCGCGCGGCCAGATCAACCCCACGGGCGCGGCCGCGACCGGCGACGCGGTCACCCCGGCCGACATCGGCCGGCTGTTCGCCGCCGCGCGCGGCGAGCGCCCCGCCGACGACGCCGGCGCCCAGGCCGTGCTGTCCCAGTGGCTGGAGCTGCATCGCGCCGTCGAGGCCCGGATCGCCGCGTCGGTCGCCGTCCGCGCCCGCTCGCCGCTGATCAACCTGATGCGCGTGTTCGAGCTGACCCCGCGCCAGTGGTCGGCCCTGATGTTCGCGCTCCTGCCCGACGCCGATCCGAGCCTGGTCCAGGCCTACCGCCACCTCGCGCGCGACCCGAGCTGCCGCGGCCTCGACGGCCGGCTGCTCGCCCAGCTGGTCTACGACACGCCCGAGACCCGCTCGCTGATGGCGCGCGATCTGTCCAGCGCCTCGCCGCTCGTCCGCTACCAGCTGATCGATCTCGCCCCCGGCGACTCGCTGCTGTTCCGCCGGATCCGCGCCGCCAGCCGGCTCGTCCACCTGCTCGACGGCACCGCGCTCGGCCTCGATCCCGAGCTCGCCGAGCTCGCCGAGGTGTCGTCCGGCACCGCGCGCGGCGAGTTCCCCGACGTCGCGGTCGAGCTCGCCACCGCCGCGATCCGCTCGCCGGACGTCGTGCTCGCCGTCCAGGGCCAGCGCGGCCTCGGCAAGAAGCTCCTGCTCCAGCGCGCCGCCGCCCACTGGAAGCAGCGCCTGCTCGTGATCGACGGCAAGCGGCTCGCCGCGCTCCACCCGACCACGCTCGCCGTCGCCCTCCGCGCCCTGGTCCGCGAGCTCCACCTGCTCGAGGCCGTCCCGGTGTTCGCCGACATCGACGACGTGGTGATCCGCGACGGCGATCGCGACGAGCTCCCCGGCTTCTTCGGCGGCCTGCTCGACCAGTGGTCCGGCCCGATCGCGATCACGATCAACCGCGAGCGCATGCCGCGGATCCACCACCGCCCGCTCGTCCACCTCACCCTCGAGGTGCCGCCGCTGCCGGTGCGCACCGCGCTGTGGTGCCAGGTCGTGCCGTCGCTCGACCCATCCGCCGCCCAGTCGCTCTCCGATCGCTTCGCGATCCCCGGCGGCGTCATCGTCGCCGCCGCCCAGGCCGCCGTCGCCGGCCGGATGCCCGACGCCCCGCCGCCCGGCACCGGCGAGCTCGCCACCGCGGTCGCCGCCCAGCTCCACCAGCGGCTGTCGCGGCTCGGCAAGAAGCTGCCGACCCCGTTCGACTTCGACGACCTGATCGTCGACGATGACACCCGCGCCGCGCTGGTCGAGATCGCCGCCGCCGCCAGCCAGCGCCGATCGATCCGCGACGCCTTCAAGCTGCGCGGCGCCCAGGGCATCTCCGTCCTGTTCTCCGGCCACCCCGGCGTCGGCAAGACCATGTCCGGCACCGTGCTGGCCCGCCGCCTCGGCCTCGACATCTACGAGGTCGACCTGTCCCAGGTCGTGTCCAAGTGGCTGGGCGAGACCGAGAAGAACCTGTCCGACGTGTTCGACGCCGCCGAGCCCGGCCACGTCGTCCTGCTGTTCAACGAGGCCGACTCGCTGTTCGGCAAGCGCACCACCGACGTCAAGAGCAGCAACGATCGCTACGCCAACCTCGAGACCAACTACCTGCTCCAGCGCCTCGAGCGGTTCGGCGGCCTGGCCATCCTCACCACCAACCTGACCTCGGCGATCGACCAGGCGTTCAAGCGGCGGTTCACCTACGACGTGTTCTTCAGCTTCCCCAGCCCCGACATGCGCGCCGAGCTGTGGCGCCGCACCCTGCCCGAGCGCGCCCGCGGCGCCGGCATCGACTTCGACGCCGTCGCCGAGCGCTACGAGCTGTCCGGCGGCTTCATCAAGGTCGCCTGCGAGCGCGCCGCCTACGTCGCCGGCGCCGGCAAGACCGAGATCACCGACGACCTGCTGCGCCAGACCATCGAGCGCATGTACCGCGAGCGCGGCAAGCTCAGCTCGGTCGGCCCGCTGGAGTAGGTCCGGACCATCCTGTGTGGTCCTATCTCCACCGTGGAGCATGCGCCGCAGCCCGCACGGGGTCATGTCTTGCGAGTGCGTACGCCTTGATCAAGGCTGCATCTGCATTCCCGTCTGATGCCTTCTTCTCGTACTCTGCGACGCTGGCGTGCCCAAGGATGTCAACGACAAGTGAGTTGAGCGTCTGAGTAGGCAACGCCCGCAAGCCTTCGGCCAGGGCAGCAAGATGACGCGCAGTCCGTTTGGTGTCTTGCTCAATAACATCCGCAATCGCGTTATCGCGTGCTTTGCTAATCCAATCATCCAACGTCAGGAACCCCTTGCCATATGCAGATATATTAATGTTCTTGATAACAGCCTGAAACCCGAACACACCAACAAATGCAGACAGTATCACCGTTGCCTCCCAAGGCCATTGGTCCGAATCATCTACGACCTTGCGGGCACGTGTCGTTGAATTCGCGGCCTTGAGGCCATCGACGCCATCGACAGCTGAACCTGGCTGCGCTCCCCCATCCGTGGGAGCTGAGGCCTCGGCAGCTGCGCGTGCGATATATGGACGGACGAGGACGAGTGCAGATGTGCTCGCGAAGACATTGCCCAG
>JBGQCL010000179.1:0-21273 GCA_041495365.1 Kofleriaceae bacterium | reverse complement strand
GTGAGCGTGCCGGTCTTGTCGCTGCAGATGATCGTGGTGCTGCCGAGCGTCTCGATCGACGGCAGGGTCCGCACGATCGCGTTGCGAGCCGCCATACGGCGCACGGCGACCGCGAGCGCGATCGTGATCGTGGCAGGCAGCGCGACCGGGATCGACGCGCACACGAGCGAGACCGCGGCGCGGATCGCCACGTACAGCGGAAACTCCCTCCGGAGCGCGATGTAGAACAGGATCGCGGCCACCGCACAGATGATCGCGGTGAGCCGCTTTCCGAATTGCACGAGATCGTGCATGAGCGGGGTGTCGGGGCGGGTCGCGGTCTGGATCAGCTTCGAGATCTTCCCCAGCTCGGTCATCGCGCCGGTCGCGACCACGACCCCGCGCGCGGATCCCGCCGCGAGGATCGTGCCGGAGAACAGCATGCTGGTGCGGTCGCCCAGCGCGGCGCGCTCGTCGACCGGATCGGTGTTCTTGTCGATCGGGATCGACTCGCCGGTCAGCGCGAGCTCGACGGCCTGGAGGTTGCGCGCGGCGCACACGCGCAGGTCGGCGGGGACCCGCGCGCCGCGCTCGAGCACGATGATGTCGCCCGGCACGAGATCGGCGCTCGTGATCTGGAGCAAGATGCCGCTGCGAAACGTGGTGGTGAAGTCGGGGACCAGCGAGTCCAGCGCTTCGATCGCCCTGGCCGCGCGCAGCTCCTGGTAGGCGCCGATCAGCGCGTTCAGGATCACGACCGATACGATCACCGCGCTGTCGGTCGCGCTGCCGAACAGCTGCGCGAGCAGTCCCGAGCCGAGCAGCACGAGGGCGAGCGGATTCTCGAACTGACGCGCGATCAGCCGGAGCGGTCCTGTGCGCCGGGTGCGCGCGAGCAGGTTGCGGCCGTGGCGCTGAAGCCGCACCGCGGCGTCGTACATCGAGAGCCCGTCGTGCGAGGTGTCGAGCGCAGCGATCACCTCCTCGACACCGAGCGCGTGCCATGCGCGTTGGGGCTGCACACCCAAGCGTGGGCCGAAACGCCGGCGCGGCTACTCGATGCGGCGCGCTGGCGTGTCGGGCACGCGGTTCGCATCGCAGCGATCGAAAGCTGGAGGAAGACATGCCTGATCAGACCCAGGAGCAGAACCGCGCACAGCCAATGTCGGAAGGCATGAGCGCGACGACCAAGGGAGAGCCGGAGGACACCACGGCGGCGCTGCGCCAGATCGGCGATACGACGGTCGACACGATCAAGAAGCCGACGACACTCGCAGCGATCGCGGGCGCGGCAGTCGTCGCCTCTGCGGTGACGTTCGGTGTGCTCGAGACCGCCGTCGGTGGCGCGGCGGCCTACCTCGCGTATCGGCTGTTGCGCCGGCGGCGGGCCGAACCAACCGCCCACTGAGCCACCCGGACCGCGACACGGACCGGGATCCAGACCGGGACCCAGACCGGGAGACGAGATGGGAAACCAGGGCAAGCGAGTCATCGACCGAGCGCGCGACACCACGACCCGCGTCGCCACACGCACCGCCATGCCCGACCGCATCGCGCAGATCGTCCAGCGGATGAAGCCCGCGCCTGCGAAGCCGGGGCACGCCCGGGTGGCCGAGCGATCGGTGCAAGCCGGCGTGAGCAGACCGCACACGTCGCGGCGCGCGCTGGGAGCCTGGCGCGCGGTGCTCGCCGGCACGGCGGTGCTGGGCGCCGCGGTGCTGGTCGGCCCTCTCGAGGCCGGCGTCATCGGCTTCGCCGCGTACCGGGTGTTCCGGGAGCCGCTCCCCGCGACGTTCACCGACGAGGAGGCGCTCGCCGAGCTGTCCGAGGCGGTGCTGCACCGGATCGGCAAGCGGCTCGTGCGCGCCGGAACGGCGGCGTCGCTGGCGATCTACGCCGTCGAGATCGGCGGCCTCGTGTACTTCGGATACCGGATCCTCCGGCGGTGGCGGGCGAGGCGGCGCCGGCGCCGGGGAGCGGAGCGATGACGGATGGGCGAACGGCCGACGAGCGCTCGAGCCACCCGCGCACGGTGAGCGAATCCGATGCCGACCAGGCCGCGCGCGTGATCCGCAACTACAGCATCGCCGCCGCCGCCGCCGCCGTGCAGCCGATTCCCCTGGTGGATCTCGCGTTGCTCACGCCGATCCAGGTCGGGATGGTGCGCTCGATCGCGATGGTCTACGGCCAGCCGCTCGGCCTCCGCAGCGCGCTGGAGCTGCTCGCCACGTTCGGCACGAGCCTGGTCGCGCAGCACGCCATCATGGCCGCCGTCAAGCTCGCGCCGGGGGCGGCCGTGCCCGTCGCTATCTTGGTCGCGTACGCGATCACCTACGCGATCGGGGAAGCGAGCAAGGTCCACTTCCAGCGCGGTCCGTTGCGGTCGAACGAGAACCTGCGCGACGTGTTCCGGCGGACCTACCGGGAGCAGCGCGGTGCGGTCAAGCGCGCGGTGAAGGACAAGCAGCTCGTCGGCGAGCTGCGCCGGCTGACCGAGGCCCGCCGCAACGGGCAGATCGAGGAGGCCGAGTACGAGCGCCGGAAGCGAGCGCTGATCTCCCCCGTGGTGTGACGCGGCTCAGCGCGCGAGCTCGCCGATCAGGGCCGCTGCGGACAGCGGTTCGATCCCGTCCCGGGCCGGTCGGGGATCCAGCGCGTAGCCGGCGCTGCCGCGCGGCAGCTCCAGGTCGTTGCGCAGCAGCGCGAACCAGGTCGGGGCGTTGGCCGGCGGCAGCTCGTCGAGCATGCCGTCGGGGTCGTCGCCGGCGTGCAGCCGCGCGAGCCGCGCGAGGGTCTGCTCCTTGTCGCGGCGGCGGTAGACCGCGAACCCGCCCGTGCGCTCGCGGACGTAGACCAGGTTGCCGCGTGCCGCGGCGTGGATCGCGGCGATGTCCCACAGGCTCGGCTGCGCCCCGCTGGCGGCGAGGTCGGCGAAGTCGCGGCCGAGGTGGGCGAGCGCCGCGCGGTAGCCGCCGACCGCCTGGAGCGCGCCGAACCCGGTGATGTGGACGTCGAGCCAGCTCACCCGCCGGCTCTCCAGGTCGAGCGCGAGCGGCACCGTGATCGCCGACCAGCCGTGCAGATCGAAGCGCTGCGCGGCCGTGCGCGGGTCGAACGGCTCGCCCTCAGCTGGGGCGGGCGTTGCGCCGGCGAAGCCGTGGCTCAGCCGCTCGAACGGCACCGCGTCGTAGCTCAGCACCACCATCACGGCGTGGCGGACGCCGAGCGCGCCCAGCCGATCGACGTCGAGATCGATGAACTCGGACGCGCCGAGCGGCGGCGGCGCGGAGATCTGATCCCCGGAGTGCAGGGCGGCGCGATCGCCGACCTGCGGGCTCGCGTCGTCGCAGGTCGCGACGTGGCGCCACGCGGCGTCGAACAACGCGGCCGACAGGTCGAGGTCGACGCGCGCGCCGGGCGGCTCCTCCCAGTGCAGGACCAGCCGCACCGGGCGGTCGCCGGCGCCCGCGAGCGCGACCGCGCTGCCGCGCGGCCACACCGTCCGGGTGCTCGACGTCGCGCGGCCGCGGGTCGGGGCGCGCAGGTCGCACAGCGCGCGGTCGATCACGGCGCGCGCGAAGTTGCGCTTGACGGCGGCGCGCGCGACCAGCTCGGCGCGCAGCAGGGCGACCAGCGCGCCGATCGCGTCGTTGCGCAGCGGCGCGCGGCGATCCGGCGCGCTCCAGGCCCTGAGCACGTCGCCCGCCGGGAAGAACACCCGGCGCGGCCACGGGACGGTGCGCTGCGCGATGTGCGACGCGAGCCCGAGCAGCTGGCCCGGCTCGCCGCGCGCGGACGCGGCCTCGACCGCGCCGATCACGGCGGCGAGCGCATCGGGCTGGCGGGCCTGGGCGATCCGGACCAGCTGGTCGACCCGGCGGAGCAGCTCGCCGGGCCGCTGGCCGAGCCGCTCGGCGGCGGCGCGCGCATCGCCGGCGCGCAGCCGGTCCTCGACCGCGCTGATCCACGGCGTGACCCGGGCGCGGTCGCCGGCGATCCGCACGGTCGCGACCCCGCGCGCCTCGTCGCGCACCGCGGCGCCGAACGTCACCGCGTCGAGCCGGGTCTGGCGGACCGCCGCGAACCCGAGCGTCGCGACCGGCAGCAGGGTCGCGTACTCGTAGGGATGCAGCCGCTCACCGACCCGCTTCCACAGCCCGCGGTGACGCCACATGTCCTCGATCAGCGGGTCGGCCGGCAGCCGATCGAGCGCGTCGAGCACCGCGCGGCGCATGCTGCGGCCGATCGAGCGCAGCCGCATCGGCTCGGTCAGCGCCGGGTTGCCGCCGAGCAGCACGACGGCGACGCGCAGCACGTCGGTCGCGGTCGCCAGGTGACCGCGCGTCGCGGACACCATCGCGATGCGATCGGGCGCGACCGTCCACAGCCGGGCCAGCACCACGGCCATCGTCGCCTTGACCGGGATCCGGACCGGCAGCCACTGCACGGTCCTGGGGCCCATCGCGTCGATCACGGTCTCGACCTCGGCGCGATCGTCGAGCGACACCGGCGCGGTCCGGCCGATCAGCTGCTCGAACCGGCTGCGCGCCGCGCCGATCAGATCGAACCCGAGGTGGAGCAGCCGGAGCTGGCCGTCGTGGTGGGTGACCCGATCGGTGGCCTCCGGTGCGCGGACGAACGGCTCGCCGACCGCGACCCGGCGGTGGCAGATCGGACAGCCGGCGAACGTCCCGCCGTCCCAGCACGTCCGGCATACCAGGTGGCCGCACGGATCGAGCGCGCCGATCGGCTTGACCTGGCCGCACCACGGGCACGGCTGAGCCGGTCGGGTCGCGAGCCAGGTCAGCATCCTCTGCAGGTACAGCGCCGGTCCGTCGCCGGTCGCGCTCGGCGCGCCGCGCGACAGCGGGACGTGCGGGCGGTGGACGCCGAGCGAGCCGGTCAGCGTCGCGAGGATCCACGCGCGGAGCTCGATCAGCGCCTGGTGCGGCAGCCGCCGGACCGTCATCGCCAGGTCGAGGCTCATCACGTGGCCGAGCTGCGCGAGCTCGTCCTCGAACTTCTCCAGGTCGGCACCGCGGGACGGTCGGGTCGCAGCGCTGGCGACGCGATCGGGATCGAGCACGACCGTCTGAGTTCGCGCCAGCAGCAGCGTGCGGATCGATTCCATCAAGATGGGCGGAGAGTGGCTGCGCTACCGTGACCAACCAGGAAGCACAGCCCGAGCCGCCCACCCTCACTCTACCACTGTTGCCGGGCAGCGCGCGCCCGACCGGGAGCGTCAAGCACGGGTTCCCGCCGGGTTCCAGATACGAACATGCGTCGCCATGTCGCAGCGGCGGCGGCATCCGCGTCAAGAGGTGTCGAACAAAGGGGTTCGGGCCTGCCTCGGGTGCATCGCCCGGTTGACGTCGACCTGGGCCTTTTGGCCATGACCTCCTCGACCCTGAAGACCGCGACGACCCTGCTCACCCTCGCGCTCGGCTCCGCGATCGCCTTCGCCGGCTCGGCCGACATCCCGGCCGCGCACGACGCCATGATCTTCGGCACCTCCGCGGGTTCCGACACCGGCAACGCCAGCGGCAAGGGCCCGGCGATGTTCGCGGGCGCCGACGGCGGCCTCGGCAAGAAGCGCTCGCTGGTGACCTTCGATCTCGGCACGTACATTTCGGGTGGGCGGGACGATCGACCTCGTGCGCATGGACTTCGTGCTCGGCATCATCGCCGGCTCCGGCATGGGCGGCGACGGCAGCAACCTCCCGTCGCGCACGATCCGTGTGTACCACCTGACCGCCGGCTGGAACGAAGGCTGACTTCAACGCCACCGAGATCGCGAGCGCGACGCTCACGTCCCCGTTCTCGGTCGGCCAGACCTGCAGCTGGAGCTCGTCCGGACTGGTCAGCGACGTCCAGGGCTGGGTGAACGGCCCGTCCAGCTATCACGGCTGGCTGATCAAGAGCGATCTCGAGACCACAGCGACGTCGTTCCTCGGCTGGTGGACGGTCGACGGCGCGACCGCCAACAGCAACTCGAGCCTCCAGCCGATCCTCCACGTCGAGTGGCACTGACCGATCCTGCGCGGGGACGGGCCCCACGACCGGTTGTTGCACGAAGCGCCGCCAGGTGCTGCTACGGCGCGCTTGGCAAGAGCAGTCTTGTAAGCTCTCGGACCAGCTTGTCGAACGACGGTGAGCTTCGAGCGAGCTCCAGATCGAACAGTCCAGTCAGCGCAGGCTGATCGGCCGTGGGGCTGTATCCTCGCGGCATCCGCTGATCCAGCCAGCCCTTCGCGTCGCGGATCGCCTCGGGCATCGGGGGTGCCTCCAGGTCGACCGGGAGCCCGCGCTTGCCGCGCAGCGACGAGGCCGACATGAGGAGCCACGCCTCGTACTCGCGCACCGCGAGCACGACACCGATCGGCCGATCGGAGCGCGCAGTCCGTGCGCGGCGCAGCAGCTCTGGCCCCAGCTCGCAAGCGGCATCATCGTCGGCGTCGATCAGCACCAGGATGCCACCACCCTCACCCACCTTGTTGCCGAGCAGGACCACGGCACGTTCCAGTTCGCCTGGCTTGAGGATCATCGACCGCGGCTGCCGGAGCACAGTACAGGTGACGTCGGTGATGCCGATCGATGCGGCGATACGCCGGACAAGGATCGGTGCCGCGTAGTGCTCGCCATGACCTTCGACAACGAGACCGAGCTTCATGGCGATGGCTCGAATAGTTCGAGTTGCTCGGCATTGGAGAGCGAAGCTTCATCGGGTTCGAGCTGACCGAGTCGGAGCAGCTCCCCGGCGCGGTACAGCGAGTCGCGCAGCGCTTGCCGGCTCGCGGCGTCGACCCGCCCGATCGTCGTCTTGCCCTCCACTGCGTTCACGGCGAGCAACTGGTCTGCCGTGATCGCGTCGCTGTCGAGCAGGTCGGGGCTGTGGGTCGTGATCAAGACCTGGCGCTCGCGCGCGCCTTCGCGCAGGCAATCGAGCAGCAAACCCGCGGCGGCAGGGTGCAGCGCGGTCTCGGGCTCCTCGATCCCGATCAACCGTGCAGTAGAGCGTTCGCCGAACTGAAACAGCGCGGTCAGCACCGCCAGTGCACGCAGTGTCCCATCCGACATGTTGATTGCGGGGAACCGCCATGGCCGCTGGGATCCGACGACGCGTTGCCGGAACTCGATCGTCTCCATGTGGCCGACACTCGTCGCGTCGAACCCCTCCAGGCCGGGCACGACGCGTGCCAGGTATTCCTCGATCCTCTGCTTGACGTCCGGCGCGGCCTTGCGGAGGCGGTCCAGCACGCTCGCGAGGTTGGTGCCTTCTCGATCGAGCAAGTCCCCCTGGTCGGGCGCCTGCAGTGCGCGGATCTTTGCCGGACTGATGTTGTAGAACCCCATGGTCGACAGCGCGTCGAACACCGGGCGGAACGAGGGCAGACCCGCCGCGTTGACCAGGTACAGACGGTCGGGAATGACAGGAGGAGAGACCTGGCCGGGAGGCCGAGTGAGCTCGCCGTCCTCGACGATGTACCGCGCGCCAGCCCAGGCGCACTCCTCGTGCTGGATCTGGTAGGAACCCCCACTGCGAGCGGCAACCTTGAACACGAAGTATCCCGGAGAGCCGTCGAGCCGGAAGTCCAGCCGGACGGCGAAATCGTTGGGGTGCCCGGAGGACTTCCGGCGAACTTCCGCGACGCCGCTCCGCTCGCGCAACGCGTGATCGAGAGATCCTCGGAGGCCCTCGGCCGTCAGGCGGAGCGCATCGAGAAAGTTACTTTTCCCGGAGCCATTGGGACCCACGAGGATCGTGAACGGCTCCAGGAGCACATCGCAGCCGGCGATGCTCCGGTAATTGCGCAACCGGACGCGGGTGACGAACACCGGAGACGCGCCGTTCGAGCTCATGATCGACGTACCTTGGCACAGTTGGCCGGGTGCGTGTACTCGAACGCAGCCGGCTTCAGGTATGGTGAGCCCCTCGAGGATCCGCGCCGCGCTCAGGACACTGACCGACCGCGGATCACCGCGCGCGCCGGGCCAGCCAGGCCAGGAGCTCGTGCTTCACCACCTCGAAGCTCGGGGCGACGAACAGCGTGCGCTGGTAATCGGTCGGATCGAACGGCGTCTCGGCCATGACGTCGAGGTCGAACGGCACGAGCTCCGCCGCGGTCTCGAACCGGCCGCACTCGCCGAACGACGACAAGAGGCCCGCGCCGAAGACCTTGAGCGCGCCGCCGTCGCGCATCACGCCGAACTCGAGCGAGTACCAGTACGCGCGGATCAGCGGCTGCATCTCCTCGTCGGGCAGCGTCCGGGCGACCTCGCCGAACCGCCGGTTGAGCAGCGCGAAGTCCGGGTTGGCCAGGCTGACCGCGTGGCCGATCAGCTCGTGCACCACGTCGGGCTCGGGCGTGTACAGCGGCATGCTGGCGTGGCGCATGTACTGGGTCGACAGGAACACGCCGCGGCCGAGCTCGCGCAGGAACGCGCCCGGCGTGACCAGCCCGGCGACCGGCATCAGGCAGAACCCGGTCATCGGCAGCAGCTCGGCGTTGACCTCGGTGAACTGCGGCACGCGCTCGCGCGGCAGCCGGAGCCGGCGGTCGCCGTCGAACCACGCGGCGCACGCGTAGCGATCGTGGACCGGCGCGAGGTTCTGCCACACCACCGACCACACGCCGTGCTCGTCCTCGGTGTAGTCGATGCGCGGCGGCGGATCGCCGTCGCGATGCGCCAGCGCCGCGCGGGCGATCGCGTCGCGCCGGGCGCGATACACCGGATCGCGAAATCCTGGGTGATCGCGATCGAGCACCACGAGCGACGGCGTATCCATGGCGCGGTAGGATGCAGCGCCGGCCGCGCGCTGGCCAGTCCGCCGGCCAAGATCTGGCAGCCGCCCGTCCCTCCGCGCACGCTGGCTCGCTGCGTGGTGGGCTTGCGCCGCCATCGCGTACTCTCGCGTCGTCCGGGACCGAACCCGGGGGATCCAGGAGATCGTCATGACGCGATTCCACCCGCGCCCGGTGCTGCGCCGGCTGCTGATCGCAGCGCTCGCGGTCGTGTCCACCGCGGCCACGGGCAAGCCCGATCCGGGCCGCACCGCTGCGCTGAGCGAGGCCCTGCGGACCCGCGGCCGCCAGCCCGCGGCTCTCGTCCAGCAGCTGCTCGACGGCCACGACCTCGTCATCCTCGACGACGCCCTGCACGACGCCCACGAGCCGTGGGTGTTCTACCAGTCGCTGGTGCGCGCGCCCGAGTTCCACCGCCGGGTGAAGTGGATCTTCCTGGAGACCCTGCCGGTCACCGCCCAGCCCGATCTCGACCGCTACGTCCAGTCGCCCACGCAGGACCTCACGCTGATCGAGCGCGCGTTCCAGGATGACTACAGCGGGATGGGGTGGCGGTTCCAGGATACGCTGGATCTGATCGAGGCCGTCCGGCAGGTCAACCAGGCCCTGTCCCCCGCCGACCGCCTGCGCTGCGTCGGCGTGTCGCCACCGATCTACTGGGAGGCGCTGCATACCCGCGCCGACTACGATCGCTTCCTCGACACCCTCGCCAGCCGCGACCACGCCATGTATCTGACGATCCGCGGCGAGCTGGACGGCTTTCACGCCGGCCGCAAGGGCGTGTTCCTCACCAACACGCGCCACGCCTACAACGCCCTGCGCACCCGCGAGGGCCGCATCGCCTGGAACACCGCCGCGTTCTTTCATCACCGGGATCCCGGGAAGACCTGCTCGGTCCGGATCCACAACGTGGCGCTCCAGGTCACGCCGCGCGTCACGCCGGCCGCCGGGCCCCGCAGCGCCCAGGGCCTCGACGGAGCCGACATCGCCTGGGTCCGCGTGGACGGCGGCGCCTGGGATGCGGCGTTCGCGCGCAACGGCAACACCCCGGTCGGCATCGCGCTGGCCGGCACCCCGTTCGCCGCCGCCCCGTTCGTCGGCCCCGGCTCCCAGGCCGCCGCGCCGGACCTCACGTTCGGCGAGCTGTACGACGCGACCCTCTTCCTCGCCCCGGTCGACCGGCTCCACGAGTCGGCCCGTGCCGCCTTCTACGTCACTCCGGCGTTCAAGCGCGAGCTGAAGCGCCGGCTCACGCTGCTGAACCCGGGCGGCGCTTCCGACCTGCGCAAGACGTGCGCGGCGGACACCGCCGACGCCTGCATCGACAAGCTCGCGGTGCCGTCCGCCGTCAAGCCCGCGCTGCGGGATGGCCGGTAGCGGTCATCACGACACAGCAGTGAGCGGTGGTGGAGGATGCGGCTTGCCATGTGCCATGTGTACTGCTTGGATAGCCTGCGCAATGGGATTCTTCCACCTGCTGCCGCCTCTTGGCGACGTGGCGCACGAGCGATGCGCTGCTCACCGCGGCTTTCCGACATCGATTCCGTCTTGTTCAGTCTTCACGCGGGCACCCGCGTAGTGATCAGCAGCTGCCATTACAGTCGAAGCTGCTGGCCGCGATGCAAGTCTTTCTAACCACGCGCGATTTTCCTCGGACCACCGGACTGAGCGATCGGGGGACACGATCGACAGCTGATGTTCAAGCTCAGCTCGACAGCCAGGCACATAGCCAGCCAGAAGAATTTCTACTCTCAGCTGCTGTTGTAGCAAGAGTAAGACCTCTCTCCGGGTCTCGTCTATTGCCTCGCATTCGACGAGTAGTCGAATCATCTTCTTTCGGCGCGAGATAGTGGTGAGCTTACGTTGAATCGCCACGGAGTTCTGCGCAATGGGGATCTTGAGTAGTGTCTCGTGAAATTTACTGCGAGTGTAGATCGGGTGCCCATATGCAAGTTGCCAGACTGAAAACTCATGACCATCGCCAAGCGACCGGAAGAATACATCACTCTTATAGATTTGGAATGAGTGCCTGGTCGTTGGCCAGCTTTCTAGGCGGATATTTCCGTCTGTTACGACTACCCAGTCAATGTCACTATGGCGCCGAAGTTGTCCCCGTGTTGCGGATCCACTTAACCACACTGCCTGGATATCTGGAATGCTCAATCTGTGCGTTACCGCCCGCACTTGCTGGAGAACTTCTCGCGGAAGCATCAAGTCGCTTGCCTGTTGTCCACACATCAACCCCCTTGAATCAGGCGGTAGTGTCGCCGGCTCCGATGGCCAGTGTGCGAAGTTCATCGATAAACCTCTGTACTTCATCGGCAATGCCTTCTAGTGCTTCACTGGCCTCGATGTCATCTTCATAGTATGTCACCTTCTTCGAAAAGGTCCGCACGCGATCGAACAAGTCCGTGTAATCACGGCTGAGTGGGGGCACGAGGAGCGCAAGCAAGTTGGACCTTCAACCTCCGAAATATTCGGCGCTCGGGCCTGCCGAGGACCTCGAGTGCGTAACCGAGGCCACGCATCAAAAGTGGATAGGCGAGAGCAATAGCAGCCTCGGCATCTGCTTCTTCTTTGTCATCATCATCGTCCTGCTCGCTGTCCCCCCGTGTTCATCGGCGTCGCTGTCATCATCCGCATCGACTACCATGCTGACGATCTCCATGAAACGTTCATGCATTCGCTCAATGATTCGCCACTGCCCTTTTCTCATAGCCCGAGTGCCCCTCTGACTGCGTTCCATGTTGCGCCAAAGAAAGATTCGATATCATCGATGTCAAGATCTCGGAGTTCATGCAAGGTCACGTATGTCGCGGTTCGCGCTGCGTCGTGAAGCATCTCTTCGCGCGCGGCGAGGGTGGTGCTCTGTGCTTCGATTCTTAGCCCGATTCGGCTTTCAGCCCAGATTCTCGGATTGGCATGTACACTGGCACTTGCACGCTTGTACAAGCCAAGCGCGAAGACTTCTCCATACGGGCCGTTGGCGACAGCTGCTCCCGACCTCGCGAAATATTGCTTGAGGGGTCCGGCGAAGCGGAACTCCTCGGCGCCGGCGTGCCAAGCAGCAAGCCTATTGGATCTCCGCGCATGAACACGGTGAAGAAGACCACTTCAAGCATGCGTCTCGCGGCGTCGGCTGCCGCGGGCGTGAGATTCATGAGCAATGCAACGCTGCCATGCTCAAATTGGCGAACGGCCTCCTCCAATGCGTCGGCTAGACGAGGGAATTGGCCGGACGCATCAACCGCGGCCATTGCGCGCGACATGATGTAGGCGGTCGCTTCGAGGCGCTGCTCCATCGCGCGATCTCGTCGCGCCCATGCCGCGACAGCGCCGTCCCCGATATTGGAGAGCTCTTTGCTCATGACATTGCTCTGCGGTTCACGGTCGCACGAGCGTATGACATCCATCGAGCGCCCTTGCCAGCCCGACGAGGAGCAAGGGCTCCTGGCAATTCTCTTGCCAAATTAATAGGTTGGCGTCAAGCCAACGACGCCCGGTCAGTGCCGGGTCAACAGCGCCAGCGCGCCGGCGGCCTCGACCCGGACCGCGCCGCTGTCGTCGGCGAGCGCGGCGACCAGGCCGGGCGTGATGCGATGGGCGGCGCGGTGGGCGGCGGCCGCGGCGGCGCGGTTCGCCGCGCCGTGCGCCGGATCGCGGACCGCCTCGTCGAGCGCCTGGGCGCCGCGCGGGTCGTCCTGCATCGCGAGGTCGACCGCCGCGTCGATCCGGTGATCGGTGGCGAGCGCGGCGGCGAGGATCGCGGCGGCGGCCGGGCGGTCGCCGGCGTGGGCGAGCACGCGCGCCGCGGCGAGCCGGACCGCGAGCTCGGGGTCGGCGGCGAGCTTGCGCGCCAGGACGACCGCGGCGTCCTTGCCGAGCGCGCGGGCGGCGAGGTTGGCCGCGCCGGCGCGGACTGCCCAGTCGGGCGAGCCGGCGGCGCGCTCGACCGCACGGGCCGCAGCGGGCCCCCCGCCGGCGGCGATCGCGGCCTCGGTGGCGACGGTCGGATCGCGGTCGTCGGCGAGCGCGGCGAGCTCGCCGGTGGCGTGCGCGGCGGCGAGCAGCTCGACCCCGGCGAGCCGGACCGCCAGGGCGCGGTCGGCGAGGGCGGTGCGGGCGAGCTCGACGAGCTGGGCCGGGCCGGCCTGCCCGATCGGGCCGATGCGCGCGAGCGCGGCGGCGGCGGCGGCGCGGACCGCTTCATCCGGGTCGCCGGGGGGGCGCAGGTGCTGGGTGAGCAGCGTCACGGCGGCATGGTCGCGGAGCTGGCCGAGCCAGCGCAGCGCGGCGCGCCGGACGCGCGGGTCGGGATCGGCGCCGGCGGCCTCGAGGAAGCCGAGCGCGGGCTTGCCGATCTTCTTGCCGGTGCCCTCGACCGCGATCCGCCGGGCCTCGGCGTCCTCGGAGCGCAGCATGTCGCCGAGCGCCTGACCGGCGTCGGGGGCGCCGTGCAGCACCGCGACCGCGGCAGCGGCGATCACGCGGTCGTCGTCGTCGCGCATCCGCTGCGCGACCTGATCGGCGAGCGGCTCGAGCTCGGCGGCCTCGATCGCCTCGATCGCGGCGATCTTGAGCTTGACCGACGGCGCGGTCAGCGCCTGGCCGAGCGTGGCGATCGCCAGGTCGCGGAGCAGCTCGCGGTCGTCGTCGCCGCCCTGCCGGGCGCGGTAGGCCGCGTAGGTCGTGGCGACCCCGGTGGTGTCGCCCAGGGCGAGCGCGGCGCGGATCCGCATCTGCCACAGCGCCTCGTCACCGGGATGGGCGGTGAGCTCGGCATCGGCGGTGCGGGCGGCGCCGGCGAAGTCGCCGGCCTCGTACTGCGCGACCACTCGGCCGGCATGGCCGGCGCACCCGGCGGCCAGCGCGAACAGACCCGCGAGCGTGGCGAGACGGGGGGCAGCGCTCCCCGAGGGATCGAGCAGCAAGCGGGGCATGAGACTCCTTCGAAGCATACGGTAGCTCCGGCGCGTCATCGACCCGATCACTGTGCCGCCGGCGGCCGTCCCGGTTACACCACGCCGAGAGCGGGCGTGCCAGGCGTGATACAACGCCCGGCGATGGCGATCCGCGGCTTCCTGTTCGACCTCGACGGCACGCTCGTCGACTCGGAGCGCGAGACCGCCGAGGCGATGGCCCGGGCGCTGTGGCGGGGCCAGGGCATCGCGCTCGCGCAGTACGACCGCGACTTCATCATCGGCCGGTCGTGGATCGCGATCTACGACAGCCTCCAGGCGCGCTACCCCCAGCTGACCTGGAGCCGGGCGGAGAACATCGCGCAGACCGCGGTGCTGCGCGACGAGGTGTTCGCCGAGCTCGGCATCACGGTCCTGCCCGGGGCCCGCGCCGCGCTGCGCTGGACGGCCGACCGGCCGCGCGCGCTGGTCACCGGCAGCTCGCGGGTCGAGGTCACCCAGGTGCTGCCGCGGATCGGCCCCGAGGCGGCGTTCCCCGTGATCGTCGCAGCCGAGGATGTCGCCCGGAGCAAGCCTGCCCCCGACGGCTACCAGGCGGCGGCCTGTGCCCTCGGGCTGGCCCCGGCCGAATGCCTGGTGATCGAGGACTCGATGGCCGGGATCGAGGCCGGCCGGTCGGCCGGGTGCCTCGTGGTCGCCTGTCGTGCCGGCAACTTCGCCGGCTGGGACCAGTCGGGAGCGCACCGCGTGATCGACACGCTGGACGAGCTGACGCCGGCGCTGGTCGGAGAGCTTGACGCGCACTATGGTTCAGAGATGGGTATGCCGTGAAGCTGCCAGCCGAAGCGACGATCTACGAGGTCGGGCCGCGCGACGGCCTGCAGAACGAGGCGCGCCAGGTGCCGACCGCCGACAAGATCCGGTTCATCGACGCGCTGGTCGCGGCGGGGATCCGCAACATCGAGATCACCAGCTTCGTGTCGCCCAAGTGGATCCCGCAGCTCGCGGACTCCGCCGAGGTCTCGCGCGGCGTGCACCGGGTCCCCGGTGTGCGGATGAGCGCGCTGGTCCCCAACCGACGCGGCCTGGACACCGCGCTGGCGGCGGGGATGAAGGAGATCGCGGTGTTCATGAGCGCGTCGGAGACCCACAACAAGAAGAACGTCAACAAGACGATCGCCGACACGCTGACCGCGTTCGAGGAGGTCGTGCCGCACGCCCGCGCCGCCGGGGTCAGTGTCCGCGCGTACCTGTCGACCTGCTTCGGCTGTCCGTACGAGGGCGACGTCGACCCCGGGCGCGTGGTCGCGCTGACCCAGGAGCTGCGCGATCTCGGCGTGTACCAGGTCTCGATCAGCGACACGATCGGCGTCGCCAACCCGCGCCAGGTCGAGGACGTGCTGGGCCGCTTGCTCGCCCAGCACCCGACCAGCGCGATCGCGGTGCACTTCCACGACACCCAGGGCACCGCGCTGGCCAACTGCCTGGTCGCTCTGACCCTGGGGATCACCACGATCGACTCGGCGGCCGGCGGGCTCGGCGGCTGTCCGTATGCCCCCGGTGCCTCGGGCAACCTGGCCACCGAGGACGTGGTCGCGATGCTGCACGGCATGGGGATCCGGACCGGCATCGATCTCGACAAGCTGACCGAGGCGTCGCGCACCGCCGGGACCTTCGTCGGGCACGATCTGCCGTCCAAGTACCTCAAGGCGCACATCGGCAAGCAGGCGCGTGCGCGCCGGCGCGCCGAGCTCGGCGGCTGACCGGCTGGTGCGGCCGACCGGTGCGGGGACGGGAAGTGATAGCCTCCCGGTATGCCGCAACCGGACGAACTGATCGTCGAGCACCACGGCAGCACCGCCTGGGTCACGCTGAACCGCCCCGACGCGCGCAACGCGCTGTCGCGCGATCTGAACCTCCAGATCCAGGACGTGGCGGCCGCGCTGGAGGTCCGCGAGGACGTCCGCGCGATCGTGATCACCGGCACCGGTGACAAGGCGTTCTGCGCCGGCGCCGATCTCAAGGAGCGCCGCGGGGTCTCGGCGGCCGAGACCGGGCCCTACATCAACGCGATCGCGGGCGCGATCGGCGTGTGGGCGGAGTCGCGCAAGCCGACGATCTGCGCGATGAACGGCTCGGCGTACGGCGGTGGGCTGGAGCTCGCGCTGGCCTGCGATTTCCGGATCCTCGTCGAGGGCGCCGAGCTCGGGCTGACCGAGGTCAAGCTCGGGATCATGCCGGGCGCGGGCGGCACCCAGCGCCTGCCGCGGCTGGTCGGCGAGGCCTGGGCCAAGGAGATGATCCTGCTCGGCCGCCGGATCTCGTCGGCGCGCGCGCTCGAGATCGGCCTGGTGAACCAGGTCGTGCCGCGCGCCGGGCTCCGGCCCGCGGTCGAGGCGCTGCTCGCCGAGCTGGCGACCTGCGCGCCGCTGTCGGTGCGGTGCGCCAAGGCCGCGATCGAGGGGGGCTACGGCAAGCCGATGGGGGAGGCGCTCGACCTCGAGCGGCGGTACTACGACGCCACGCTGTTCAGCGAGGATCGCGACGAGGGACTCGCGGCGTTCGCCGAGGGCCGGCCGCCGCGCTACCAGGGCCGGTAGAGGCTGTCACGATCTGCATCGCCGGCTTCGACCCGTGCTGGCTACCGAACTCATCCAACGGGAGCGTCGTGCTTACACCGCCCTACGGCAGTCGACGTGAAGCCCGCCAAGCGATGCTGGTGATCGCGGTCCAGCGCGCCGGTTTCGTCGCTCCTCCGAACAAACCCGGTACGGGTCTTCCTGCAGGACCACTTGGTCGGCCGAGTTGACCACTGGTCTCTGCGACTGGCGGTGGTCAGTCCTCGAACACCGCGGCGAGCGAATCAGCGACCAGCACGCGCTGGAGATAGTCGTCGACCACCGCGGGCGTCGCTGCTTGCAGGCGTGCTTCGTATGCCGCGTCCAGCGCCTGGGACCCGAACTTTGAGCTGAGCAGGGAGCGCAACGCGGCGATCCGTCCTTCCTCGTGCCACTGTTCGGCGATGGTCATGGCGGTTTCCTCGGCGTGGGGACCCAGTTGGCGTATCTTGGCACGTAGCTGGTCGTGGTGCATCCGATCTATCACCCGGAACATGTACGTCAACAGGGTGTTGGCTGCGTCGATGCCGGCCGGCCCCCGTTCCGCCTCGGCGAAGGTTGCGATCCATGCGTCGAAGCACCGCCCGTCGGGGGTGGGGGTCGCGGTCCGGGGCACAACATCGACAACACGGGTTATCGAGGCCCAAGCCGGTTTCGTCGACTTGTCGAGTAGCAATACCTCGTCGCCTCGTTCGTAACCGCCCGGACGACACGTTCGCCACAGCCAACCGTTTCGGTCCCAGTTGGTTTCATCGGCGATGACGAGTTCCGTTTGCTTGGCCACGAACCCGCCGATACCGTCGACCCAGTGTTTGACCTTCCTCGACGTCGAGACTCCGCCGCGCGACCGCGTCGGCGGGGCAGATGCCGTCGTGTGCTTCGCCTTCGGTCCGATGATGGTCTTGAGATCCGCCTTGGAGATCGAGCGCGCATCGGGTGGATCGCGGCGCTCGTTGTACCGGTCGATCCGCTCCCTCGTCAGCTCGACACCATCGCCCCACGCTCCTACGGCTGCATCTGGGCCAGGCCGGCGTCGATCGTCACCTTGCCCTGATAGCCGAGCTCGCGGCGCGCCTTGCTGTCGTCGACGGTGACCTCGTGCCCGACCAGCGCGAGCGCGGTGCGGGTCACCGGCGGGTGCTTCATCCAGCCGGTCGCGCCGGCGACCAGCCGGGCGAGCCACCGCGGCACGTCGCGCACGTTCGACGCATCGACGCCCTGGGTGGCGAGCAGCCGGGTCATGAAGTCGCGGAACTCGACCGGCGCGCCGTCGGTCAGGAAGTAGATCTCGCCGGGCTTGCCGTGCTCGGCGGCGAGCAGCGCACCCTCGACGACGTTGTCGACGTGGCAGGTCGAGGTCAGGTAGCGCCCACCGCCGAGCCAGCCGAACCGGCCGCGCCGGACCGCGGTGACGATCTGCGGCAGCAGCGAGCTGTCGCCCCTGCCCCAGATGAAGCGCGGCCGCACCACCACGGTCTCCAGTCCCTCGCCGCTGGCCTCCACCACCGCGGTCTCGGCGAGCCCCTTGGTGAACGGGTAGGGGCCGGCGGGCTTGAACGGCTGCGGCCGGCGCTCGTCGGCGCGGATGATCGGCTTTCCGTCGGCGAGCACCGCCTCGGTGCCGATGTGGACGAACCGCCTCACACCGGCGGCGCGCGCGCCGGCCAGCGCATGCTCGGTGCCGACGACGTTGTCCGCCATGAACCCGGCGATCGGACCGTGTTGCTCGACGCGCGCGGCGGCATGGAACACCGTGTCGCAGCCGCGCATCGCCGCGGTCATCGCGTCCGGATCGGCGAGGCCACCGCGCGCCGGCGTGGCACCGATCGCGGAGACCGCGGACGCGGCCGCGTCGCTGCGCGCCATCGCCACGACCCGGGCACCGCGGGCGACGAGCGCGGCGATGAGTCGCTTGCCCAGGAAGCCCGATCCTCCCGTGATGTACACCTGTTGCATCGCCGCGCAATCTACCGCGAGCCGGCGGTCGCACGTCGGCGCCCGGCGCCGCGATGGGCGTCCGGCAGGCACCGCGAGCGCCGAGGTCGCGGCGCCTCGACGGCGTGCACGAACGGGACGGGTCAGGTGACCTGGGGGAACAGTCTCCGCATGTGCGTGGGGCGCAAAAGTGAGCCTCAACACTTGAGCCGACCAACGCCCGGTACGGACTGGCCTGTGTGGTGCACGTGGTCGCCAGGTCATGCCAGCGATCCAGCACCTGCTGCAGCGTTGGGGGTTCGTCAAGCTCCGCAGGTACGGCCTGGAGCTGACCTCGGATGGCCGGATCTTGTCGACCCGTCCCGCGGTGTTGGACGACGGCACCGGCGGCCGGATCGTCGGCTGGCAGGACGGCGATGTCTCGATCTGGAAGCTGTCGCGCCGGTCGGAAGCGCCCCGGGTGGGGTCCGAGGTGGCCAGCGGGGCGACCCGCGCGGTGATCCTGATGCCGCCTGCGCCGGGCCCGGCCATCAGGCCAGCCATTCCGGCCAGTTCGGAGGCCAGCGCCACCGCCGGCCCGGCGCCGTCTCGCCCGTCAGCACGCGTGATCCCGGCGGCTGTAGCCGGCGAGCCCACGGTGGACGAAGATGACTGGGAATGGACGATCGCACTGGCCAGAGCCCGGGTCGCGGTGGAGGAAACCGAAGCCGCCCGCCCGCCGGCCGTGGCATCGCGCCCCGGATCGCCGGCGGTCCGCCCGCCCGAGCGGCCGACCCTGCGGTCATCGGCGACCGCCGACCTGGCGGCGTCGGGCGACTGGCGCGAGGCCGACGCCGCCGACACGGTCGAGGCCTCCGCCTACGAGGACTACCGGGTCTCGACCCGGCTCCCGCGCATCGTGCCGGAGCTGGCGCTCCCGCGGACGCTCCCGGGAACCGCATCGCCGAGCACGGTGATCCCGGTGCCGGCGCTGCCGACCGTCGACGCGACCCGCCGCTCCCGGCTGGAGCCGGTGGTGCGGACCGCGCCGTCGTCGACGCTGGTCAGCCGGTTTGCCAAGGGCACCGGGGCGGTCGATCCGCCGACGCTGTCCCGGACGCGCGCCGCGGAGGTGCTCCGGACGGTGGTGACCGGGACGCGCCCCGCGGCGGTGCCCCGGACGCGCGCCGCGGAGGTGCCCCGGACGCGCGCCGCGGAGGTGCCCCGGACGCGCGCCGCGGCGATGATCGTCGAGGACACGCACCCGAGCCTCTCGGTCGGCGATCACACGACGCCGGGCGTCGCGCCGGCGACCCGCCGCACGACGGCGGCCCCGGCGTCGGAGCTCGACGACAATCTCGGCGAGCCGGTGGCGCCGCCGGCGCCGTCGTCCGGCGACCGGACCCAGCCGGGGATCGCGTTGCCGGCGGCGGCGCGCACCGTGGCGCTGCCGAGCATCAAGCACCGCGCCGCGCGCTAGGCGCAGTGTGGCTGCTCGCCGCCGCGTGTGGTGGCGGCGGCCCGCCGCCCGCCGCGCCGGCCGCGCCGGCGGTCGACGCGCGCACCGTCGAGAAGGACGCCAAGGGCCTGGTCGTCGAGATCTTCCAGACCATCGATCGCGGCAGCATCGACTCGATGTTCTCGCTGCTCGCCGATCCGCTGACCGTGCTCGGGCCGCGCCGCGCCGACGCGATGGCGACGCGCTCCGACGCGCTGGTCGCGCTCGGCAAGGTCATCGATCCCCGGGCCAAGAAGCGCCCGCAGCTGCGGTCGACCGCGCTCGCCGTGGCGGTGTCGCCGGGCGGCCGCTCGGCGTGGGCGTTCGACGTCGTCCACTTCGAGCGCCACTCCATCGCGGTGACCGCGATCCTGTCGAATGCCTCGGACCTGTGGTCGGTGACCACCGCCGCGCTCGCGCTGGTGCCGAGCGCCGCGCGCGCGAAGGCCGAGTCGGCGCGCGACGCGATCGTCCCGCCCGGCGCCGCCACCCGGGGCAAGGTCGATCCGGCCGCCGCGGGCGTGATCGCGGACTGGAAGAAGGGGCTGCTCGACCAGGACAGCTGGGGCATCGAGCTGATGAGCCAGAGCGACGCGATCTACGCCGGCCCGACGGCAGGGCAGGTCGCGCACGGCAAGCAGGCGATCAAGCAGCTGTGGAAGGCGCGGATCAAGGCCAACGTCCGCGAGGCGGTCAGCGGCGAGATCACCGCGGCGGTCACGCCGGACGGGCAGCTGGCGTGGCTCAGCGCGCCGGTCACCCGGGTCGCCGACGGCGAGGATCCGCTGCCGCTGCGCAGCTTCGCGGTGTACGAGAAGGACGGCGCGGCGTGGAAGCTGATCGTGCTGCACGAGGGGCTCGCGATCGACGCGCCGGGCAGCGGCACCGCCTACAAGAAGATCGTGCCCCCGGCACCCGCGCCACCCAGGGTCGAGCCGGCGAAGACCGACGATCAGAAGCCGACCGACACCGCGGCGGCCAAGGCCAGGCCGGCCAGGAAGAAGAAGCCGAAGCCCAGGACCGACGCCCCGTGACCGACGGGCTCGACGGGCTCAACGATCGGGCGGCGGGTCCGTCCCGGGCGCGGCGCGTTCGGATCCCGGCCGCGGCATCGGCATCGGCATCGCGCTGCGCACCACCAGGCCGATGCCGCCGACCAGCAGCACCAGCATGATGAGCAGGTTCCACAGCGACGTGGTCTGGAAGTGGATGTCGAGGTTC
Organism: Kofleriaceae bacterium; assembly: GCA_041495365.1. Classification (GTDB taxonomy): domain Bacteria; phylum Myxococcota_A; class Polyangia; order Haliangiales; family Haliangiaceae; genus JABFXX01. Next base: position 320 of record JBGQCL010000179.1, on the reverse strand, counting down.
GCGATGATCCCGACGACGATGACCAGCGCGCTGCCGAACGTCAGCACCCGCCCGACCAGCGACCTGCCGTTGGCGAACAGGATGCCGATGCCGAGCAGCAGCGGCAGCAACGTGATCCCGAAGCTGCGCCCGGCACCGCCGAACATGGCCCAGCTCCAGTAGCCGCCGCCGACCGACACCTGCTGGAACAGCAGGTAGCCACCGGCGATCGCCATGATCATGCCGAGCAGGAACGTGCGCGTCCCACCCGGCGTGCCCCCGACGTTTTGGATGTCCATGGTGTACCGATCAGGATGGGGACGGGAGCGCCGGGGCGCAAG
>JBGQCL010000178.1:0-21273 GCA_041495365.1 Kofleriaceae bacterium | reverse complement strand
GCGAAGTCGTCGGCGTCGTCGCCCAGGCCGGGCAGGAACACCACCAGGCAGCGCGCGTGGCCGGCGGCTCGCTGCGGCCAGGTCATCGAGCGCATCGGCTCCGGTGCCGGGAGCCAGCGCGCGCAGCCCGCCAGCGCGACCGCCAGCGCTGCCGGGACCGTCCACGCGAGCGTGCGCACCCTCGATGTGTAGCGCAGCCCGGGGCCGGCGGACCATCGCGCAGCGCACGAGGCGCGCCGGGGGCGCGGCGGCTGCGTGATAGAGTCGCGGCCCGCCGCAAGGAGGCGCCATGACCGCAGCGCAGACCAAGCTCGTGCTGGAACAGCTGGACGATGGACTGCTGACCGTGGTGCTGAACCGCCCGGACCGGCGCAACGCGCTCAACAGCGAGCTGTGCGGCCAGCTGGTCGAGGCGCTGCAGCGCGCGGCGCAGGCCCGCGAGGTCCGCGCCGTGCTGCTGACCGGCGCCGGCGGCACGTTCTGCGTCGGCGGCGACGTCAAGGCGATGGCCGAGGCCCAGGCGCCGGACCGCAGCATGCACGACGCCGTCCACGGCCTGCGCACGCGGATGGAGGCGTCGCGACTGCTGCACGAGATGCCCAAGCCGACGATCGCCGCGATCGCCGGTGCCGCGGCCGGGGCCGGGCTGGCGCTCGCGCTGGCCTGCGATCTGCGCGTCGCGGGGGAGTCGGCGAAGATCACCACCGCGTTCGCGAAGGTCGGGCTGTCGGGCGACTTCGGCGGGACGTACTTCCTGACCCAGCTGCTCGGCACCGCGCGCGCCCGCGAGCTGTACTTGACCTCGCCGGTCCTCACCGGGCGACAGGCGCTGGAGCTCGGCCTGGTCACGCGCGTGGTCGCCGATGATCAGGTCGATGCGGCCGGCCGCGAGCTCGCCCGCGAGCTGGCGAGCGGACCGACCGTGACGTTCGGCCACATCAAGGCCAACCTCAACCTGGCCGAGCACGCCGGGCTCGCCGAGTGCCTCGACAACGAGGCGTGGCGTCACATCAGCTGCATGACCACCGCCGACCACCGCGAGTCCGCGACGGCGTTCGTCGAGAAGCGTCCGCCCCGGTTCCAGGGCAAGTAGCGCGCGGCGAGCCGCGGCGCCGGCCGGTCGCGTCAGTCGGTGAGCGAGCGAAGCACGTCGACCTCGACGGCGCCCTCGGTCAGCCCTTCCTGCTCGCGGCGCTTGCGGAACGCGGCGAGGTGGGGCGCCGTGCGGTGCGCCTCCAGCGCGGCCTCGTCGGCGTAGGTCTCGTAGACCAGGAACAGCTCGGGATCCCGGGTCGAGCGGTGCATGCGATAGACCAGGCAGCCCGGCTCGCTCGCGCGCACCGCGGCGGCCTGCTCGACCAGGAGCGCTGCGAGCGCGTCGCCCTTGCCCTTCGCCGCCCGGAGCTTTGCGATCACGGTGAGGACGTGAGCCATCGAACGGAATGTACACCGGACGTGCGTGTCCCGGGTGCCCCAAGAAACGATCCGCCGCTCACCAGCTCTTGGTGCCGTGGCAGCCGGTGTTCGAGCACGTCCGCGCGGTCGCGTTCCACGTCCCGTTCGCCATCTTGACCTCGTGCACGCCGTTGACGTGGAGATCGGCGTTGGTGACGTTCATGTTCTGGTCGACGACCTGGGAGTGGCACGCGTTGCACCGCAGGTTGACCTCGCCGCCGAGGTGGGTCCGGTGGTGGCCCGACATGTTGGTGCCGCTGGTGCTGTGGCACGCGGTGCAGGCGAGCGGCCCGGCCCGGGTGAACGCGATCGTGCCGTTGCCGCCGCGGCCGTTGCCGTGGCAGTACATCGTCGAGCAGGTCGCGGTCGCCCTGGTGTAGACGCCGGCCGGGTTCAGGGTGTCGAACTTGACCTCGGCGATGTTGTCACCGTCGATGTGGCCCGGCGACGTGACCGTCTGCGGCACGACGTGGCAGCTCGTGCACACCACCGCGTGGTGCCAGGTCGAGGTCTTCAGGTGGGCCTGGTGCGCGCCGACCGTGGCGACCGTCGTCGCGGTGTTGCCGTGCAGGTCCCTGGGCGGCGCCGCGTTGCTCGCCGTGCCGTGACACGACATGCAGCCGCCGGTCGCGGACTGGTCGACCACGTCGATCACGCCGTTGATGTGGCTGTCCGGATCGCGGAAGTTGAGCGAGTTCTCCTCCATGGTCGGGTGGCACGTCGCGCAGTTGTTCCCGGGTGGGTGCGGCGGCGGCGGCGGCACGCCGTGGCAGCTGCCGCACGTCGACTGCGAGCCGTCGACCCGCGTCCAGACCGGCGAGGAGGCGTTGCCGCCCCACGCGGCCTGGCCGTGGCAGCCCGCCGTGCAGCTCGTGCCGTTCCACGACGAGGCGGTGCCGCCGGCGCGCGCGCTGAAGGTCACCTCCGCGACGCCGTCGCCGTCGATGTGGCCGGGCGCGTCGACGGTCGCCGGCACGACGTGGCAGTCGCCGCACTCGACCGCGCGGTGCCACGCCGGCGACGCGACCAGGTGCGCCTGGTGCGCGCCGACCGGGCGCGCCGTGGTGGCGGTGACGCCCGAGTTGCTCCTGGGCGGCGCGTTGCTGGTGTCCGCGCCGTGACACGCGATCGCGCACCCCGCCTGCGGATCGGCGTTCGGGGGGGTCACGTCGCTGCCGGCGCCCTCCTCGATCTGCCCCACGCAGCCCACGAGGCCGAGGATCAAGATCCACCCGCTTCGCATGCCTCAGCGTACCCAGATCGCGCCGTGCACCGCTGTGGCTGGACTAACATCCCATGGTTTCGGGCATGTGCAAATTTGGGACGTCTGTGAGCGCAGCGTCGTCGGAAATGTGGGCGATGTGCGTGCTGACACGGCGATCGCGCCGGCGATCCTCGCGTGGCGCGGGATCAGAACGTTCCGCGAACCAGGCACCGTTACACGCGACACGCAGGAGAAAGCGCCGCGTTGCCGGGCGTTGCCGGCGGTCGATCGACGGGCCGCGCGCGTGGTTTCGCGTATCGTCCGCGCATGCGTGCTGGCCTCCTGGTCGTACTCGCCGCCTGCTCGTCCGCCGAGCGCGCCCGGCCCCTCCCCGCGGCACCACCTGTCCACACATCGGCGCCCGCGGCGGCGGTCCCCGATCCGCCGCCACCCGAGCTCCGGCTGCCCGGCGACGTCCGCCCGACGAGCTACGCGCTCGATCTCACGATCGTGCCCGAGCGGCCGCCGGCCGCCGGTCGCGTGCACATCGCCGCCGAGGTCGTGCGGCCGGCGCGGATCGTCTGGCTCCATGCCAGCGGGCTCGCGATCGCGCGCGCCGAGCTCGACGGCGCGCCCGCGCGCGTGATCGCGGGCGGCGACGTCATCGGGCTCACGGTCGATCGCCCGCTCGCGCCCGGCCGGCTCGCGATCGACCTCGCGTTCACCGCGCCGATCGACCGCGAGCGCAGCCGCGGGATCTACAGCGTGCGCGAGGGCAACGACGCGTACGTGTACAGCTTCTTCGAGCCGATCGACGCGCGCCGCGCGTTCCCGTGCTTCGACGAGCCGAGCTACAAGGTGCCGTGGCAGCTGACGTTCCATGTCAAGGCCGACCACGTCGCGCTCGGCAACGCGCCGGTCGAGCGCGAGACCCCCGAGCCCGGCGGCATGAAGCGCGTCGAGCTCGCCGCCACCCGCCCGCTGCCGAGCTACCTGGTGGCGTTCGTGGTCGGTCCGTTCGAGCTGATCGACGGCGGAACGGCGGGGCGGATCGCCACGCCGATCCGGTTCGTGACGCCCCGGGGACGCGCCGGCGAGCTCGGCTACGCCCGCGAGGTCACGCCGCGGGTCGTCGCCGCGCTCGAGGACTACTTCGACATGCCGTACCCCTACGGCAAGCTCGATGTCGCGGTGGTGCCGCGGTTCTGGGGCACGATGGAGCACCCGGGGATCGTCGCGATGGGGCAGCCGCTGACGCTGATCCGGCCCGATCAGGCGACGCGCGGCCGCAAGCGCCGGTACGCGACCATCCTCGCGCACGAGCTGTCGCACTACTGGTTCGGCGATCTCGTGACCATGGCGTGGTGGGACGACACCTGGCTCAACGAGGCGCTCGGCCAGTGGTCGGACATGAACATCACCGAGGCCGCCGAGCCGACCTGGCGGGTGCGCGACGCGCGGATCGACCTCGCGGCGCGCGCGATGGCCAGCGACGAGACGCTCGCGGCCCGGGCGATCTGGCAGCCGGTCACCACGCGCAGCGCGATCCAGGCGTCGTTCGACAACGACATCACCTATTACAAGGGCTCCTCGGTGTTTCGCATGTTCGAGTCCTCGGTCGGGCCGAAGGTCTGGCAGCGCTTCATCCAGGCGTACCTGCGCGCCCACGCCTGGGGCAATGCGTCGGCCGACGACTTCCTGCGCGACGCCGCAGACCACCTCGGGCCGGCGGTCGCGGCGGCGATGCGCGGGTTCCTGGACCGGCCCGGCGTGCCCCGGATCGCCGCCGAGCTGCGCTGCCCCGCCGGCGAGCCGCCGCGGATCGAGCTGACCCAGCAGCGCTCGCTGCCGGCCGGCGTCGCCGATCCGGGGCCCGCGCCATGGACCGTGCCGGTCTGCGTCCGCTCCGGCACCGCGACCGCGAGCTTCCGCGACTGCGTCACGCTGTCGACCCCCGGAGCGTCGTTCGCGCTCGGCGCGGCGGGGGCGGAGGCCCGCCGCTGCCCGAGCTGGGTCCTGCTCAACGCCGACGGGGTCGGCTACTACCGCTCGGCGGTCGACCCCGCGATGGCGCGCATCCTGCTGACCCCGGGCACCGCGATCGCCCGGGCCGCGGCGACGACCCCGGCCGAGCGCATGATGCTGGTCGAGGACCTGCACGCGGCGGTCGCGCGCGGCGAGCTCTCGATCGACCGGCTGCTGGATCTCGTCCCGGTGATGCGGTATTCGCGCTCGATGAACTCTGCAGCCTTCTTCCCACGGAGCAAGTGGAGAAGAATGTTAGTATCGAGCACGAGTTGTTCGCCCGCGAGCTTCACGCGAGTTCTTTGAGTGCAGCGAAGACCTGTTCGTCATCCTCATCGCCGGGCCACTGCCCGAAGTACGAGGAGAGATCGTCGACCGGAAGTGCGAGCTGCTGTCCCAGCTCGCCCCGCGGTATTCGAGTCCACAAGATGTCCTGCTTTGTTGCCGCAGCAACATAATCGATCTCGATTCGCAGGGGTCGAGCGGACGGCCGAAACGTAACTGCTCCCTCGACAGCGACCTTAGTTCCAAGCAGACCCTTGATCGATTCCAGGTCGATGCTTGCGCCAATGTTTCCCTTCAATGCAAGCCCGTCGGTGAGCTTGAGCACGGTGGTACGCGTGCTCATGGTGAGCGAGTCGAGCACTCCGACAACTCGGTCGACCTTCGGCGCAGGAGTCTCCAGCGCGAGCTTCTGAAAGGTCGAGACTTCCTCCTCACCAAACTCGATCGTCAAGCGCTCGCCCCGCGAGATACGCAGCCGTGTTGCTCCGCGCCCGAAGATCGACTTCGACTTCGTCAACATCTGAAGCATGCCGTAGTCAAGGCGATCGCTATCTCTCCGCCCATGGAGCGCGTCATCGATCGCGCTCATCAGCAAGTCGAAAGCCGTCTCCCCCGGCGCTACTGTCGCTTCCGTCCCGGCGCTCGGGCCGAAGATGGCTGGGGCCACTTCGGAGAGCGGCCGAGCTGCGATATCAATCGCGAGGGACCCTTCGCGCAAGGCGGTCATCCGAAGTTCACTCGATTCGCCGAGCCACCAGGGTGCGGTTCCACGAGCGCTGCTTCGTCCCTCTACCGCGAGACGCGCGGCCCGACTTGCGCCGTCGAGGAGCAGGTCAACCAGATCACGAAGAACACCCAGCGGGAGATCCGTGGCATGGACCCCGTCGAGGTATATTTCGTAGTTGGTGGTCATACTTGTGTCCTCCCACGTCGAGGACGCAGCCTAGCGCGTTCGAGGCCGCAGCGAAACGAGTTGGGTGCGGCTCTTTGAACCCGGATCACGTGCCAGTGATTTCGATCGCTTGGGTCCCGAACCTCCGACGAGCAGGAGTTCTTGATGGCCATGCAACACACCTGGGAAGATGCCCGGGACCGAGGGTCGCACCGCCGCGCACGCGAAGGACGTGCTGACCGTACTGCGCGCGGGATCGCGGTGCCCGACATGGTTCGGCAGCACATCCTTGGCCGAGGATCCGGCGCCGAAGGCGGTTCGTTCGTCCCTGATCGCCATGTGTAACCTCACGAGCATGCTTCGAAGGTGAACGGCGGGTCATTTGCCGACCCGGCCAAGCCTAGCCTTGACGATCGCACGTACCGCGCCTACCCGACCATCGTGTCCTCGTCCACGAAGTCGTCCGGCGGATGCCCGCAGTGCGGGCATGTACGCGGCGACAGCCACCGGCCCGCGAGTAGCTCGTCCATCGGCACGCCCGCGAACCGGGCGACGCGCAGCGCCAGCGCGGGCGTGACCGGCGTTTCCCCGTCGCGACCTTCTGGATGCTGTCCCATTCGTATCGGAGCGCCTTGGCCAGCGGCCCCCACGCGCCGACGCGCAGCCGCAGAAAGCGCAGCGCGGTGCGGACGGCCTTCTGTTCCTTCGCGGTCAGATCGCTCATGGTTGCTCCTCGGGAAGCTGGGCGGGCGCGTCCTGCCAGAACGCGGGCGCAAGCCCTGCGGTGAAGATGGCTTTGGTGAGGCAACACAGGTTGTGCGCGACGCACATCGCGAGGACCTCGTTGACTTGCGCCGTCGGCAGCCGCGACGCGACCGCGGCGCCGAAGCGGGCCTTCATCATGGCGAACGTCGTCTCCACGTTCGACCGACGGTGGTAGTGCTGCAGGAACCGCTCTTGGTTGAGCGTGAACTCGCAGAGGTGGCGCGACCAGACCGGGGCCTTGGGGTTGACCACCGCGTTGACCTTGAACGGGATGAACGCCTCGACGCTGAACGAGTCCAGCACGTCGTGGTTGTCGACGGAGCTGTACGCTTTGTCGGCGCTGACCTCGCGCACGTCGTGGTGCGCGCGGGTCCGTCGGAGGAGCTCCGGTAGCTGCGGGCAGTCGCCCTCGGACGTCACGCGCGCACTGGTGATCGCGTGGGTCACCGTGCCGACCATGACGTGCAGCTTGACCCACGGGTGCGCCGCGCAGAGCTTGCCGTGCTTCTGATCGAACCATCGATCGTACGTCACCGTCGAGAAAGCCGTGGAGTCGATCGCGTACTGGCCGTTCTCGATCGCGCAGAGCGGCGCGGCGGACTGCTCGACGAGCGAGGTCAGGATCTCCGTCGACGCCGTGTCCGCCAGGAAGTTGGAGATCGTGTTGAAGTGCCCAACGGTGCGGACGCTGCCCCGAGCGGCGCTGTCGCGCAGGTCAGACTGAGCGCGCCGGTTCGACATGGCCAGAAAGACCTTCATGACCACCGCGAACACGACGTCCGCGATCGGCAGCGGCTTGCGACCCGGGCCGGGCTTGCGCGCGGGCTGCACGAGGCCGGCGCAGAGCGCCATGAGCAGCCGCTCGACGTACTCGCGCTCGTGAATCTGGGACGCGTTGTACGTGCGCCAGCAAGGCTGCGCGTAGCTCTTGCGCCGGATGGTCATCGTCTCGGTCACGCTGCCGTCCGCGCCCACGTCACGGCCCCAGGCGATCCAGTAGTAGACCGCGTGCACGTGCTTGCAGGCGCTGCGGCGCTCCTCGTAGTCGGGGCAGGTGCAGGCCGACTCCTCGATGTCGACGAGGTAGCGCTCCGATGCGCGCGACTGGCTGGGGACAGCCCAGCGTCGGCCGACCCGCCGGATCTGAGCGGAGCTGGCGATCTGCCTGCCGCGCTCCTCTCGTGCGTTCGTCGTCGTCTCCATGAGCTCTAACGTAATACATTAGCGCGCGGCTGGCAAGCGGGATCATGTCGCTCCGTCGGTCTTGACTTGTGGTTCTGGTGGAATACATTAGTGCGGCATGGCAACGATCAAACGAAGAAAGCCCGCCGACGCACGCAAGGAGGCGCACCTCCGCGTCCGCGTCGCCGAGTCCCACATGGTCGAGTTTCAGGCCGCCGCGACGAGCGCCGGCATCTCGCTGTCCGCGTGGGTCACGGAGCGGCTGCTCAAGTGCGCACGGCAAGAGAGCCGGCAGACCTAGGCCGCATGGCGACCCGGAGCACGACCAGCGGGCGACAGCTACGCGTTAGCGGCGTCGCGCCATGGAGATCCCGCCCTCTCTGTTCGTGTCGTCATCGCTCGAACCCAGCGCCATGACAGTTGCTCAGCGCAAGGCAGGCCGGCAACTGGTCAACCGTCGAGAAAGGCGCTACCGGTCTAAGAATTACAGTTGGTTACGGCATCGGTGGCCGATCGTGCTCTACTCCGTCGGTTCGCCGTTCACCGGTGCCGCACCCACTGGAGGGTCGGATTCGTCCCTTATCGCCGTGGTTTCTGATGACGCAATCGCGGCAATGCCCAGATAGGCGCGTAACTCGTCGCGTTCCTTGCGGTAACGGTCGTACCGACTAGATCCATGTTCAAGCTCGCGCTCAAGCCACGCTAGCTTGAGCCGCTTGTCATCGTCAGAGCGCTGGTGGGATGCAAGCACACCGCCGACGAGCGCAACGATGCGCTCGTCGAGACGGCCCGGGTGTGCGCCCGGCACGGCGAGCTGTCGTGTCCGCGCTCGATCCTCTACGTCCGCAGCCTCCGTGCCAGCCAGCGCTACTACCACGATGCCCTCGGTTTCGAGATCAAATGGGAGCACGGCGATCCGCCTGACTTCGGCGCCGTGGGGCGCGGCGACGCCGAGCTGTTCATGTGCCAGGATTGCCAGGGCAGCCCCGGATCATGGCTGATGATCTTCACGCCGGACGTCGATCGGCTCTATGCCGAGATCGTGCGCAAGGGTGCGATCATCAGGTCGCCGCCGGGCAACAAGCCGTGGGGCATGCGCGAGATGCAGGTCGCTGATCTCGACGGGAACGTCATCCGGTTCGGTAGCTCGCTCGACGACCACAGATGAGCTTCTGGAGATGTCCTCGCCCGGTGAGCCTGCCGCCGCGGCCTACGGCAGCTGCTTCCAGGACACGCGCGCCCTGACGTACGGGCCCTTGAACGGCGGCGGCGCGCCGCGCGGCGCGATCACGTAGTCGGCGCGGCGGTTGCGGCGCTCGTCGGTCTCGTCGGGCGTGCTGACCTTGAGCACCTGCTCGCCGAACCCGGCGAACACGATCGGCAGCGCGAGCCCCTTGCGCCGGAAGTACGCGGCGATCGCGCGCGCCCGGTCGAGCGACAGCGCGAGGTTCTTGCCGGCCGGTCCGACGGTGTCGGTGTGACCGGCGACGTAGAGCTCCATCTTCACGAACTTCTCCGAGCGCTTCACCACCTCGCCGATCCGGGTCAGGCTGGCGTCGAGCTTGGCCTCCTCGGCCGGCTCGATCGCCGCGCTGCGGGTCGCGAAGTTGACGTCCTCGTGGTCGATCGCGACCGACCACGGGATCAGCTCGACGCGGGTGACCAGGCCATCGGCGGACACCGCGCGGAGCTGGAGCTTGAGCACGCGGGCGTCGGCCGGCTGGGTCCACGACACCGATAGCCACGTGCCGGGCGGCGGGTGGTCGTAGCGGGCCGAGCCGGTGCCGAGCGGCTGGCCGTCCTCGCCGATCGCGGTCAGCTCGGCGCCGCCCGCCGGGCGCGACATCTGGAACCGCAGCACGTGGCCGTCGAGATCGAGGTGATCGGCGTCGTAGGTGACGTGGAACGGCGCGCGCACCGGCCCCGCGAACGCGGCGCCGGCGGCGAGCAAGCTGACGACCGCGAGGCTGCGCATGGCGCGATGATAGCGCCGCGGATCACGGCGCGCCGCCCCGGCGGGGTCAGCCCAGCCGCGCGCGGGCGAGCGCGGCGCCCCGGCCGAGCGCGGCGAGCTTGGCGTACGCGATGTCGCGCCGCATCGGCGCCATGCCGCAGTTGGTGCTGGCGATGATCCGGTGCTTCGGCACGTGCCGCGCCGCGAGCTCGATCGTGTCGGCGACCTGCTCGGGGGTCTCGACCTCGTCGCTCGCCACGTCGATCACGCCGACCATCACGTCCTTGCCGTCGAGCAGGCCGAGCAGGCTCGGCGGCACCTTGGCGTTGCGGCACTCGACCGACACCTGGTCGATCCGGCTGGCCGCGAGCGCCGGGAAGATCTTCTCGTACTGCCGCCACTCGCCGCCGAGCGTGGCCTTCCAGTCGATGTTGGCCTTGATGCCGTAGCCGTAGCAGATGTGCACCGCGGTCGTGCACGTCAGGCCGTCGATCGCGCGGTGCAGCGCCTCGATCCCCCAGCTCACCACGTCGTCCATGTAGACGTTGAACGCCGGCTCGTCGAACTGGATCAGGTCGACGCCGTCGCGCTCGAGCGCGCGGGCCTCGGCGTTGAGCGCGTCGGCGAACGCCATCGCCAGCTTCACCCGATCGCCGTAGTGCTGGTCGGCGATGGTGTCGACGATCGTCATCGGGCCGGGCAGCGTGAACTTGAGCTTGCGCTGGGTGTGCGCGCGGGCGTGGCGGGCCTCGGCCTCGTGCACCCGGCCGCGGGCGTGCAGCGCCCCGGTGACGACCGGGACCATCGCCTTGTAGCGGTTGGCGCGGATGCCGATCTCGATCTTGTGCTCGAAGTCGATGCCGGCGAGCTGCTCGAGGAAGCCGTGCACGAAGTGCTGGCGCGACTGCTCGCCGTCGCCCACCACGTCGATGCCGGCGTCCTCCTGCAGCTTGACCGCCAGCAGCGTCGCGTCGAGCTTGGCGGCGGCGAGCTCGGCGCCGGACTGGCGCCACGGCGCCCACAGGCGGTCGGGTTCGGCGAGCCAGGCGGGTTTCGGCAGGCTGCCGGCGATGGTGGTGGGGAACATGCGGGCCGCAACATACCCGAACCCCGCCCAGCCAGCCGCGTCTAACTCGTCACGGTGACAATTTCGTCGCAACACAGATCCAAATCGCGTCGTGACGGTGACGATGTCATAACAGGAGGTCATGAGAGGTTGTGTTGTGCTGGCGCTGGTCGCCGCGTGCGGCCATCCCGGGTGGTTGAGCGATGCGCGCGTGGTCGTCGACGGTGTCCACGCCGTCGCGGTCGATTGCCGGACCCAGATCTGCGTGCACAACGAGAACACCGACCTGACGGTGTTCGAAGGTGCGACCTACCTGGTCCATCGCACCGCGACCAGCCAGATCCTCGGGCCGAACAGCTCGCTGCGCGTGCTGCGGTCCAGCGACCACGGCAGCGCCTGGCAGCTGCTCGCGGTGATCCCCGCGCCGGAGGGCCGCGACCTGCGCGATCCGAGCTTCTACCAGGTCGGTAGCAAGCTCGCGATCAAGGCGCTGACCCGCCGGCAGGTCGTCTCGCTGCGCGACAGCGACGTCGACACGATCGCCGTCGCCAGCGTGTCGCCCGACGGCGGCAGCACGTGGGGCCCGCTCGCGCCGATCGGCCCCGAGCGCTGGAGCTTCTGGCGGATCCGCGACGACGCCCGCGGCGTCCACTACACCGCCGCCTACGAGGACGGCGACCGCAGCGTCCAGCTGTTCTCGTCGACCGACGGCACGCACTGGGCCGACGTGTCGCGGATCTACGGCCGGGCCGAGGACACCCCGCTCGAGACCGAGCTGGTGTTCGTCCCGTCGGGCAAGCTGCTCGCGCTGGTCCGGCTCGACGGCAACAACGCCGAGCTGTTCGGCAACGCCGGGCGGCTGCGCACCCGGGTCTGCTGGGCGGCTCCGCCGTTCGCCACCTGGGACTGCTCGCGCGAGCTGCGCGGGGTCCGGCTCGACGGGCCGGTCGCGTTCTTCGACCGCGGGCGCCTGTTCGTGGTCGCGCGCAAGCACCTGCTCGAGCCCGCGGCGCGCAAGCGCACCGCGCTCTACGAGCTCACCGGCGATCTCGACGGCGGCGACCTGGAGATCGTCGAGCGCGGCGAGCTGCCATCGGCCGGCGACACCGCCTACGCCGGGGTCGCGCCGATCGAGCGCGATCGCTTCCTGGTGACCTGGTATTCGAGCCGGCTGTCCGCCGACGAGCCGTGGCTGGTCGGCGTGCTCGGCCCGACCGACATCTGGCAGGCCACGCTGGATCTGTCGCTGCTCTGAGCCCGCAGTCGGCCCGGCGGCCATTGACCCGCCACCGCGAGTCGGCGCACGATCCGCGCTCATGACGGATCCACTCCAGGACGTCGATGAGGTTCCGGTCCTGCTGGCGGGCGGCGGCCTGGTGGGGCTGTCGACAGCGGTGTTTCTCGCGCAGCACGGCGTCGCCTCGCTCGCGGTCGAGCCGCTGAGTAGCGGGTCGCAGCTGCCGAGGGCGGCGTTCTTTCACATGCGGACGCTGGAGCTGTTCCGCGCGGCGGGCATCGAGGAGGCAGTGCGGCTCCAGTCGCTGCGAGAGTTCGAGCCCGAGGGCGCGATCGTGATGGTGCACACGCTGGCCGGGGGCGAGGTGGCGGGCATCATTCCGAGCCTCAACGAAGGCGTAAACGCGCTGAGCCCGTGCCGCCAACTGTTCATCACGCAACCCGGGCTCGAACCGATCCTTCGCGCGCGGGCCGAGCGGGCCGGCGCGCGCGTGCTCGAGGGCACGGCCGTCGTGGGCCTGGCGCAGGACGCAGGCGGCGTCGTGGCCACGGTGCGAGACGTCGCGACCGGACGCGAGCGGCAGCTGCGGGCGAAGTACCTCGTCGGCACCGATGGCGCGCGCAGCAAGGTGCGTGAGTTGCTCGGGATCGAGTTCGACGGCCGGGGCGTGTTCTCCAACAGCATCACGATCTACTTCCACGCGCCGATGGCGCCGCTGATCGCCGGCAAGAAGCCGATGAGCGTCATCTACGTCAAGAACGCCGAGCTCTCGGGCTTCTTCCGGCTGGACAGGGACGCTGGCTCGGGCTTCCTCGCCGTCAACACGGTGGGCGACACGTCGAGGCCCGAAGCCGCGAGCCCGGCCAGTGACGTCAGCGAGCCCCGGCTGATCGAGCTCGTGCGCGCGGCCGTCGGCGTGCCGGACCTCCCGGTCACGATCGATGGCGTCACCCGCTGGCGCGCGACCTCGGACGTCGCGCGGCGGTTTCGCGACGGGCGCGTGTTTCTCGCCGGCGACGCGGCCCACCTGATGCCGCCCAACGGCGGATATGGCGGCAACACCGGCATTCACGACGCGCACAACCTGGCGTGGAAGCTCGCGCTCGTGCTGAACGGCGTGGCGGGCCCCGAGCTGCTGTCGACCTACGACCAGGAGCGGCGTCCCGTGGCGGCCTTCACGGTCGAGCAAGCATACACGCGGTACGTGACGCGCTCGGCGACGTACCTGGGCGCGAAGGACTACCAGCCGCTGGCGAACGACTTCAACATCGAGCTGGGCTATCTGTATCGCTCGCCGGCGATCCTGTCCGAAGACGACCGCGATCGCGTCCACGAAGGTCCCCACCTGTCGTTCGGGCGACCGGGCTCGCGCGCGCCTCACCTCTGGCTGGAGCAGGACGGGCAGCCGATCTCGACGATCGATCGGTTCGGTCGGGCGTTCGTCGTGATCGCCGCTCCCGACGGCGCAGGCTGGGCCGACGCCGCGCGGTCGGTCGCGCGAGACATCGCCGGCCTCGAGCTCGAGGCCCACGTCGTCGGCCGTGACGGCCTGAGCGATCACGAAGGACAGTTCGCGGCCGCCTACGGGCTGACCTCGTCCGGCGCAGCCCTGGTGCGCCCGGATGGCTTCGTCGCCTGGCGCGCGGCCGGCATGGTCGACGATCCGGTGCATGCGCTCGCGAGTGCGCTGACCCGCGTCCTGATGCGGTAGTCGAGCGCAAGAAGCAAGCCGCGGGACCGGCTCCCTGCGGCAGCCGATTCTCGTTCTGTCACGGCGATAGCGCAGTGAGCCAATCACCCGTTTCTAACGCGGTTGTGTAAGGCGGGCTCGCTACGGCAGCGTCCACTGCTGCGCGGCGGTCAGGTTGCAGTCGAACAGCTGCAGCTGGGTGCCATCGGTGGTCGAGCTCGACGGGTCGTCGAGGCAGCGCTGCGACGCGGGGTTGACCAGCGACTTGCTCGCCGAGTTCCAGTACCACTGCTGGGCGCCGCCGCCGTTGCAGTCGGACAGCTCGATCCGGGCGCCATTCCCGGTGCCGCCCGCCGTGACGTCCATGCACTTGCCGGCGATCCGCAGCGTACCGTCGCCGGACGACTGCCAGGTCTGCGACGCCGAGCCGTTGCAGGTCGACAGCGTGATCGCCGTGCCGTTGGCGGTGGCGCCGCCGGCGTCGGTGACGCACTTGCCGGCGATCCCCGACGGGACCGCGCCGGTCCGGGTCGTGCCCGGCGACGCATAGACCTCGAGCTCGTAGATCCGGGTCGCGGTGTTGCCGTTGTTGGTCGGCGTCAGGCTGCGCAGCCGGACGAACCGCGCGCTGCGCGGGGCGATCGGGTGGAACGTGCGGCTCGACCGGAAGCCGCTGACGTTGACCACCGTGGTGAAGGTGACGCCGTCGGTGCTGGTGTCGATCGCGAACGCGCCGGTGTTCCACCCGGTGGTCTCGCCGCCCAGGCCGGCGTGCTTGACCACGAAGCTACCGACGGTCTGGGCCGCGCCGAGGTCGACCTGCAGGTTGGCGCCCGCGGTCCCCGAGCACCACTTGCTGTTGTTGGCCACGCTGCCGTCGACCGCGTTGGCCGCGCCCTCGGTGGTCGCGCACGCCGCCGACGCGGTGACGGTGCGGCCGAGCGCGAGGTTCGTGCCCAGCGCCGGGGCGGGGGTCGGCGGCAGCGCGCCCGCGGTGAAGCTCGGCGGGACGTCGCCGGCGCCGGTGCCCCAGCTGCTCGGGCTGGCGACCATCGTGTAGGTCAGCGAGCCGCCGGCCGCGATGTCGGGGTAGCGGATGAAGCTGTGGGTGGTCGCGGTGCCGTTGACGGTCACGCCCTGGACGAACGCGTTGGTCGCGCTGACCCCGCTCGCCGAGATCGTGACGTTGCCGGCCGCGCGCTGGATCAGGATCGAGGGGAACGACGGGCCGTGCATCGCGAGCGTGTCGGCGCCCGGGGTCGCCGGGTACATGCCGAGCGCGGCCCACACGTACCACGCCGAGGTCGCGCCGAGGTCGTCGTTGCCGGGCAGCCCGCCCGCGGTGGTGTTGAAGCCGTCCGCCATCACCTTGTGCACCGCGCGCGCCGCGCCGGCCGGGTTGCGCGCGAAGTTGTAGGCCCAGGGCACGCCGTGCTCGGGCTCGTTGCCGATGTAGAAGAACGGCGTGGTCAGCCCGCCGTTGACCTGGGTGAAGTGGTGGTCGAGCCGCTGGCTGGCGGTCGCCGGCCCGCCCATCAGGTCGATCAGGCCGGCGAAGTCGTAGGTGACCATCCAGGTGTACTGCGCGGCGTTGCCCTCGGTGTAGCCGGTGCTGCTCGCCGGATCGAGGCCCGTCATGAAGGTGCCGTCGGAGTTGTGCCGGCTGATGTACGACGACTCGGGGTTCCACACGTTGCGCCAGAACTGGGCGCGCGCCATGTAGGTCGACGCCAGCGACGTGTTGCCGAGCGCGGCGGCGAACTGCGCGATCGCGAAGTCCGACGCCGAGTACTCGAGCGAGTCCGACGGATCCTCGACGATGAAGTGCCGCGACAAGTAGCCGGACTCGCGGCCGCGGATCGAGCTGCCCTGCGTGGTCCCGCTGTTCGAGCTCCGGTCCATCAGCGACAGCGCGGTGGCGGTGTCGAAGCTCTTGACGCCGAACGCGAACGCCGACGCGACGATGATCGGGCCGGGATCGCCGGTCATCACGAAGTTCTCGGCGGTCTCCTGCGACCACTTGGGCAACAGGCCACCCTGCTGGCCGTCGAGCACCATCGACTTGACGATGTCGGTCATGATGTCGGGCGCGACCAGGCCCATCAGCGCCGCCCACGAGCGGTAGATGTCCCAGCCCGAGTAGTTCTGGTAGACGGTCATCCCGCTCGCGGTGTGGACAACGTTGTCAAACCCGCGGTACTGGCCGTTGACGTCGCTCGCGACGTTGGGGCTCGAGAACGCGTGGTACAGCGCGGTGTAGAACTTCTGGGAATCGGCGGTCGAGCCGCCGGTGGCCTGGACCCGGTTGAGCATCGTGTTCCAGGCGGTGTCCGCGGCGGTGCGGCGCGCGTTGAAGTCCAGGCTCGGGTTCTCGGCGGTGAGGTTGGCGCTCGCGTTGGCCGCGCTGACGTAGGACAGCGCCACCGCGAACTGGAGCACCCGGTTGGACGTCGTGTCGAACGTGACGAACGCGCCGGTGTTGGTCCCGCTGACCGAGCCCGAGCCATTCGAGATCGTGCCGCCCGACCAGGTGCCCTGCGCCGTCGGCGCGCGGTCGAACTGGATCGCGAAGAAGATCGGGAAGGTCTTGGACGAGCCGCAGAACCCGCCGGCCATGACCTGGCCGGTGATCGTCGAGCCCGAGATCGTGACCGAGCCGCTGCGGCTGCCGGTCGCGCTGCGACTGGCGTTGATCAGGACCCGGGCGGTGGTGGTCGACGGATAGGTCAGCCGGAACACGCCGGTGCGCGTGGTCGCGGTCAGCTCGACCGTGGTCGCGTACTTGTCGAGCACGGTGCGATAGAACCCGGCGGCCGCGGACTCGTTGGCCTTGGTGTAGGCCGAGGCGTAGCTGGTCCACGACGTGCCGGGCGACGCGCCGAGCGCGCCGGTGATCGGCAGGATGTTGATGTCCTCGTTGTTGGGGCAGCCCGCGCCGTCGAAGTGGGTCAGGCTGAAGTCCTCGATCGAGGTGTCGCGGTTGCGGTAGCCCGACGGCGACGCGGTCGGCGTGTCCGGGCCGAGCTGGACCATGCCGAACGGCAGCACCGGTCCGGGGTAGGTGCTGCCGCCGGCGCCGCCGGGCACCGGGTTGGGAGAGCTGCTGTCGTCGGTGCCGATGAACGGGTTGACGAACTGGGTCAGGTTGAGCGTCGCGGCCTGGGCCGCGGCGGCGAGCGCGGGCTCGGCCGGCTCGTCTTCGGCCGGAAGATTACTGCAGGCGCTACCGCCCAGGACGAACGCGATCACCGCTTTGGATCGAAGCACACGCACAGGTCACCTCTCGAGGCGGGGGTTGGCGTCGCGCATGCGCCCGAGCACCAGGACATGCGCCAGTCAGGCGGGCAGATCTTGAATCGCCGCTCGTGTGCGTGGCAAGCGAACTCGTCGATCGCCGCGCGACGCGTAAGCGGCATGACAACGTTGTCATTCACGCCCGATCACGCCCGCACCCGGCCGTGCGGTCGGTCCGATCAGCGCCGCTCCAGCGATTGACACGACCGCGCCGCCGGGCGCATCGTGTGCGCCTGTAGGAGGTTGCTCCATGCCAAGACCGCTGCCGAGCCAGATCGCCGTGAGCCTGATGACCGCCGCGATGTGCGTGGCCTGCGTGGCCGCGTGCTCCAAGTCCAAAGAGCCCGCCAAGGAGGCCATGAAGGAGCCGGTCAAGGAGCCGCCGAAGGAACCCGCCCGGGATCAGGTCGAGGTGTTCTCGTGGTGGACCGGCGCCGGCGAGCAGGAGGGGCTCGACGCGATGATCGCCGACTTCAAGGCCAAGAACCCGACGATCGACGTGGTCAACGCCGCGGTCGCCGGCGGCGCGGGCACCAACGCCAAGGCGATCCTCGCCAACCGGCTGCAGGCCGGCAACCCGCCGGACTCGTACCAGCGCCACGCCGGGCTGGAGCTCGCCGACGACATCAAGGCCGCCAAGGTCGAGGACCTGACCAAGCTGTACGAGGCGCAGGGCTGGAAGGACAAGCTGCCCAAGGGCCTGCTCGCTGCGATCACGATCGACGGCAAGATCTACTCGGTGCCGGTCAACATCCACCGCGCCAACCTGATCTGGTTCGTGCCCAAGACCCTCAAGGATCTCGGCATCGCCGGCCCGCCGAAGACCTGGAAGGAGTTCCTGACCCAGGCCCAGGCGATCAAGGCCAAGAAGAAGACCGCGCTGGCGATCGGCCCGGCGTGGACCCAGAAGCACCTGCTCGAGACCGTGCTGCTCGGCGAGCTCGGCCCCGACAAGTACACCGGGCTGTGGAACGGCACGACCGACTGGAAGGGCGCCGAGGTCACCGCGGCGCTCAGCACGTTCAAGCAGGTGCTCGCGGCCTCGGACATCAAGTCGGCGGCGGCGGACTGGCAGCCGGCGGCCGACCGCGTGATCGACGGCGCCGCGGTCTACACCGTGATGGGCGACTGGCTCGACGGCTACCTCAAGGGGGCCAAGAAGCTCAAGTTCCAGGCCGACTACGACGTCACCGCGTCGCCCGGCTCGGCCGGCGTGTACGACTTCCTGTCCGACTCGTTCACCCTGCCGGTCGGCGCCAAGCACCGGGCGGCCGCCGAGAAGTGGCTGATCGAGTGCGGCTCGGTCGAGGGCCAGGACCTGTTCAACCCGCAGAAGGGCTCGGTGCCGGCGCGGACCGACGCCGACAAGTCGAAGTACCAGGGCTACCTCGCGGCCGCGCTCAAGGACTGGCAGGACCCGGCGACCAAGATCGTCGGCTCGCTGACGCACGGCGTGGTGGCCAGCAACGCGCTCGGCGCCGAGATCGACACCGCGCTCGGTATCTTCATCGAGAGCCACGACGCGGCGGGGTTCGCGGCCGCGGTGGCCAAGGCGTACGCCGCGACCAAGTAGCGCGCCGCCGGCCGCGGGAACTCGACCGCCACGATCATGATGCGACGGATCCGCGCCTGGGGACCGGGGCTGGTGTTGATCCTGCCCTCGCTGATCGCGCTCGCGATCTTCGTCTACGGCTTCCTGGGCTGGAACCTCCGGGTCTCGGTGTCGAGCTGGCGCGGCCTGGCCCCGGCGCATGACTTCGTCGGCCTGGCCAACTACGCGGCGCTGCTCGACGACGTGCGGTTCACCCGGTTCGACGTCCCCAACATCGCGCTGTTCACGGTCGTGTTCGTCGCCGGCGCGCTGGCGCTCGGCTTCGCGCTCGCCGCCCTGCTCGACCGCG
Source organism: Kofleriaceae bacterium (assembly GCA_041495365.1). Classification (GTDB taxonomy): domain Bacteria; phylum Myxococcota_A; class Polyangia; order Haliangiales; family Haliangiaceae; genus JABFXX01. Next base: position 2,323 of record JBGQCL010000178.1, on the reverse strand, counting down.
GCCTGCCCGGCGAGCAGGTGTTCCGCAGCGTCTACCTGTTCCCGATGGCGATCTCGTTCATCGCCACCGCGATCATCTGGCGCTGGCTGCTCGACAACGGCGAAGGCGAGTCGACCACCGGGATCAACCAGCTGTTCGCCGACGCCGGCCTGGCGTGGCACAGCGACTGGTTCAAGTCCGGGTCGCGGTGGGCGATCGCCGCGATCGCCCTGCCCGCCGGCTGGTCGCTGTCGGGCTACGTCATGTCGCTGTTCCTCGCCGGGATGCGCGGCGTGCCCGAGGACCTCCGCGAGGCCGCGCGGGTCGACGGCGCGAACGCGCCCCGGGTGTTCTGGCACGTCGTCCGGCCGATGCTCTTGCCGGTGCTGATGAGCGCGGTCGTGATCCTCGCCCACATCTCGCTGAAGACGTTCGATCTGTTCTACGCGATGGACCAGAAGAACATCAAGATCGACACCCCGGCGCTCTACATGTGGTTCACCACGTTCGACGGCGGGTTCTACGCGCGGGGCGCCGCGATCGCCGCGCTGCTCCTGCTCGGCGTGGCGACGGTGATCGTGCCGTACATCTGGTATTCGGTCCGGGCGGAGCGGCGGTGACGGCTCCGCGCAGCGACGGCCGGATCCGCTCGCGGTGGGCGCCGTACGTGCTGACCGCGCGCTACCTGGCGCTGTTCGTGCTCGCCTGCTTCTTCCTGATGCCGGTGTACGCGCTGCTGGTCACCGCGCTCAAGAGCCCCGCCGAGGTCAGCGTGGTGCGGATGTGGCAGTGGCCGCACGCGCTGTCGCTCGACAACTTCCGCATCGTGTGGCCCAAGCTGCGCGACGGGTTCAGCAACAGCGTGGCGATGGCGCTGCCGGCGAGCGTGATCTCTTCGCTGCTCGGGGCGGCCAACGGCTTCGTGCTGGCGAAGTGGCGGTTCCCGGGCGCCGACTTCGTGTTCGCGCTGATCCTGTTCGGCATGTTCATCCCGTACCAGGCCGTGCTGATCCCGATGTTCCAGACCATGTCGTACACCGGGCTGCGCGGCGGCCTGGCCGGGCTGGTGCTGGTCCACGTGATCTACGGCCTGCCGATCACCACGCTGATCTTCCGCAGCTACTTCGCCGGGGTGTCCGAGGAGCTGATCGAGGCGGCCAAGGTCGACGGCGCCGGCATGCTGGCGAGCTTCGCGTACATCGCGCTGCCGATCGCGCCGCCGGCGTTCGCGGTCGCGATGATCTGGCAGTTCACCTCGGCGTGGAACGACTTCCTGTTCGGCGTGCTGCTGACCACCAAGGACCGCTGGCCGATCACGGTCGCGCTCAACAACATCGCCGGCAGCCAGGCGGTGCCGTTCAACGAGGCGATGGCCAGCGCGCTGCTGGCCTGCCTGCCGACCCTGCTGGTGTACATCGTGCTCGGGCGGTTCTTCCTGCGCGGCCTGATGGCCGGTGCGCTCAAGGGATGATCGTGAAGCCATCCGGGATCCGGCTCGAGGGCGTCGGCAAGCGGTTCCGCGGCGGGGTCGACGCCGTGCGCGATCTCGACCTCGCGGTGGTGCCCGGCGAGTTCATCGTGCTGGTCGGGCCGTCGGGCTGCGGCAAGTCCACCGTGCTGCGGATGATCGCCGGTCTCGAGGAGGTCACCGCGGGCCGGATCTTCCTGGGCGACACCGACGTCACCCAGGAGCTGCCGCAGCGCCGCGACGTCGCGATGGTGTTCCAGAGCTACGCGCTCTACCCGCGGATGACGGTGCGCAAGAACATGGCGTTCGGCCTCAGGATGCGGGGCACGCCGAGCGCCGAGCGCGATCGTCGGGTCGCCGGGGTCGCCCGCACGCTCGGCCTCGACCACCTGCTCGACCGGCGCCCGGCGGCGCTGTCCGGTGGCCAGCGCCAGCGCGTCGCGATGGGCCGCGCGATCGTCCGCGAGCCCCGCGTGTTCCTGATGGACGAGCCGCTGTCGAACCTCGACGCCAAGCTCCGGGTGACGGTGCGCGCCCAGCTCACCCAGCTCCACCAGCGGCTCGGCGTCACCACGGTGTACGTCACCCACGATCAGGTCGAGGCGATGACGCTCGGCCAGCGCGTCGCGGTGCTGCGCGACGGCCGGCTGCAGCAGTTCGACACCCCGCGCGCGCTGTTCCGCGCGCCGGTCAACCTGTTCGTCGCCGCGTTCATCGGCTCGCCGGCGATGAACTTCGCGCCCGCCCAGATCGCCGGCTGGTCGCAGCGCTGCGTGAGTCAGGCGGGGTCGCTCGAGCGGGGAGCGCCGATGCTCGGAGCGGATAGCAGAGTGTTACTCTGCGAGCGGACGACCTCGATCGCGCGCGCCGGGGTCG
>JBGQCL010000177.1:0-21333 GCA_041495365.1 Kofleriaceae bacterium | reverse complement strand
TCGAGCGGGGGGAAGGGGGCCCCCGCCACCTTGGCCCGAGGGAACCCCCGCGGGGTGACGCCGGCCGGCGTCTGTGTCCTCGGCCCGTCCGGCCGCATGGGCCGCGCGCTGCTGGACGCCGCGCGCGCTCGGGACGACCTGCGGATCGCCGCGGCGGTCGACCGGCCCGACGCCCCGGGGCTCGGTGCGCCGGTCGCCGGCGGGGTGGTGGCGACCTCCGACCTCGCCGCCGGCCTGGCCGCATGCGACGTCTACATCGACTTCACGGCGCCGGCCTCGACCCGGGACGCCGCCCAGGCGGCCGCTCGGCTCCGGCGCGCCGCGGTGATCGGCACGACCGGCCTCGCGCCGGCCGACGAGGCCGCGATCGCCGAGCTGTCCCGGGTCGCCCCGGTCGTCGTCGCGGCCAACTTCTCGCTCGGCGTCAACCTCGTGCTCGGCCTGGTTCGCCAGGCCGCCCGCGCGCTCGGCCCGGAGTGGGACGCCGAGGTCGTCGAGACTCACCACCGCGCCAAGCGGGACGCACCCTCCGGCACCGCGCTGATGATCGCCCGTGCGATCGCGGCCGGCCACGGTGTCGACTACGACCAGGTCAAGCGCCACGCGCGCGACGGCGACGTCGGGCCCCGGCCGCGCGGCGAGATCGGCGTGGCGGCGGTCCGCGGCGGCGACGTGGTCGGCGAGCACACGGCGTACTTCTTCGGCGCCGGCGAGCGGCTGGAGATCAGCCACCGCGCCACCTCGCGGGCCATCTTCGCCATCGGTGCCCTGCGCGCCGCCGCCTGGGTCACCGCCCAGCCCGCCGGTCGGTACGACATGCTCGATGTGCTCGGGCTCCAGTGATGCTACGGTCGGCTCGCCGATGACCGCGACCGAACGCATCACCATGGTCGTTCTCAACGACGATGGATCGCGCGACAAGTTCACGCTGTCCTCGTGGGTCGGGATCCCCCGCAAGCACGAGCTGATGTGGATCGGCGACGACCCGTACATGATCATCGAGGTCGAGTACGCGGTGTCGGAGGGGTTCTTCGGCGCGCGCAGCATCGACGCCGCCGGGGTCTACGTCCGCCGGCTCACCAAGGACGAGCAGGACGCGGTCGCGCGCCGGCTCGCCAACCCGGTGCGCGGCAAGGACGAACAACCGTTTCGGCCGTGACGCCGGCGGACGCAGGCGAGCAATCCATGCCGCGCGCGGCGGTGTGACGTCGACGCGCACGCGCTGCGCCGGCGATGCTTACATCGGCGTGGCGTGGCCTGCGTGTTACGCTGATCTGCAGTTCATGCAGAGGAGTGCTCGGTGAGCCAGAGCGGTGAGAGCGGTGAGAACGGTCAGCGTGGTGAGAGCACCCCGATGCGCGACAGCACCGGCGACGGCGCCCCCACGAGGGGCCGGCCGAAGACGATCGCGCTGGTGCTGGCGGGGGCGGTGGCCCAGGGGGCCTTCGAGGTCGGGGCGATCCGGGCGCTCGTGCGCACCGATGTCCGCATCGCCCGGATCGTGGCGTCGAGCTCCGGGGCCCTGAACGGCACGGTGCTGGCGGCGGCGCTGCGGCGGCGAGAGCCGATCGCCGGCGGCGAGGCGCTGGCCGAGCTGTGGCGCGAGCACGCCGCGTGGAACGACGTGTTTCACACCAGCTTCCGAGATCTGTTGAAGCGCGAGGGGCTGTCGGATCAGAAGCGGCTGCTCGGGCTGCTCCGCGATCAGGTCCCGCCGAGCCAGCCGGCCGATCCGGCGCCGATCAACCTCCGGATGATCGTCGCGGCGCTGCGCGGCTGCCCGGGCGCGATCGGCGCGCGCGCCGCGACCACGTTCGAGTCGATGCGCGACTTCCACGGCGAGGACTTCGCCACGGCGGCCGGGCTCGAGCGCGTGTTCACCGCGGCGGTCGCCTCGGCGGCGTTCCCGCTGGTGTTCGCGCCGGTCGAGATCGACGGGATCGGGCCGTGTGTCGACGGGGGCGCGGTCAACAACACGCCGATGAAGTGGGCGCTCGACGGGGCGCTCGGCGTCGAGATCGACGCGGTCGTCGTGGTCTCGACCTCGGTCGAGCATCGCACCGCGACGCCCGACGTGACCGGCCTGGCGCCGCTCGCCGGCCACCTCGCCGGCATGCTGGTCGAGGAGCGGCTGTACCGCGACCTGAAGGAGGCGGCCGAGACCAACGCCGGGCTCGCCGCGCTCGACCGGATGGTGGTCGACGGCAAGCTCACCCCGGCGCTGCTCGGTGAGATCAAGCAGGTGCTCGGCCTCGCCGCTCGCCGCGCGGTCGACATCGTCTGCGTCCGCCCGAGCAGCGAGCTGCCCGGCAACGCGTTCGCCGGGTTCTTCGACGCCGGGCTGCGCCGCGAGTACCTCGACATCGGCTACGACCGCGGGCTCGAGGTGCTCGGCGGGCTCGGCTGGTCGCACCGGGAGATCCGGCCGTCAGTGCGCCACGATGACCTCGTAGCTGTTGCCGCCGACCCGGTAGTACTGCCAGGCGCGATCGAAGGTGATCGCGCCGAATAGGTTGATCACGATGCCGGCGGCGATCAGCGCCTTGACGGTGCGGGTCAGCGGCCGGCCGCCGACTGCGAGCAGCAGGATCAGCAGGGCCAGGTAGTCGAGGCTGAACCGGTAGCCGAACTGGACCCAGCCGCTGTTCTGGTACAGCAGCGACGGCAGCGCGACCGCGGCGACGCACAGCCACAGCGGGCGGTGCAGCGGGCCCCGCTCGCGCGGCCACAGCAGCAGCACCAGCACCGGCGTGGTGAACCACAGCGCGAGACCGTGGCCGCTGATCTGGACGTACGGCGGGCGTGGCAAGAGGTCGGGCAGCAGGGTGAATGCGACCGCGAGGTTGCGCGCGAGGTAGTGGTAGCTCGCCAGGCCGTACTGCTCGATCTGGGCCTGCTGGCGGACCTGGAGGTAGCTGTGGCCGAACTCGGTCGGCGAGCCGAACCGCACCTGGTTGAACACCATGCCGGCGATCGCGAACCCGGCGAGCGGGAGGGCGAACCGGACCAGCGGGCGGGCGAGCGCGCGCAGCATCGCGCGGCGATCGGCGCGCCAGGCCGCGATCCCGCCGGACACCCGCCAGGCCTCGCAGAACAGCAGCGGGACCATGAACGCCATCGCGGTGCGGGTCAGCGCGGCGGCGCCGAGCGCGAGGCCGGCGAGGACGGGGCGCGCGGCCTCGATCGACGCCCACGCGTAGATCAGCGCGAGCGCGACGCCGACCACGTGCGCGGTGTACCAGACCCGACCCTGCACCGCCGAGAACCACAGCACGCTGCCGAACGCCAGGGCGGCGACCAGCCACAGGTCGTCGCCGAGCGAGCGAGCCGACAGGCCGGCGCGCGACAGCCGGCGCAGCGCGGCCAGGGCGAGCGGCAGGATCAGCGCGGCGACCAGCAGGGTGGGGATGACGTCGTTGGCGGCGCGGCCGGCGATCGCGGCTCCCGGCAGCATGATCACGGCGGGCAGTGGCGGGAACGAGACGTAGGCGGTCTTGCCGAGCGGCTGGCGGAGCCGGGTGACCGGGAGCTCCGCGCCGTCGAGCGTGCGGAACGCGGGGCGGGTGATCAGCCGCCGGCCGGACGCGGTGGTGCCGTCGTCGAGCGCGACGGTCTCGACCTGGGCCCAGTCGTCGCCGGCCAGCGGCGGCGCGATCGCGGCGCGGCCGTGCAGCCAGGCGTCGGCCTGGTAGACGAAGTGCGGATCGGACGACTGGTGTGTGATCCGATCCCACGCGACGAGGCCGTAGCCCACGAGGCCCACCGCGAACAGCGCTGCGTACAGCCGCACCGGGCAACCTTACTCCAGGCGGAGGGCTTCACCCGGCGCCGTGGTAGCTTGCCAGCGTTGCCCGCGAGACCGTTGCCGATCGCCGCCGCGCCGGCGCTGCTCCTGATCGCGATCGCCGGCTGGGAGGTGTGCGCCGCGCGGCGGGACGCGACCGCCGTGCCGGCCGCCGACGGCCCGGCCTGGCGCGCGGCGGCGGCCGAGGTCCGCGCCGGCTTCCGGCCGGGCGACCTGATCGTGTTCGCGCCCGGCTGGATCGATCCGGTGGGCCGGATGCAGCTCGGCGATCTGATCCCGATCGAGGTCGCGGCGCGGATGGACGCGGCGCGCTACGGCCGGATCTGGGAGATCGCGATCCGCGGCGCGCGGTCGCCGGACACCGCGGGGCTCGCACCAGCGGGGTCGGAGGATCGCGGCGGCGTCGTGGTCCGGCGCTACCAGCGCGATCCGGCGGTCGTGGTGGCCGACGTGGTCGAGCGCCTGGCGACCGCGACCAGCGACGGGCCGCGGCCGACCCTGGAGCTCGCCGAGGTCGGGTTCTCGCCGCATCGCTGCCTGCAGGTCATCCCGGCGCCCGGGGTGCAGGTGCGGATCGCGTTCCCGCAGCTCCCGCTCGGCCGCGAGCTGGTCGGCTACGTCGGGATCGCCGACGTGTTCACGCGGCGCGACGTGCGCTCGCCGGGCCGGCTCGACGTCGAGATCGCCGGCCGGATCGCCGCGTCCGCGACGGCCGGCGTCGACGACGGCTGGGTGCGGTTCGCGGCGCAGACCGCGCCGGGGCCGGCCGACGTCGCGTTCGTCGTGCGGGCGACCGACCCGGGCCGCCGGATCTGCTTCGCCGCGGAGGCGCGCCGGTGAGCCCGGGCGCCGGCATCGGCGCCGGCATCGGCGCCGGATCCGGACCAGGCCGGGCGGCGAAGCTCGCCGGCTGGGCGCTCGCCGCCGCGACCGCGATCCTCGTGGTGGTCAACCAGCAGGGCGTCGGGATCGCACGCGACGAGGTGGTCTACATGCAGGCCGGGGAGCGCTACGCCGCGTGGTGGATCGGCCTGGTGAGCTTCCGGCACGGGATCAGCCGGGCGTCGGTCACCGCGGCGTTCGGTGGGCCCGGCGCGACCGACAACAACCGCGAGCACCCGCCGGTGATGAAGACGCTGTTCGGGCTGTCGGCGCGGCTGGTCCACGGCGGGCTCGGGGTCGACGAGGTCACCGCGCTTCGGTTGCCGTCGGCGATCCTGCACGGCGCGCTCGTGCTGTGGGTGTACGGCATGGTGCTGGAGCTGTGGGGCGCCGCGGCGGCGGTGATCGCGGCGGTGCTGCTCGCGCTGCTGCCGCGCGCGCTGTTCCACGCGGGGCTGGCATGCTTCGACGCGCCCAGCATGGCGCTGTGGTTCGCCGCGGTGCGCGGTTACTGGCGCGGGCTCGACGGCCGGCGCTGGCCGTGGCAGGCCGGCGTCGCGTGGGGCCTGGCGCTCGGCACCAAGCACACCGCGCTGGTCTTGCCGTTCGCGCTCGGCGCCCACTACCTCGCGCTCGGCGCGATCGCGTGGCGCGGCACCGCGCCCGAGCTCCGGGGAGCGTCCCGCGCGGCGCGCGTGCGCGCGTTCGCCCGCACGGTGATCGGCCACCGCTGGCGCGTGATCGCGTCGCTGGCCGTGCTCGGGCCGCTCACGCTGTACCTGGTGTGGCCGTGGCTGTGGTTCGACCCGGTGCACCACGTGCGCGACTGGCTCGCGTTCCACCTCGGCCACGTGCACTACAACTACGAGTACCTCGGGCGCAACTGGAACGCGCCGCCGTTCCCGTGGCACGTCGCGCTGCTGACCACGCTGGTCACCGTGCCGGCGAGCACCCTGGCGGCCGCGGTGGTCGGCGCGGTGGTGTGGATCGCCGGGCGGACCCGGCATGCGCGCGCACCGGCGCTGTTGCTCGCGCTGTCGGCCGCCGCGTCGATCGGGCCGTTCCTGCTCGGCACCACGCCGATCTTCGGGGCGGAGAAGCACTGGATGCCGGCGCTGCCGACGATCTGCATCGCCGCGGCGGTCGGCGCGGTGTGGGCCGGCCGGGCGGCGGCGGGAGCGATCCAGCGCGCGACCGCGCGCCGGGTGCCGGAGCCGGGGGCGATCGCCGCGATCGCCGGCTGCATCGCGCTCGCCGCGGCGGTCGAGACCCGGATCGCCGAGCCCTACGCGCTGACCTGGTACAGCGCGCTCGCCGGCGGAGCCCCCGGCGGCGCGGACCTCGGGATGAACCGGCAGTTCTGGGGCGTCGCGATGCGCGGCGCGCTGCCCCGGCTCGCCGCGCAGGGCGGCGCGCGGCCGGGCGGGCCGACCTACGTCTACACCCACGACGCGTCCCCTGCGTGGGGGATCTACCAGCGCGAGGGCCTGATCCCGCGCACGCTGCTCGACGCCGGCTGGGAGCAGGCCGGGATCGACCGCAGCGACCTCGCGGTCGTGATCCACGAGCTGCACTTCAACCGCCACGACTACCTGATCTGGAAGGCCTACGGCACGGTCCGGCCGATCGACGTGGTGACGTCCGACGGCGTGCCGATCGTCTCGCTGTATCGCCGGCCGCCGCGGTGATGGCGCGGCGCGGCGCGGCGCACCGGGTCAGGGCGGCGAGGCCGCGAGGTGGCGCTCGACCACCCGGTTGACCTGCGACAGCGAGAACGGCTTGTCGAGCCGCTCGTTCTTCACGGTCGACAGGAACTGGCGGGCCTTCGACGTGAACGCGCCGCCCGTCATGAACACCATGCGGCTGGCGACCGCCGGGTACTCGCGGATCAGGTACTCGTGGACGTCGATGCCGCTGAGGTCCGGCATCATCAGATCGCACAGGATCACGTCGTACGTCTCGCCGCGCTGGATCCGCGCCAGCGCGTCGCGCCCCTCGCTGGCGACCGTGACCTGGTGGCGCGACAGCCCGCGCTGCAGGATCCGCGAGATCAGCGGTTCGTCGTCGATCACCAGCACGCGCGCCCGGCGCGCCAGCGGGGCGGCGGGCTCGGCCGGCGGGCTGCTGATCTTGCGGATCCGCTGGGTGTGCGGCAGCGTGACCGTCATCGTCGTGCCGGCGCCCGGCGTGCTGCGCGCGGTCAGCGTGCCGCGGTGGCTCGCGACGATCTCGCGCGAGATCGACAGCCCGAGCCCGGTGCCGGCACCGACCTCCTTGGTGGTGAAGAACGGATCGAAGATCCGATCGAGGTGCTCGGGCGCGATCCCTGACCCGGTGTCGCTGACATCGATGATCGTGGCGTTGCTGGTATCGCGGATCGCGATCTCGACGCGGTTGCTGGCCGCCTGGCCCTCGGGGATCGCCTGCGCGGCGTTGATGATCAGGTTGAGGAACACCTGACCGAGCCGGGTCCGGTTGCCCGTGATCGGCGGTGCGGTCCGGTAGTTGCGCACGATCGGCGCGCGGTGACGGAGCTCGGCGCCGGCGATCTGGATCGCCTGCTCGATCACCTGCTTGAGATCGACCTCGCCGACGGTGTTGTCGGCGCGCGCCAGGGTCTGCAGGTCGCGGACGATCTCCCGGATCCGGGCGAGGCCGTCGCGCGCCTCCTGCAGGCGTTCGATCAGCTCCCCGGCGACCCCTCCGGCAGGCGGCGTGCCGCCCGCGGCACCGGACTCGAGCAAGGCCTCGATGTTGCCGAGCGCGTAGGTCAGCGGGTTGTTGATCTCGTGGCCGACCCCCGCGGCGAGCCGGCCCATCGCCGCCATCCGCTCGGTCACCACCGCGCGATCGAGCTCGAGCCGGCGGCGCTCGGTGATGTCGCGGAACATCCACAGCCGGCCGTGGATCTCGCCGGCGTCCGACCGCACCGGCGAGGTCCAGCGCTCCATCACGCGGCCGTCCCTGAGCCGGAGCTCGTCGCTGCTGGTCTCCTCGGGATGATCGTACAGGTAGGCGGCCCGCGCCACGACGGCCTCGGGATCCACGAGCTGATCGCGCACGCTGCGCAGGAGCTCGAGGCTGTCGCGGACGTCGCGCGTGCTCGGCGGGAGGTTCCACATCTCCAGGAACCGGCGGCTCGCGGTGATGACCTTGCGATCGTTGTCGACGACCAGCAGGCCGTCTGCGGTGGCCTCCTGCACCGCGCGGGCGAGCGCCAGGCTGGCCGCGAGATCGGCGCGTGACCTGGCGAGCTCGGCGACCCGGGCGGCGGCATCGCGGGCGAGCTGCCACTTCTCGGTCAGCGCAAGCGCGAGCTGGCTGACCTCCGCGAGGTCGAACGGTTTCTTCAGGACCAGCAGGCGATCGGTGGCGCCGAACCGCTGGACGATGTCGTCCCAGCCGGCGTCGGAGTACGCGGTGCAGATCACCACCTGGAGCTCGGGATCGATCTCCCACATCCGCGCGTTCGTGTTGAGCCCGTCGATCCCGGGCGGCATCCGCATGTCGACCAGCGCCACCGCGAGCGGTCGGCCGGCGGCGACCGCGGCGCGGACCAGCTCGACGCCCTCGGCGCCCTGGTACGCCGAGCTGAGCTCGAACGCGACGTCGGGCTGGCGCTCGGCGCCGAACAGCTCGGCCTCCAGGTCGCCGACCTCGCCGGTCGGACGGCCGCACAGGATCTTGCGGACGTCGTCGTGGATCGCCCGGTTGTCGTCGACGATGAGGATGCGACGGTTGTGATCGGTCATGACGTTGCGCTCGCTGGCTCGTGGGTTGGCACGGAGACACGACGGGGAAGCTCCAGGACGAACCGCGCGCCGCGCTCGTGCCCGTCGCTGAACGCGCGCAGCGACCCGGCCATGCGCTCGGCCGACAGCGCCGAGCTATGCAGGCCGAAGCCGCCCTGGCCGCCCGGCTTGGTGGTGAACCCGGACTCGAAGATCCGGGGCATGTTCTCGGCGCAGATCCCGACGCCGGTGTCGTCGATCTGCCACACGATGCGCTCGGGATCACCGGGCGCGTGATCGATCGTGATCGCGATCGCGCGCCCCGGGTTCGCGCTGTCGGACGCCGCGCGCGCCGCGTTCGAGATCAGGTTGACCAGCACCTGGAGCAGCAGGTGCTTGTCGGCCTCGAGCTCGGGGACCGCGCCGAACCGGCGCTCGATGGCGATCTGGTGATCGGCGATCCGGGCGCGGTTCATCCGCAGCGCCTCCTCGGTGAGCTCGACCAGATCGAACGCGTCGACCAGGTTGGCGCCGCGCGTCAGCGCCTGCTGGCTGCTCACGATCTGCTTGATGTGATCGACGCTGCGGATCAGCGAGTCGAGCTCCGCCATCACCTCGTCGCGGTCGGCGTCGGCCTGCCCGGCGAACTTCCTCAGGTACTCGACGATCTGCTGGCCGCGCCGGTCGCGCTTCGCGGTGCGCCCGAGCTCGGTGGTCTCGTCGTCGAGCATCTCGCCGAGCCTGGCGATGTTCCGGGCCTTGCCGTGCGAGGCGCGCAGCATCTTGTCGACCAGCGTCGTCGAGATGTTGACGCTGTTGAGCACGTTGCCGATGTTGTGGAGCACGCCGATCGCGACCTCGGCCATGCCGGCGCGGCGCGCCGCGACCACCAGCTTCTTGTGCGCGGCCTCGAGCTCGACCGTGCGCGCGACCACCCGCATCTCCAGGTGGACGTTGCTCCCGGTGAGCTGGTCGCGCGCGCCGCGCAGTCCCTCGCGCGCCCCGGCGAGCCCGATCGCGGCCTTGGCGATCTCCTGCTGCAGCATGTTGAAGCTGTGGGCCATCGCGCCGACCTCGTCGCGCGACATCGCGATCACCGGGACGAAGTCGACCCGCGCCGACGCGCCGTCGAGATCGCCCTGGCGAGCGCGGTCATCGCGCGCGAGAAGTCGGCCATCGTTCCGACCGCGAGGCGGTTCGCGGCGTGGGACACCTCGACCACGGAGTGCGCGATCATGCCGGGCAGGACCAGGCCGACGGTGATCGTGAGGATCGCGACCGCGACGAAGATGTCCTCCAGCGCGGTCACCAGCTGGGTGTGTCCCTCCTGGATCGTCACCGAGTGGACCGCGAGGTAGTAGCCGGCGCCGTCGAGCGCGAGCACGAGCAGCATCGCGCCGGTGAGCTTGAGATGCAGCGAGCGGCCGACCCCGGGCAGGCCGGCCTTGCGACGGTCCATCCACTTGCGCCACGCGTAGGCCGCGGCACCGCTGTACGCGAGCACCAGGCCGAGGATCACGGTCGGTAGCCCGAACTGCTCGAACCCGACGACGGTCGCGATGCCCCAGATGATCGCCGCGGCCAGTCCCAGCCGGATCGTCCCGCGCGGCGCCCGGTACGGCCGCGGCATGTCGGGCTGGTCGCGGCGCAGCAGCCACACCGCGACGCTGGGCAGCGCGATGCCGATCAGATAGGTGAAGTTCGCAGCGGCGACCAGCCACACCGGATCGCCGATCAGCAAGAACCCGATCGCCGCGGCCGCGGTGAACACGATCGCGACCCATGGGCAGTCGCTCCGGGTGCGCCGGGCGAACACCTCCGGCAGCAGGCCGTCCTCGGACAGCTGCGACAGCGTGCGCGCCACGCCGGTCAACGGCGCGAGCGTGCCATGGAACATGTTGAACATCATGAAACCGATCGCCGCGCTCTTGCCGAGCGCGCCGAGCAGCGGCGCGAACGTCGGTCCCAGCGTCACCGCCAGATCGCCGGCCAGCCCGTCGCGGCCGATCACGCCGAGCCAGACCACCGGCAGGACCAGGAAGTACAGCGTGGCCATCCCCGCGCTCGCGTACATCGCGCGCGGGACGTTGCGGTTCGGATCGATGGTCTCGCCGACGTGGCACGCCGCCGCCTCGAACGCCGGAGCGGCGAACCCGATCAGGTACAGCCCGGCCATCGCGCTGGTGATCGCGCCGAACGCGCCGGGGAACGGCACGTCGAGGTGGAACGACGCGGCCTGCCGCCAGTCGACCGAGCCGGTGATCACCGGGATGATCGCGGACAGGAACGCGAGCCCGGCCGACACCGCGGCGACCCCGATCGCCGTGTTCGCCGCGTACCTGACGCCGAGCAGGTTGATCGTCACGAACACCGCGATCAGCGCGCACGCCACGACCGGGACCGACACGCCGGGCAGGAACCACTGGGTGATCGCCGACGCCGACAGCAGCGCGGTCAGCCCGCAGGTCGGTACCCAGCCCCACCAGTACGACACGCCGGTCAGGTTGCCGAGCACCGGCGCGTAGGGCCGGAAGGCCTCGCCGCAGGTCGCCGCGATCCCGCCGACCCGATCGGGCCACATCAGGATCAGCTCGGTCCACCCCGGCAGCGCCGCCCAGCTGAGCACGAGCCCGATCACGAGCAACGGCACGGCGGCGGTGCCCTGGCCCGGGATGTCGCCCTGCCCGGCGATCAGCGCGCTGATCAGGAACAGGCTCTGGTTGCTGCCACCCATGGCCAGCGCGGTCGTGCCGAGCCAGCCGATGGTCCGCGGGTGCGCGCGGCGTGGGGCGAGATCGGACGTCACCGCGTCACGCCCGGCGCGATCAGGGGCAAGATCACGATCAGCGTGGCGAACGGGGCACGAGCAAGACGGCGCATCCAGGCTCCTGGCCCCCGCATCGGCCTGGAATGTTCCCCGTTCCAGGGCCGGCGCCCCCGTCGCAACCCCAGCGGTCGTGCGCAGACGGCCTCGGCGAGGCACGGGCGCACGTGGGATCTCGTGAGGTGACCTCGGCCGTTCGATCCGCTGCACCCCGAGCGCCACCACACATCCGACTGCGTCGCCGGTGGAGCGCCGCGGCTTGCGCGGTGCGCTGCGCAGATCCACGACGCCGATTCCTGCCCGCAGCGTGATGCGCAGCGCGGTGTCGCGGCTTCACGTGTGGTTGAATGCCGCATGCCCGACAGCCGGACCATGACCCGGATCGAAACCGGGATCGCGGGCCTCGATACGATCCTCAACGGTGGCCTGTTCAAGGGCGGCGTCTACATCGTCGAAGGCCCGCCCGGCTCCGGCAAGACCATCCTCGGCAACCAGGTGTGCTTCCACCGCGCAGCCGCCGACGACAGCACGATCTACATCACGCTGCTCGCCGAGTCGCACACCCGGATGATCGCGCATCTGCGCACGATGGAGTTCTTCCGGCCGGAGCTGATCGCGTCCGCGATCTACTACATCAGCGCGTTCAAGGTGCTCGAGGAGTCCGGGCTCGACGGGCTGCTCAGATCGTTCCAGGACGCGGTCCACCAGCGCAAGGCGGCGTTCGTCGTGCTCGACGGCCTGGTGTCGGCCGAGGAGTTCGCGCCGACCGCGCGCGCGTACAAGAAGTTCATCCACGAGATCCAGACGATCAGCGGCATGACCGGGTGCACCGTGCTGCTGCTGTCGTCGACCGAGCGCGCGGCCGGGTTTCGCCCCGAGCACACCATGGTCGACGGGCTGATCGAGCTCGGCGACACCGCGGTCGGCGTCCAGTCGCTGCGCCACATCGTCGTGCGCAAGATGCGCGGCACCCGCCAGCTGCGCGGCCGCCATGCCATGGAGGTCTCGTCGGCCGGGATCAAGGTCCGGCCGCGGATCGAGACCCTGCTGCACATGCCCGAGGAGGACGATCCGGCGCCGCGCCAGATGGCGCAGCCCAACTTCGGCGTGATCGGGCTCGACGCGATGCTGCGCGGCGGGTTGCCGGGCGGCTCGAACACGATCGTGCTCGGCCCGTCGGGCAGCGGCAAGACCATGCTCGGCCTGCAGTTCCTGTCGACCGGGGCCCGCGAGGACCAGATCGGGCTCTACCTCGGATTCTACGAGCGGCCGGCCAGCCTGGTTGCCAAGGGGGCCCGGCTCGGGCTCGGACTGGAGGCCGCGCGCGAACGCGGCGTGCTCCACCTGCTGTGGGAGCCGCCGATCGAGGGCGGGCTCGACGCGGTGGTCGAGCGCGTGCTGCGCGCGGTGGTCGACCGCCGGGTGACCCGGCTGTGCTTCGACGGCCTGCACGGGTTCCGTCACCACGCCGAGTACCCCGAGCGGACGCGCGCGGTGTTCTCGGCGCTCGCCGCCGAGCTGACCCGGCTCGGCGTCACCACGCTGTTCACCCTGGAGACCAGCGACATCGTCAGCGCGGGCATCGCGATCCCGATCGACGGTGTGTCGGCGCTCGCCGACAACATCATCCTGCTCCGCCAGGTCGAGCTGTGCTCGCAGCTCTACCGCCTGATCTCGATCCTCAAGGTGCGCGACCGGGCCTACGACGGCGCGATCCGCGAGTTCCAGATCACCGATCGCGGCGTCGTGGTCGCCGACACCTTCGACAGCGCCGAGCAGATCCTGACCGGCGCCGCCCACACCGTCGCTGAACCCGAGAGCCAGCGCTGAGCCGGAGCCCAGCGCATGACGCAATCGGTCCTCATCGTCGATGACGAGTTCGGGCTCGCCGACATCACCGCGGATCTGCTCCGCGACGCCGGCTACGACGTCCGGATCGCGATCAACGGCAAGCTCGGTCTCGACAGCCTCGCGCGGCACGGCGCCGACCTCGTGCTGACCGATCTGATGATGCCGGTCATGGACGGACCGGAGATGATCCGCCGGATGCGCGCCGATCCACGGTTCGCGGCGATCCCCGCGGTGCTGATGACCGCGCTGCCGGAGGCGATCCCGCACGGCGACGGCGCGCTGCACGACGCGGTGCTGATCAAGCCGTTCAGCCTCACCGAGGTGCTCGCGACCGTCCGGCGCCTGCTGCCGCCGCCCTGACCGTCCGGCGCGCCGGCGTGTCACGATGGCCGCGCATGGCCAAGCCTCGATCTGCCCGGCCCGTGTCGCCCCGCCGCGTCAGCGTTGCCCCCGCGCCGTACCCGCGCGCGCTGGTCAGCTCCCAGCTCGCCCGGGTGCGCGCGCTGTGCCGCGAGCTACCCGATGTCACCGAGCGGCCGAGCCACGGCTCGCCGACGTTCTTCGCCGGCAAGCGGACCTTCGCCTACTTCCTCGACAACCACCACGGCGATGGCCGGCTCGCCGTGTGGTGCGCCGCGCCCGAGGGCGCGCAGGCGATGCTGGTCGACAGCGATCCGGAGGGTTACTTCCTGCCGCCCTACGTCGCTCACCGCGGCTGGATCGGCGTCCGCCTCGACCGCGACCTGCCGTGGAACCAGGTCGCCAGCGTGCTCGAGGCCGCGCACCAGATGCACCACCGGCCGCCGCGTGCGGCGAAGTCGGCGCGATCCGGCGCGGCCCGGACCGGGCGTCCGCGCACCGCCGCGAAGCCGGCGCGCCGCGCCGCCACGCGCTGACCGGCGGTCCCGCCGTGATCCCGGAGCCTGCGCGGCCGGTGAACGGCGTCAGCAGCCCGGGAAGCAGGCGGTGCCGAGCCGGGCGGCGGCGGTGGCGCGGGTCGCCCCGGCGATCTCGAGCAGGCGAGCCACCGTGGCCCGGGCGAGCTGCTGCGCCTCCGGGGTCGTCGCGTACTTGCCGATCAGCTGCTGGCCGAGCTGCTGGTGGCGCTGCTCGTCGGGCTGGATGTACTCGCGGTAGATCCGCACGGTCTCGGCGTCGCCGCGGCGCTCGCACAGCGCCATGAAGTTCTGGTTGACGCCGTACGCGATCGACTCGAGCGTGACCAGCCCCGCCGCGATCCGCTCGACGGTCGTGGTCAGCCCGCGCAGGTACTGGAACAGCGGGTTGTCGGCGGGCGCGAAGCTCGCCACGTCGAACCCGAGCGCGGTCAGCCGGTCGGCGACCAGCTGGAAGTGTCCGGCCTCGTCGCCGGCCTGGCGCGCGAACGCGAGCTTGACGTCGAGCTCGCGCGTGGTCGGCATCCAGGCGGCGGCGAGCTCGCTGACGTTGATCTCGTTGGCGAGCGCGACCTGCAGCAGCTGCGCCGCGTCGCCGGGTGCATCGGCGGTGAGCGAGGTGCGCCCCGCGCCGAGGATCGGAGCGAGCCGCTCGGACTTGAAGGCCTCCAGCTGGTCGACGAACGCCATGCGCTTGCATAGCACGCGGCCACGTCCCCGGCGGCCGGCGGGGACATCGACGCTCCGGCGAGGCAACGCGTGGAGCGGCTCAGGGCGCGGGGCTCAGCGTGAGCGTGCAGGTGTACCGGGCGTCACACTGAAGGCTGCCGTTCATCTTCCGGGTCAGTCCGCCCATCTGGGCGTGAACCGCTGCGAAGGTCAGCTCGGCTCCGCCGTTCTTGTGGGCGATCGCCGGAGCCGGCAGGCTGTCGGCCGAGGCCGGCTCCCACCCGAGCCCCTGGGCCCACACCAGGGCCGCCGCGACGTCGGCGGCCGGCTTGCCGCTGGGATCGAGCAGCCCGGCCGCCTTGCCGACCAGGCCGAGGTCGCCGTGCGGCTGGCCGCCCCACAGCACCACCGCCTTGCCGTCGCTCGAGGCCCAGCCACGGATCACATCGGTGCCGTTGTCGCCATCGAAGGCGCGGAGGTCGCCGAGGTTGTAGGCAGCGAACGAGTTGACGACGTTCTCGGCCGCGGGGCTGACCTTGAGCTTGCCGGCCGACGCGCCCATCGCGGCGCTCGCCGCCGCGCCGAACGCGGCACGTGCGGTCGCGAACGGCGTGCCGCCGGGGGAGGCCGCCGGCGTGCCGGTCGCGGTGCCGTTGCCGGTGACCGTATCGTGCTCGCCACCGGCCGGCTTGCTCGACGAGCATGCGGCGAGCGCGGAGAGCGCGGCGATCGCGACGAGGACGAGCGCTCTTCCCATGCCGGCATCATGCCACCACTACTCGGCGGCGAACAGGTACCGGGTCGCGGACACGTACGGGCGCTCGAACAGCTCGGGATAGCCGGCAGCCAGCTCGGGCTGCGCGGCGTGCGCCTCGGCGAGCGCGTCGGCGGGCAGGTTCAGCTCGCCGAGCCGCTCGGTGCCGGCGAGCGCGTGGATGGCGAGGCGCTGCTCGCCCGACGGCTCGGTCCCCTCGTAGCACAGCTCGAACGGCGGCAGCGCGCCGAGCCGCGAGATGTTGCGGCGGATCGCGAACAGCTTCGCGCCCTCGAGCAGCGCCGGATCGATCCGCTCCTCGGCGAGCCGCACCGCCTCCGACAGCATGTGCTGGCCGAACACCAGGCGCGGCCGCGCGCCGATCAGGCCGTCGGCCACCATCCGCGGCGCGTGGGCGAACTGCTCGGCGAGGACGATCTCGACGCCGCGCTCGAGCACCGCGTACTGCGGCCGGTCGGCGAGCGGGTGCATGACGATCCAGGTCCGCTGGGTGTAGTGCGAGTACAGCATCCGGTGCTCGGGGCGGAACGTCGCGCCGCAGCCGGTGCACGGGACCTGCTCGAACGTGCCGTCGACGATCCGCCGGACCTGGTCCTCGACGCGCTCGCCGTTGAGGCTGAAGAACACGGTGACGCCGTGCTCGGTCCCGCAGGCCGGGCAGCGCGAGCTCTCCGGGATCAGCTTGCTCATCTCACGCGGACCCGGGGACGTCGGCGTAGAACTTGAGCCGCACCGTGTCCTCGCCCGGCGTGAACCGCACGCCGAGGTACGACAGCGCGCGGGTCCCGGCGAGCTCGCAGGTGTGCGCGGCGTCCTGCGCGGCCTGGGCGGCGGGGTCGCCGTCGAGCCACGCCGCCGCGACGTCCGGCGTCACCTCCGGGTAGTCGATCTTGAACGACGGCAAGATCTCGCGATCGGTGAAGCTGATCGACAGGAACAGCGTCGGATCGCCCTCGGGCAGCGTGCGCTCGTGCAGGGCGCGCCAGCGCGCGCGCACCGGCTCGGAGATCGCGTGGCGATCGAACATGCGCTCGATCCGCTCCTGCACCTTGTGGCGCGATCCCGGCTCGGCCCACTGCGAGAAGTACAGCTTGTGGTGCACCGCGTGGCCGGGGCGGAACGCCGCCGACACGAAGTGGATCGAGTCCTTCTCGACGGTGAACGCGATCCGGCGCACGTGGTCCTGGACCTCGGGCGCGACCCCGAGCGCGTGGAACCGGGCGAGCGCGGTCTCGATCTCGGGGCGGCGGCGGAAGTAACACGCGGCGAGCGGCTGGACGCCGTCGGGCCCGACGTACCACTCGACCTTGAGGAACGCGCGCATGTGCTCGAACCAGGTCGCGAGCGCGCGGTGGTGCGCGATCGCGGCCTCGGGCATGTCGAGCTGGCGCAGCAGCTGGCACGCGCGCTCGGTGAACCCCGCGTCCTCGCCGCGGGTCATGAAGCCGATCGGCGCGCCGCGCGTGCCGGCGATGATCTCGGCGTACTGGTCGAGCTCGGTGGTGACCAGGTTGGCGAGCGACAGCGCGCGGAACGCCTCCTCGGCCGGCAGCCCTTGCGACAGCGCGTTGCGGGTGCGCTGGGTACCCTGCGGGGGCACGGGGCGCCTACCCGATCCGTTCGAGGTGGAAGCGGCAGGCCGCGGCGTCGCAGTGGATCGCGCAGCGGTGCGGCCGGCGGAAGCCGCCGGGCATGTCGATGCGGAACAGGGTTAACTCCAGATCGGTCGCGACACCGACCGGCGTCGCGGTCGGGGCCGTCACGAACGCCGGCACCGGCGAGCTCGGGTAGTCGTCCGGCGTCGCGACCAGCTCCCAGCCCATGCCGAGCATCCACACGATCCGCGCGGCGAGGTCGGTGGCCGGCATCCCGCCGGGCTCGCCGACCCGCGACGCCCGGACCAGTGCGCCGAGGTCACCGGGCTGCCCGCCGTCCTGCGAGCCGACCGCCTGCCGGCCGCGCGCCCATCCGCGCACGCTGCGTCCGTTCGCCTCGGCCTCGAAGCCGAGCCAGTCGCCGATGCTCATCGAGCCCGCGTTCGAGATCACGCCCTCCTGCTTCGGGCTCACCGACACCTGGGCCGGTGCGGCGCCGAGCATCGGGGCGGCGTACGACAGGAATGAGGCGCGAGCCGCTTCGAACGGGGTCATCGGTCCGTCTCCTCGGGCAGGTCGGGGTGGTAGCACCCACCGTACCACGCGGTCTAGGTGTGGCCCGGGTCGCCGGCGGCCTTGCCGACGCTCGCGGTGCCGATCGGCGACGAGGCGCCCGGCGCCGGCTTGGTCGGGGCGAGCCCGCGGTTGTGGACGTGGTTCTTGATCCAGTCGCGCCAGGCGCCGACCGGCACCATCGCCCCGAGCTGGTCGTCGGGCACGTTGCCGGCCTGCTCGTAGTAGACGCAGTAGTTCTCGGCGAAGAACTCGGCCGGGGCGAACAGCTGGTAATCGCGCACGCGCGACGCGGCGACGATCTCGTTGTGGATCTGGAAGTTGTGATAGTAGTGATTCACCGCGAACCGCTTGCCGCCGGACGCGTAGATCTGCTCCGGGTGGCCGAAGAAGAACATGCCGTACTGCGCGGGCGCCTTGGCGGCCTCGATCACCGGCACGGCCTTGGTCCAGTAGGTGTTGATCGGGTCGGCGGGGAGCGAGCCATCGGCGAGGCCCTTGCCGCCGGCCGTGCCCTTGATCGTGACGATCTGGTTCTTGATCGACGTCTTGTCGGCGTCGCTGATCTTGCTGCCGTCGCTGGTCGACCAGCCGCTGCCGGGCATCGAGCCGGCCCACTCCTCGAACGAGCTGGTGACCTTCCAGCCGCCGAGATCGTAGAACCCCTTCGCGCCGCCGATCGTGGTGTCGACCGCGTGCGCGATCTCGTGGCGCACGACGGCGCCGAGCCAGCTGACCGCGTGCGCCGCGGTCGCGTCGTCGGGCGTCATCCGGCTGCGGTCGCCGTGCGGCTTCGTGGTCTTGGCCTCGAGCGTGTACTTGCGCCCGGCGGTGTCGACCGTCTTGATCTTGACGACCTCGTAGTTCGCCTCACCGCGGTCGAGCGCGACCGTCTTGCCCGCCGCGAACGGCGCGGTGTCGTTGACGTTGATCGTGTCGATGTTGGCGGCGTGGGCGCCGCGCAGGTAGACGCCGACGCCGTAGTCGACCTTGTCGCCCGGGGTGATGCCGTCGCCGAACGTGAAGTTGCCGCCGCCCATGCTGCCGCCGGTGTAGTTGCCGGTCTCGCCGGCCGACCGGGTGAGCTTGGTCCAGAACTGGGTGCGGACGTCGCCCTCGGGCAGCAGCTTGAGCTGCTTGTGGACCGTCTGCAGCGTCGCGATCGGCCACTCGGTGGTCTTGTTGTTGTTCTTGGTCGCGTTCTGGTACGCCATGTCGACGCGCCAGTAGATGTGGAACGCGCGGACCACGCGGTGCGCGTTCACACCGGCGAGGATCACCGCGTCGCACAGCTTGCGCTGGTCCTGGACCGAGCCGTACGCCATCAACCGCTTGTCGAGCTGGGCGTCGTTCTCGGACATCAGGACCTGGAACGCCAGGTCGGCGTTCGCGGCCTCGAGGTAGATCCGGCGAGCCATCGCGCCGCGGTACTGCGCCTGCAGGTTCGCGTTGAGCTCGCCGTCGAGCTTGCCCAGCATGGCGCTGTCGCCGGCGAGCGCGGTCACGTCGGCGATCGGTGCCTTGTTGATCGAGTTGAGGACGTACTGGTCGTCGCAGCCCCAGCCCTTCATCGCGTACTCGAGCTTCTTGCCCAGCGACACGCCCAGCTTGTCGAGCACCTCGTTCATGAAGCCGCGGCCGAGCGTGCCGGTCAGATCGCTGACTAGCTTGGCGTCGTTGGCGGCGGCCTGGAGCTCGGCCGGCTTCGCCTGCTGCAGCGCACGGCGGATGTAGTTGTTGTCGTTGGTCCACCCGGAGATCGCGAGCCGGAGCTTGTCGGCGAGCGGCGCCGCGAGCAGGTCGAGGACCGTCTCCATGTTGCTCCGGGACAGCTCCTTCTTCAGCTGCACCATCATGCCCTTGTCGGCGATCACGGCCTGCAGCTCGGCGGCCGTCGCGCGCTGCAGGCGCTGCATCAGCTTGTCGACATCGTTGCCCCAGAACCCGAAGGTGTCGCGGAGGTCCTGCTTGATGTCGAACTGGACCAGCTGGTGCTGGACGCCGCCCGCGGCCGGGCCGCCCGATGGCGCGTACTGATCGAGCAGATCGCCCGCGGTCTTGCCCTGGACGACGCGATCGGCGACCGCGTCGGCGTGGCGCTCGTGGGCGTCGCCCGACTCGCCGACGCCGCCCTTGAGCTGGACGCCGCCGCGCTGCTGGACGACGTGCGCCGCCTCGTGCGCCGCGGTGTGCAGCGACGGCGACGGCGAGCCGAACGCGACGTGGTTGCCGGTCGCGTACGCCTCGGCGCCCATCGCCCGGTTGGCTCCGGCGGCCGCGCCGTCGGTGTGGGCCGAGACGCCGGACACGTCGTGGCGGCCGAACGAGTGCTGGATCGCACCGAGGTGGGGCAGCGACCCGCCGCTGCCGCTGATCCCCGCGCCTGCGGTCTCTTGGATGCCCTCGGCGCCGCCGGCCGCGCCCGGCAGCTCTCGCTTCTGGACCGCTGCGGCGCCGCCGGCCGCTGCAGCGCCGCCGGCCGCAGCGGCAGGATTCTCCTGGACCGCGCCGCCGCCGTGCGCCGCGCCGCCGCCGTGCGCCGCGCCGCCGCCGTGCGCCGCGCCGCCGCCGTGGGCCGCGCCGCCGCCGTGCGCCGCGCCGCCGCCTGCCGGGGCGCCGGGCGTGCTGGCAGCGCTGGCCTTGGGCTTCTTCTTGGAGCTGCCCTTCTTGGCGTGCTCGTTGGCCTGGGCCGGGCCGGTCGCCTTGCCCTCGCCGCCCTCGGCTTCGCCGCCGGCCTGGTCACCGTGATCGTCGCCGAGCCCCATCGCGTCCATCAGGCCGCCATCGGCTTCCCATGCGTCCGCGGCTCCCCCCGCTGCACCGCCGCCGCCGCCGGCCGGCCCGGCCGCATCGTGACCGGCCGCCGCGGGTGGCGCCGCGTCGTGAGCAGCTCCGCCGGTGCCGGGAGCATGACCATGCCCGGTCTCGGTCCCTGCAGCCGCCTGATCGGCGTTGCCGCGTTCTTCGCGCTCGAGCTGTAGCTGGCTCATGGCTTCCTCTGGTGGTCCTGGATGACGGTCGACGTTGCGATGCTCATTCCAGCCTGCTGCTGGTCGATAGCTTGCCCATCTCGCGGTACTCGAGCTGCACGGCGCGGAGCAGGTGTTCCTGGCGCATCGGCCGCCCTTCGTGCGCGGCGAGGAACGCCGCGCGCAGTGCGCAGTTGCGAATGTACCCGCCCGACAGCGGGAACCGGCGCGCGAGGTCGAGGAAGTCGAAGTCGCCGGCCGTCGGGGTCTCGGGGGTGACGTGGTTGGCCCACAGCCGGAGCCGGGTGTCCTCGTCGGGAAACGGGAACTGCAGCCGGAGTGAGAGCCGGCGCTTGAACGCCGGATCGATCGCCCCATCGAGGTTCGAGGTCAAGATCGCGACGCCCTCGAAGCTGTCGAGCCGCTGCAGGAGGTAGTTGACCTCGAGGTTCGCGTAGCGGTCGTTCGCGGTCCGGACGTCGGTGCGCTTGGCGAACAGCGAGTCCGCCTCGTCGAACAGGATCAGCACCTGGCCCTCCTCGGCGGCGTCGAACACCTCGGCCAGGTTCTTCTCGGTCTCGCCGACCCACTTCGACACCACGCGCGCCAGGTCGACCCGGTACATGTCGAGCCCGAGCTCCTGCGCGATGACGCCGGCGACCATGGTCTTGCCGGTGCCCGGCGGGCCATAGAACAGCGCGGTCAGCCCGCGCGACGTGGTCATCTTCGCGTCGTAGCCCCATTGCTCGTACACCGTGCGGCG
>JBGQCL010000176.1:0-21539 GCA_041495365.1 Kofleriaceae bacterium | reverse complement strand
CCTGGTGCATGCCGTGTCGAATCCCGCGCCGCCTGCGATCGAGGTCGTCCCGCGGCGCGCCGTCGCACCCGCGCCGGGCGCCAGGGCGGCTGCATCGCCCACCGACTCCGGGGCCGCGCGGCCGCCTGTCAAGCCGGCGACGCCTGCCGCCGCTGCGGCGACACCCACCGGGGGCTCGACAGCGCGGGCCGGCCGGGCCGGCGATCCGTCGCCGATGCGGCCGAGCGCGACACGCGAACCGGCGCGCGACAAGCCGGCGACCCCGCCGCGGCCCGCGCCGGCCAGGCCGCTGACCTACGACCCCGACGCGCTGTTCCTCCCGAAGCAGTGACAGGCCGCTGACATGCCGACATCGATCCCGCAGCGACTCGCGTGGTGGTCCCTCGGCCTCGCCTTCGCCCTCGCGCCGGCGATCGCGCACGCCAGCCCCGGCGACGACGCGAAGGCCCATGTGGCGCGGGCGACCCAGGCGCACAAGGACGGGCGCTACGACGACGCGCGCGTCGAGCTCGAGGCGGCCTACGCCCTGACGCCGAAGCCGGAGCTGCTCTACGCGCTCGGTCAGGTCCACGCCAAGCTCGGCCGCTGCGGCGACGCCACCGCGTACTTCCGGCGGTTCGCCGCGACGCAGAGCGATCCGCAGCTCACCCGGGTGATCGATCAGGCGATCGCGGCATGCAAGCCGGCCGCGCCGCCCCCGGCCGCCGCGCCGCCCCCGGCCGCGCCAGCGGCGAGCCCCGCGCCACCGGCCGCGGCTGCGCCGCCCGAGGGCGCGCGCTGGTACCACGACAAGCTCGGCGATGGCCTGGTGCTCGCGGGCGTCACCGCGGTGATCGTCGGGCTGGTCGAGTACCGCAGCGCGGTGTCGGATCTCGACGCGGCCGAGGATCGCACGGCCGCGCCGACGGTCGCGCGCTACCTCGAGCTCGTCGGCGAGGCCCACGACAAGCGGACGACCGCGCTCGTGCTCACCGGCGTCGGTGGTCTGCTGATCGCCGGTGGCGTCGTGCACTATGCGCTGCACGACCGCGGCGCGGAGGCCCGCGGCGTCGCGGTCGCGGCGGCGCCGGGCGGCGGCCTGGTGACCTACGCGGGGCGGTTCTGATGCGGTGGGCTGCGCTCGGCCTCGCGGCCGCGGCGGCCACCGGTTGTCTGCGCGACACCGAGTTCCGGTGCATGCAGGACGCCGATTGCGAGGCCATGGGCCACTGCGAAGCGGTCGGGTTCTGCAGCGCCGGCGATGCCGGGTGCGCCACGGGGCGCCGGTTCAGCGAATCCGCCGGCCAGGGACTGGCCAGCACCTGCGTGCCGGCGACCGCGGGGAGCGCCGGCCGGTGTCCAGCGGACCACGTCGCGGTCGGCCGCTCCGGCCACCGCTACAAGCGGCTCGGCGCGGTGACGTGGGACCAGGCGCGCGCGATGTGCGAGCAGGCCAGCTCCGCGACCTACCTGCTGATCCCCGACGACGCGGCCGAGCTCGCGGACCTGGCGACGATCGCCAGCCCGCCGTTCTGGATCGGCCTCGACGATCTGGCCGCTCCGGGGACGTTCATGACCGTCAAGAACGTCCCGGCGACGTTCACGCCATGGGCCACCGGCGAACCCAGCACGCGGTCGGGTGCGGACTGCGTCCGCGCGACCTCCGCGACGCAGATCGCGACCGACCTGTGCAGCACCCGGCGCGCCGCGATCTGCGAATGCGAGCCGTGATCGGCGCCGCGGGATCGCCGCACGGACGGCGCACCGTCAGATCGTGCAGGCGCCGGCCTCGTTCTCGAAGAACGCGAGCTGGTTCCACAGCGAGACCAGGAAGTTGGTCGTGTTCGCCCCGGGGAAGGTCTGGTTGAGCAGCGCGAAGCCAGAGCCGGCGCCCGAGATCACCGAGAGCGCCGAGATCGCGCCGGGCAGCACCTGGTTGCCGGTCGGCACGGTGCAGCCCGGGGCCGGGCGCTGGAAGCCGAGGCAATCCGAGAGCGCGTTGATCGAGAAGGTCATGGCCAGCGTGCGGTTCGACATCGTCTGCCACGTGGAGATCATCGTCCCCATGTTGCCGTTGATGGTCGGCACCAGGCCGAAGCAGGCCTGTCCCTGCTGCGCCTCCGCCGTGTGCGTCGTGGTGAGGACCGTGACCGTGCCGATCGCGAGCAGTGCAGTCAGGCCGAGCGTTGCTTTGAACATCTTCATGTGTCTCCTTTTCATCCTGGAGATGCGTTTTCACGCCCGATGCTGCAGTTTTTCTGATCGGCCGCCCGGGTGAGGGGGGACCTGGGGACCTGGCGGGATGAGGAAGCGACCGAGGGTCGCTTCCTCCCGATGGGCTGGGTGGTGAAGATCTCGCGCATGCCCATCACCTTCCTCGTCGTGCCGCAGTGGCAGGCTCGGGGTCGCCGCGCCGGCTGCAGCTCAGCGATGGTGCGGCCGCGATCCGCGCCGGGCTGCCGGCGGCACAGGTGGCGGACGTCGACGGACAGCGTCCGCGCTGACGCATCTCGCCACCCCGGGGAGCGTCGGAGATGACGCGGCTCGGCCGGCGCTTCGCGGGTCGGACCCCTGTCCGGGCTGGCGCGTACCGTGCAGTCGCCGCGGACCCCAGATGACCCGGATGACGCTCCCACCGCTTGGTTTGCTGTGCGCGAACAGGGTACCGTGCGGTGCGGCTTACGGCGGGTGCCCGTCCACGCAGTGTTGGCGATGACCACCGAGCACATCCTCCAGACCCAGGGCCTCACCAAGGACTTCCGCGGCTTCGTCGCGGTCAAGTCGGTCGACCTGCGGGTCCGCCGCCACTCGGTGCACGCGCTGATCGGCCCCAACGGCGCGGGCAAGACGACCTGCTTCAACCTGCTGACCAAGTTCCTGACCCCGTCGGCCGGCGCCATCACCTACCGCGGGATCGACATCACGCACTGGAAGCCCGCGCAGGTCACGCAGCTCGGGCTGGTGCGGTCGTTCCAGATCTCGGCGGTGTTTCCGCACCTCACCGTGCTGGAGAACGTGCGGATCGCGCTGCAGCGCAAGCGCGGCCGGTCGTTCGACTTCTGGCGCTCCCAGGCGGTGCTCGCCGCGCTCGAGCCGCGCGCCCGCGAGCTGCTCGACGCGGTCGGGCTCGGCGCGTTCGCCGGCCAGCGCGCGGTCGAGCTGTCGTATGGCCGCAAGCGCGCGCTCGAGATCGCGACCACGCTGGCGCTCGACCCCGAGACCATGCTGCTCGACGAGCCGATGTCGGGGCTCGGCCACGAGGACGTCGGCCGGATCGCGGCGCTGATCAAGTCGATCCGGGCCAACCGGACGATCATCATGGTCGAGCACAACCTCGGGGTGGTCGCCGACCTGTGCGATCGGATCACGGTGCTGGCGCGCGGCGAGATCCTCGCCGAGGGCGACTACGCGACGGTGTCGCAGAAGCCCGAGGTCATCCAGGCCTACATGGGGACGCCGCATGCCTGACGCGCCGTATCGCCAGAACGCGGCGCCGGCCGAGGCCCCGCCGGTGCTCGCGACCCGGAGCCTCCACGCCTGGTACGGCGAGTCGCACATCCTGCACGGCATGGACATCGAGGTCCGGCCCGGCGAGCTCGTCACCCTGCTCGGCCGCAACGGCGCCGGCAAGACCACGACGCTCAAGGCGATCATGGGCATGGTGCCGCGGCGGTCCGGCAGCATCCGGTTCGCGGACAAGGAGCTGATCGGCCTGCCGCCGCACCGGATCGCGCGGCTCGGGATCGCGTTCTGCCCCGAGGAGCGCGGCATCTTCGCCAGCCTGAACGTCGAGGAGAACCTGCTGCTGCCGCCCCAGGTCCGGCCCGGCGGCCTGCCGGTCGCGGCGATCTTCGAGCTGTTTCCCAACCTGAAGGAGCGGCTGGGCAGCCCGGGGACCAAGCTGTCGGGCGGCGAGCAGCAGATGCTGGCGATCGCCCGCATCCTGCGCACCGGGGCCCGGTTCCTGCTGCTCGACGAGCCGACCGAGGGGCTGGCCCCGGTGATCGTCCAGCAGATCGGCGCGACGATCCAGCGGCTCAAGGCCGATGGCTTCACGATCCTGCTGGTCGAGCAGAACATCAAGTTCGCGCAGACCGTGGCGGACCGCCATTACGTGGTGGAGCATGGCCGGGTGGTCGACACGGTCCCCGATGCCGATCTCGCGGGCAGCATGGATCGACTGCGCATGTACCTTGGCGTCTAGGCCCACCGGCCAGGCCGCCTGGCCGATCCCCAACCATCTTGACATGAACACCCGAGGAGCTGCGATGCTGAGAGACCTGGCGAATCGTTCGATGATCGTGACTCTGTGTGCCGCGGCGCTGTGCGCGGCGGCTTGCAAGAAGGCCGACAACGCGGCCGGGGGCGGCAGCGCGGCATCGGGCGGCTCGGGGGGGGCCACCGCGGCGAGCGCGGGCGGGGGCGACAAGGTCGTCATCGGCGTGATGACCGACATGTCCGGGCCGTACGCCGACCTCGCCGGCAAGGGCTCCGAGGTCGCCGCGCGGATGGCGGTCGAAGACTTCGGCGGCAAGGTCGCCGGCCTGCCGATCGAGGTGATCGCCGCCGACCACCAGAACAAGCCCGACATCGGCTCGAGCCTCGCGCGCGAGTGGTACGACACCAAGGGCGTCGACGTCATCGTCGACGTGCCGACCTCGTCGGTCGCGCTCGCGATCGCCGAGATCACCAGGACCAAGAACAAGGTGTTCCTGGTGTCCGGCGCTGGCACCTCGGATCTGACCGGCAAGGCGTGCTCGCCCAACACGATCCACTGGACGTACGACACCTGGGCGCTGTCCAACGCCGCCGGCCGCGAGATCATCAAGAACGGCGGCGACACCTGGTTCTTCCTCACCGTCGACTACGCGTTCGGCGCGGCGCTCGAGCGCGACGCCAGCAAGGTCGTCGAGCAGATGGGCGGCAAGGTGCTCGGCGACGTCAAGCACCCGCTCAACGCACAGGACTTCTCGTCGTTCCTGCTCCAGGCCCAGGCCTCGAAGGCCAAGATCATCGGCCTGGCCAACGCCGGCAAGGACACGATCAACTCGATCAAGCAGGCCGCCGAGTTCGGGATCATGTCCAAGGGCCAGAAGATGGCGGGCCTGTTGACCTTCATCACCGACGTCAACGCGCTCGGCTTGCCGGCCGCGCAGGGCCTCATCCTCAGTGAATCGTTCTACTGGGATCGCGACGACGGCACCCGGGCGTGGTCGAAGAAGTTCGCGGCCAAGCACGACGGCGAGATGCCGACGATGGTCCAGGCCGGCGTGTACTCGGCGGTGACGCACTACCTCAAGGCGCTCGCCGAGCTCAAGAGCGCCAAGGACGGCAAGGCGGTGGTCGACAAGATGAAGGCGCTCCCCGTCGACGATGCGCTGTTCGGCAAGGGTACGATCGACCCCAACGGCCGCAACCGGCACTCGATGTACGTCTACGAGGTCAAGAAGCCCGAGGAGTCGAAGGCCAAGTGGGACTACTACAAGCTGATCCGCGAGGTCCCGGCCGATCAGGCGTTCCGCGCCCCGGCCGACAGCGAATGCCCGATGCTCACCAAGTAGCATGGGGTCGATCACCCTACAGGCGCTGTACCCGCAGCTGTTGATCGGGCTGATCAACGGCGCGGCCTACGCCCTGCTCAGCCTGGGTCTGTCGATCATCTTCGGGCTGCTCAACGTCATCAACTTCGCGCACGGCGCGCTGTACATGCTGGGTGCGTTCGTGACCTGGGGCCTCTTGCACTACGCCGGCATCCCCTACTGGGGCGCGCTGATCCTCGCGCCGCTCGCGGTCGGCGCCGTCGGCGTCGTGCTGGAGCGCACGCTGCTCCACCGGCTGTACCGGCTCGATCCGCTGTACAACCTGCTGCTCACGTTCGGCGTGGCGCTGATCCTCCAGGGCCTGTTCCAGATGAAGTTCGGCTCGTCCGGCGAGCCCTACGACATCCCGGCGCAGCTCGCGGCGTCCCGGGACGTCGGCTTCATGATGCTGCCGGTCTACCGCGGCTGGGTGCTGATCGTGTCGCTCGTGGTGTGCCTGACGACCTGGTACGTCACCGAGCGCACCCGGCTGGGCTCGTACCTGCGGGCCGCGACCGAGAACCCCGGCCTGGTCCAGGCGTTCGGCATCAACGTGCCGCGCATGATCACGGTGACCTACGGCCTCGGCGTCGCAATCGCCGGGTTGGCCGGTGTGCTCGCGGCGCCGACCGTCAACGTCAGTCCGGAGATGGGCTCCGAGCTCATCATCGTCGTGTTCGCCGTGGTCGTGATCGGCGGCATGGGCTCGATCATGGGCTCGATCGTGACCGGCTTCGCGCTCGGTCTGGTCGAGGGGATGACCAAGGTGTTTTACCCCCCGGCGTCGAACACGGTGGTGTTCGCGCTGATGGCGCTCGTCCTCCTGATCCGGCCCGCCGGGCTGTTCGGAAAGGCGCCGTGACCACCGCCCCGTCGACCTCCCGCGCGCGCCGGTGGCCGGTCGAGTACACGGTGTTCGCGGTGATGACCGCGCTGCTCGTGCTCGCGCCGCTCGTCGTGTACTCCGTGACGCTGATGCAGTGCCTGTGCCTGGCGCTGTTCGCCTGCGCGTTCAACCTGCTGATCGGCTACGTCGGCCTGCTGTCGTTCGGCCACGCGATGTTCCTCGGCGCCGCCGGCTACGCCGCGGCGCACGCCGCCAAGGTCTGGGGTCTGACCCCCGAGCTCGCGATCCTGTTCGGCACCGCGTGCGCCGGCGTCATCGGCCTGGTCGTCGGCTGGCTCGCGATCCGCCGCCAGGGCATCTACTTCTCGATGATCACGCTCGGCCTGGCGCAGATGTTCTTCTTCTTCTGCAAGCAAGCCGACTTCACCCACGGCGAGGACAGCATCCAGGCCGTGCCGCGCGGCCACCTGTTCGGGCTGATCAACCTCGACAACGACCTCGTGATGTACGGCTTCGTGCTGCTCGTGTTCCTGATCGGCTTCTCGGTCATCTATCGCGTCATCCACTCGCCGTTCGGCGCGGTGCTGACCGCGATCCGCGAGAACGAGACCCGCACCACGTCGCTGGGCTACAACCCGGATCACTACAAGCTGATCGCCTTCGTCCTGTCGGCCGCGCTCGCCGGCACCGCCGGCGCGACCAAGGTCATCGCGCTCCAGGTCGCGTCGCTGACCGACGTCGAATGGCAGACCTCGGGTGCGGTCGTGCTGATGACGCTGATCGGCGGCCTCGGCCGCTACACCGGCCCGGTGGTCGGCGCGTTCTTCGTGGCGATCCTCGAGCACTACCTCGCCGAGACCCGCGGCCTGGTCCCCGTGATCGAGGGCGCCGTGTTCGTGGTGTTCGTGCTGCTGTTCCGCCAGGGCCTGATCGGCGGCCTGAGCAACCTGCTCAAGCTCCCGCTGTAGCGCGGCGGCATTCTGAAGTTGGCGCTGATGCTGCTGGGCCGCCGATCCCGCTGCGGCGGCGATTTGACACGCATTGACAGGGAGTGGAGTCTCACGCGTTTACAAGTCGACAGGGTCGCACGACACTGGATCCCATCGTGGGTGTGTCCGGGTTCGAGATCGTGTTCGATGGGTCGTTCGACGGTGGTGCGTGGCCCGGACCGCCCGCAGCATCGTTCGGCGAAGCCTGGCTCGGGCCGCAAGGCCTGCTGACCCGCCTGGAGCTCGAGCTCGGCCTCGGTGCTCGGCATGCGACGCCGCTGGAGCGTGCGGTCGAGCTGACGCGGACACTCGGGCGCGGCTACTGGTCGGCGTCGTTCGAGGTCGATCCGATCGCGACCGCGCGGCGACTGCTCGACGATCGCGACGCACTGGTGTCGTGGGGTTGGACGGGACAGCCGGCGAGCGCACGGCTCGCGTCGCTGTGGGATGCGACCAGCGCTGCACCGCCGGGGATTCCGGATCGCGTGCGGCGTGTCATCGAGCATGTCGCGCACGGCCATATCGACGTCGCTACGATCGCGTTCATCGCGCCGTTCGAGAGCCATGTCCCGACCTGGCAGCGCCTGTTTCAAGCGCTCGAACGACGCGGTGTGCGGATTGTCTTGCGTGCGCCGCAGCCGAACGACGTGGTGGGCGACCTGGGTGCGGCGCGCGCATCCCACTTCATGCCGCTTGGCGACGGAACGTTGCAGCTATTCCGACGCCACGGTGCGCTCGCTGCGGCCGACGAGATCGCCGCGGCCATCGCGGCATCATCGGGTGACTCGTCGACGCTCATCATCGGGCCCGACGCGGTGCTCGATGCGGCGCTTGCGCGCCACGCAGTACCTCGCGTCGGTGCCGACGTGTCGGCGCCGGCCAGTGCTGCGTTGTTGCGCGCGTGCATCGAGACGGCGTTTCATCCGACCGACGCGGCCGAGCTTCACGCACTGGTCTGCGCAGATCCCGGTCCGGTGCCTCGCAACGTCGCCTGGGGGCTCGTCGGCGCGCTACGCAAGTTCGCCGGACGAGGTTCGGACGCGTGGCGCGACGCGCTCGTCGCGCAGCTCGCCGTACTCGGCGCCGACGCCCGCGATGCCGTCGCGTCGCGTCTCGCGAGCCTGCTCGATCCGCTCGCGCCACGCGACGGAGTGATCGCGATGCCCGCGCTCGAAGCGCGGATGCAGGCGCTCGCAAGCTGGGCGCGCGCGAGAGACCTGCTGGAGCTCGCGACACGGACCGAGCAGCTTGTCCAGCTCCTCCATGGCGCTGACCATGTATCCCGCGCCGAGCTGCTTCGACTCTGCGACCAGCTCGAACGCACGGTGGTCCCGGGCGCGTCCGCCGAGGCGGGGCTTCATACCGTGATCGTTCCCGGCGCGATGGTCGAGCCCGCAGCCACGGTGATCTGGTGGGGCTTCACGCGGGATCGGGCACCGGCGCTGCCGCGGCTTCGGCTCTCGAATGCAGAGCGCGCGGCGCTCGGAGCAGTGGCCCCCGATTTCGGGGCGATGATGGCACACCAGGCGCGCCTATGGCGGCGCCCGCTCGAGCTCGCTGCCCGCGCGCTCGTGCTGGTCTGCCCACGGACCGACTCCGTCGGTGATCCGACACACCCGCACCCCTTGTGGGACGAGCTGGTCGCGGCGATGCCAGCGGCGGCGTTGCAGGTGCAACTCGAAGTCGAACACCCGGTGCTCCCGGGCGGCATTCACGCGCGCCACCAGCGCGCCCGGCTGCGGCCGATGCCCCGGCCGTTCGCGGTCGCACATGCACCCGTATCGCTTGCCCTGCGCGATGTGGAATCAGCGTCGAGTGTCGAGCAGCTGCTCGGCTGCTCGCTCGCGTACGTCCTGCGCTATCGCGGCAGGCTTCGATCGCGCCTCTCCGCTCTGCCGGTCGAGCCAGGCCCGCTCCTCTACGGCAACGTCGCCCATCACCTGCTCGCGCTGGTCTTCGCGTCCGGTGCCTTGCCGCCGGACGAGGCGACAGCTCGCGCCAACGCATTGCTCGACGTCGAGCTGCCGCGCATCGCCGAGACGTTGCTCCTGCCCGATCGCCAGGCCGAGCGCGCGATGGTGCGGTGTGCAATCGTCGATAGCGCACGGCTGGTCGCGACGCTGATCCAGCGCAGCAGGGCAAGACTGCGAGGCCTCGAGGTCCCGCTCGCCGGCAAGCTCGGGACGGCGAGCATCGCGGGCCGAGCCGACCTCGTTCTCGAGGCCCCGGATCAGGTGATCGACTTCAAGTGGGGTACGGCGTCGCACCGAGATCAGCTGCGAACGGGCGCCGCGGTCCAGCTCGCGATCTACGCCGCACTCCTGCGAGCTGGATCCGGCGCGGGCTTCCTGTCTGTACGCGATCAGCTATTGCTCGCGGCGCGGGGTAGCGGACTGCCGATGGCGACCGAGCCCGGCGATCACACGATCGATGAGATGCTCGCCGGTGTCCACGCGGCTCTCGACGATCGCATCGCAGAGCTCGCGCTGGGGCAGCTCGTGGCTCCCGGCGCGGTGGAGGACGCGCCGCGATCGCGGCTTGCCGGCCGTGTCCTACGCCTGGCGCCGAGTTGCAACTACTGCGAGCTCGGCACGCTGTGCGGGCGGCGAGGGCGCGCGTGAACATCCGGATCATCGCGGCGAGTGCGGGCACCGGGAAGACCTATCGGCTGACCGAGGAGCTCGGTCATGCGATCGGGTCGGGCCGTGCGCGCCCCGACGCGATCGTCGCGACGACCTTCACCGCGAACGCCGCCGCCGAGTTGATCGAGCGGGCGCGCGCGCGGCTCCTCCAGCTGGGTCGTGCGCGCGACGCACAGCGACTGCTGGCCGCACGGATCGGCACGGTCAACGCCGTGTGCGGTGGCCTCGTGACCGAGTTCGCGTTCGAGCTCGGCATTTCGCCGCAGGTGCGCGTGCTCGACGAGGCTGCCTCCGACCTGGAGCTGCGCCGCGCGCTGGCCAGGGTGGTGTCGGAGGACCGCGCGGACGAGCTCGACGGGTTCCGCGATCGCTTCGAGCACGATCGCGACTGGCGCATCGATGTTGCGACGATCATCGACGCCGCACGCACGAACGGCCTCGGTGCGGAGACACTCGCGGCCTGCGCCGAGCGCTCCTGCCGCGAGCTCGACGCGTGCCTTGACGCGACGACCGGGGACGATCTCGATCGGCTCATGGACGCGGCGATCGGTGATGCGCTTGCCGGAATCGCCGCGACCGACGACGCCACGAAGGGCACCGCCGCATACGTCCAGATGCTGCGCGCGGCGCAGCGCGATCTCGCGAGCCGGCGCGGGCTCGCGTGGGGTGCGTGGGCCACGCTCGCGAGGCAGGTGCCGACGAAGCGTTCGCTCGGGCATGCGGCGATCGTGCAGCAAGTCGCGCATCGGCACGTCGAGCACCCGCGGCTACGTCGCGATCTGCGGCGTCTGATCACGCTGCTGTTCGAAGTCGCGGCGGCCACGGTGCACGCATATCAAGAGCACAAGCGCGAGGTCGGTGTCATCGATTTCATCGATCAGGAGGCGCTGGCGCTCGCGCTGCTCCGGAGAGTGGACGTTCGCGATGCGCTCGAAGGGCAGATCGACCTGTTCCTGGTCGACGAGTTTCAGGACACGAGCCCGATCCAGCTCGCGCTGTTCCTCGAGCTGGCGAAGGTCGCACCGGAGTCCGTGTGGGTGGGCGATTCGAAGCAAGCGATCTTCGGCTTTCGCGGCACCGATCCATCCCTGATGGATGCTGCGATCGAGTCGCTGACGACGCCCCGGGTCGACGCCGATCTCATCGAGCGCGCGGCCGAAACCGTCGGACGATGCGTCGAGACGCTGGGCGTATCGCACCGGAGTCGGCCCGCGCTGGTCACCCTGACGAGCGAGATCTTTGCGCGAGCGTTCGCGCGCGTCGGCATCCCGCCAGAGCGAACGCGCCTCGTCCCGCAGCGATTGACCGAGCCCGAGGGACTCGGCCCGATCGTCGAATACTGGCCGCTCGAGCTCGACCGCAGCGCCGGCACAGACAACGCGGCGGGGCGTGCGGCTGCGGTTGCAGCTGGCATACGAGATCTGATCGCCCGCGAACCGCTGGTTCGTAGAAGTCCGACGGGTGTCGGAGCGGCACGACCGCACGACCTGGCCGTACTGTGCCGGACGAACAAGCAGGCGCAAGCGGTCGCCGATGCGCTCGCGATGCTCCACGTACGGGCAGTGGTCCCCCGCATCGGCTTGCTCGACAGGGCCGAGGGCCAGGTGGTGCGCGCGGGCCTCGCGCTGTGGATCGATCCGGACGACGCGCTGGCAGCCGCAGAGCTCGTACGTGTGATCACGTATGCGACGGATCTCGACGCGTTGATCGCACGCGTCCTCGAGAGCCCGGGGCGCGACGCGTTCCGCGGTGATCCGATCGTCGCGCGGCTGCTCGCGCGCCGCGAAGTGGACCACGATCTCGCCCCCGTCGCGGCCGTCGAGGTCATCATCGATGTGGTCGGACTGCGGGAGTTGTGCGCAGGGTGGGGCGAATCGGCGCAGCGCCTCGCGAACCTCGACGCGTTGCGCGCGCACGCGACCGTGTACGCGACCGAGGCTGCGAAGAGCAGCCGGGCGGCGACGCTCATAGGGCTGCTCCGACAATTCGATCGTCTCGCGCCGCGGGCCACACGCTGGGATGAAACGGCGACGGATCGACAAGCGTTGCTCGCGGCCGAGGATGCGGTTACCGTCTCGACATGGCACCGGGCGAAGGGTTTGGAGTGGCCGATCACGATCTTGTTCGGGCTGGAATCGATCCGCGAGCCGAGCTCGTACGGCGTCCATGTGATGAGCGATCGCGCTGCGTTCGATGTCAACGATCCACTCGGCGGGCGCTGGATCCGCTACTGGCCGAATCCGTACGTGACCCCGAACCAGCTCGGCGCCGTGCGTTCCGCCTGCGAGCGGAGCGCCGCGCATTCGGCGCTCGTCGCGAAGGCGGATCGCGAGGCTCTGCGTGTGCTGTACGTCGGTTGGACGCGCGCGCGGGATCGCCTGATTCTTGCGGCACAGCGGGGCCACGTCCTCGACGGCATCCTCGGGAAGCTAGCGGCGATCGAGCCGACGACCATCTCAGAACCGCCGGCGGATGGATGCGTATGCTGGGCTGGCGTCGATGTCGCGGTTCACGTCGCGCCGGCTGCGCCGGCCGATCCGGTGAATCCGAGCACGGAGCCGGGTACGGTCACGATCGGCCGAGCGGTCACCGCGTATCCTCCGGCACGCGCCACTCCCTCGGCGGCGGAGCCCGTTCCATGCATGCTCGGCGAGACGGTGACGCTCGGACCGCGGATCGCGATCACCAGCGAGCCGAACATGGAGGCGATCGGTGAGGTTGTCCACGCGTTTCTCGCCGCAGATTGCGAGGACACGGAGCGCCTGGCGCGAGCGGCACGACTGCTCGCCGCCCATGGAGTGGGCGGGTGCCTCGATGCCCGCGACCTGGTCACGATCGCGAGCCGCCTGTGGCGATGGACCGGCGAGCGGTTCCCCGGCGCAGCCATTCACCGGGAGTGGCCAGTGACGCACCGAAAGCCGACCGGAACGACCGTGGTCGGCAGCGTGGATGTCGTCATCGCCGCGGATGACGGCTTCGTAGTGGTCGACCACAAGACCTTTCCCGGACGCAGCGACGATGCTGCGGATCGCGCGCTCGGGTACTCCGGTCAGCTGGCCGCCTATGCCGCGGCGATCGAAGCGGCTACCGAGCAACGCGTTCTTTCGACATGGATCCATTTTCCGATCCGCGGCCAGCTGGTCGAGGTTCGACTCGGGCAATCATGATCGGGCAATCCGCAGCACCGCAGAACAACCCACGCCGCAACGCCCGAAGGCATCGATACGAAACCAAACCAAAGCCGACCCCATGACCCAATGGCCATCATAGTGCTCAACGCGAATTCGCATGAGTTTCAAATAGTTAGCGTTTCTTGCTTGCAACCGCTCTACCCATTGTCCATCATACATCGATGCATCGCTCTCGCAAGTCGTCGATCAATGAATCAACTCATTTTGCGCTGCGCCTTCTGGCGGGGGGACTCTTCATGGTCGGCGAAGGATGCTTGGCCCTGGCTGCAGTAGCGCATCATCTCGCTACACAAATCCCAAGTCCGCCGCCCACTACCCTCGACGCAAACTAACAGCAGGACGGTCTCGGCGTAACAGCGCCAGCGGGACAACCTATGACCCATTGCGATCTCGAATTCCCTGTTCGGGGACGGACGATCCCGGCGATCCCGGACCAGGGCTACGCACTCTACGGTGCGTTGAGCCGGGCGATCCCAGAGCTGCACGGCGCAGATTGGCTCGGGATACACGGGATCGGAGCGAAGCTTCTCGGGTTGGACACTCCCACGGCTCGTATCCTCCGGCGCGCACCACCCCATCTGCCGCGGAACCGGTTCCATGCCTGCTCGGCGAGACGGTGATGCTCGGGCAGCGGACCGTGCTCGCCGGGAAGCCGGACATGGAGGCGATCGGTGATGTGGTCCACGCATTTCTTGCAGCAGACCGCGACGATGCGGAGCGCCTGGCGCGAGCTACACGACTGCTCGGCGCCCATGGAGTCGACGGATGCGTCGACGCGCGCAGCCTGGTCGCGATCGCGGGCCGCCTGTGGCGGTGGGTCGGCGAGCAGTTCCCCGGCGCAGCGATTCACTGGGAGTGGCCAGTGACGTACCGAAAGGCGACCGGAACGACCGTGGTGGGCACCGTGGACCTCGTCATCGCCGCAGACGACGGCCTCGTCATGGTCGACCACAACACGTTTCCCGGACCCAGCGAAGATGCTGCGGATCGCGCGCTCGGCTACTTTGGTCAGCTGACCGTGTATGCCGCGGCGATCGAAGCGTCGACGGAGAAGCGCGTCCTCTCGACATGGCACTTTCCGATCCGTGGCCAGCTCGTCGAGGTTCGTCTGTCAGACCAGGGCGGTATGGTTGAGCGAGATCAGGTGCATGGAGGCGTGGCATGAAGGCAGCGTGCGAGCGGTCGCGGTGAGGTGTGAGCACAACCTGCGCGAGCGGATTCGCGCCGACGCGACCTTCCTCTGGCTCGCGGTAACCTCTTCGAAGGACAGGCATGACCCTCAATTCTCATATCGATCTCGCATTTCCCGTCCGCGGTGGACCCATCCCACGGGATCACGGCTACGCACTCTACGGTGCGCTGAGTCGAGTGATTCCATCGGTTCATGGAGCATCGTGGATCGCGATCCATGGCATTACAGGTGCGCGTGCCTCCACTGGCGAAGCGGCTCGGAACGGCACAGGCATGCTTCGGGTCCGGGTTCCAGCCGAGAAGATCGCTGAGCTCATCGCGCTCGCCGGCGCGGCACTCGATGTGGCCGGGCATCCGGTCACACTCGGCGCTCCCGTCATTCACCGGCTCACGTCGGTAGCGGCTCTCGATGCACGCCTCGTCGTCATTCGCTTTACCGGCGGCATCGCGAAGCCCTTCGATCAGGATGCGTTCGACAAGCGCTTCGTCGCCGAGGCTCAGCGCCAGCTCGTGAAGCACGAGATCCGCGGCGACCTCGAGCTCTGCGGAAGACAGAGTCTGCGCGTCGGCGGGCAGCGCATCGTCGGCCATTCCGTACGTGTCATCGGACTATCACCGGACGACAGTTTGAAGCTACAGATCCATGGGCTTGGTGGCAAACGGACGATGGGCTGCGGCATCTTCCGCCCCGCTCGGATCAAAGCGAAGGCGAAGCAGGCGGCGTGACGGGACTGCTCGCAAAAAGCCCGCGCGGGGGGCGCAGCCTGTCACTGCACCAGCATCTACTCGAGACTGAGCAGGCTGCGTGCACGTTGTTTCGTGAGGACACGCGGTGGGGCAAGGCATATCTGCGGTTCTTCAGGCTCGCCACTGATCAGCATGCATCGTTCCTGCTGCATCTTCGCATTGCTGCACTGTTTCACGACGTCGGAAAGGCAAACGAGGACTTCCAGGTTGCAATGGCGGCAAGGGGTTTCAAGGCGCAGTCGCTACGTCACGAGCACCTCAGCGCCCTGCTCATGTGCGAAGGGTCCGTCGCAGCTTGGCTGTCGAGCAATCCGGAGCTCGACTTGGATGTCATCGTAGCGGCCGTCCTCAGCCACCACCTGAAGGCGTCGCCCGACGGCGACTGGCAGGTGCTTCAGCCGCAGCTCGGAACGCCGACCGCGTTGTTCTTTGACGACCCACAGGTGCGCGACACCTTCACTCGGATCGCGGACATCGCCGGGCTGACACCGTTCGGTGGGCGACTACCGTCGCTGCGTTACGTGGACGTCGCGTGG
The DNA here is from genome assembly GCA_041495365.1 of Kofleriaceae bacterium. Classification (GTDB taxonomy): domain Bacteria; phylum Myxococcota_A; class Polyangia; order Haliangiales; family Haliangiaceae; genus JABFXX01. The sequence goes on along the minus strand of JBGQCL010000176.1, from coordinate 5,838 downwards.
AGACCCGCGTTTGATGCGCTCGTCGATCGCGCCGACAGGTTCAGCAGTCAGCTGCGCAAGAATCCGCAGCGACTCCAACTCTGTCTGGCGGTCAAAGCCGGCCTCATCGCGTGTGACTCGGTTTCCTCGGGCTTGTGGCGTGAACAGAAGGACATCGAGGGTTGGATCGAGGGTGTCGCGCATGCGGCCGCCCTTGGTCACCACGACATCGATAACAGCGTCTTGGACCACCGTATCAAGGAGCTCGGCTCGAGATGGAAAGGCTGGCATGGGTTTCAAAACGGGGCAGCGACCGTTGGACGGCGCGGACTTCTGCTTGCTGCCTGCGGTGCCGGCAAGACGCTTGCGGCGTGGCGTTGGGCGGCCGCGATCAGCAAACAGGAACCGATCGGGCGCGTCATTTTCTTGTACCCGACGCGCGGAACCGCGACCGAAGGCTTTCGCGATTACGTGGCACATGCGCCCGAGGGAGATTCGGCGCTCGTGCACGGAACGTCGACGTATGAGCTGGCCGGCATGATGGAAAACCCGCCCGAGTCGCTCAAGGGGAAGAAAGTCACGATCGACGAGGCCGAGGCGCGCCTCTTTGCGCTCGGCTTGTGGGGCAAACGCTATTTCTCCGCGACAGTTGATCAATTCCTCGGTTTCATCGAGAACAGCTACCGTGGCCTCTGCTTGCTCCCCGCGCTCGCCGACGCAGCCATCGTCTTTGATGAAGTCCACAGCTACGACTTCAAGATGTGGAATGCGCTGGTCACGTTTCTTGAGCGCTTCGACGTTCCGGTGTTGTGTATGACGGCGACGTTGCCCCCGACGCGCCGTTCGCAGCTCGAAGAGCGATGTCACCTTCGCGCATACCCGACTGCCACGGAGCTGACGGACCTGAGCGATCTGGATGAGAACGAGAAGCATCCACGCTACCGGCTCGACGCGACCACTTCCGAGCATGCGGTCGATGCCGCCGTCACGGCGGTGAAGGCAGGACAGCGCGTGCTCTGGGTCGTAAATACCGTCCGCCGCTGCCAGAGCGTGGCTCGAACGCTGAGCGCTCGATTCGGTGCTGATTGCGGCGTGTCGGTGGGCGTGTATCACTCGCGATTCAAGCTGCAAGACCGCCAGGCTCGCCACCGCGAGACAATCGCGGCGTTTCGCGCACCCGCGACGGGCGACCCGATGCCCGCGATCGCCGTCACCACGCAGGTGTGTGAGATGAGTCTCGACCTCGACGCCGATATGCTCATCACGGAGCACGCACCGATCTCGTCGCTAGTCCAGCGCTTCGGTCGAGCGAACCGCCACCGGCGTCGAGGCGACGCGTTCCGAGCGACGCTGCTCACCTACGTACCAGAGTCGTCGGTTCCGTACGACAAGAAGGATCTCGTGGCCACGACGACCTTCCTGGCAGAGCTGACTGGCCACGACGTTAGCCAGCGCGACCTCGCGGCGGGGCTCGAGCGGCACGCACGGATGGAACGCAATGCGAGTGGCGTCACTGCATTCACCGATGGTGGCTACTTTGCGGTCGGCGGCGCGCTGCGCGACGAAGACGACATCGGAGCGCGCGTGATTCTCGACGGCGACATCTCGAAGTTCAAGGAACTCGACAAACACCGTGAAGCGACCGATGGCCTGCTCTTCTCGGTTCCCAAGAAACATGCACGCGTGGCCGAGAACGCAGGTCTGCCGCCATATCTCAGGGTCGCGGATAGCAGCCGGTACGACGTATGGCTCGGTTTCGTCATCGACGACGAACCGCTACTCACATGAACGGATACCGATGAGTGAAGAATCAGCACACGACGAGCCTGCGACGCGCAAGAAGTCCTCGGAAAAGAAGCCACCCAAGGCAGTGAAGGCGAGCGCTACGAACAAGAGCGCCGTTTTGATGCTGCGGTGGGACCTGCACGAATTGCCATCGTCGCAGCATCGCGCGGGGCTGGCTGGACTTGCGTTGTGTGTCGAATTCTTGAAGCGCAGGTCCGACCATCACGGTATCTGCCGCATCGAGACGATCGACGATGCGAGCCTTACACTCGCGGTGGATCGCGTGGGCATGCAGAGTCTGTTCGATGACCTGTACTGCGCGACGATGGAGGAGACTCGCAGCAAGTCAAAATGGGCCGGTTCCGAGCCCAAACGCGTCGATGAGGTAGAGATCAGGGACGAGAAGAGCGGCAAGACTAAGACCGAGAAGCGGTTCGTCTATGACAAGGTCGTCCCAGCCGGCTCGCTCGTCGCAGAGTGGGATGCAGGCACGCCAAAGCTCTGGCTCAAGCTCTGGCAAGATCTCGTTTGGTCGACACTGCGCGGCGTGCCCGCCACACGCGAGGCCTACAACGCGCGCGCGGAAAGCCGCACCATCGAAGATGGCGGCGATGCGTGGGACGAGCTCGCGACGAAGCCGGACAAGACCGTCGATTTGTCGAGCACGTATGCGCTGGGGGTCCAGGACAAGACAGCAGAGAACGTGCCTATCGAGGACGCCGCCAGACATCGTTTCCTATTGCACTTCTGGCCCGTGGTAGTGGCGATCTACGTACCCGCGGTGTTGCAACGCGACGGCAAGCGCGACTTCATCGGTCATGCAATCGCGATGCCCGACGTGGCTCTTCTTGGTGACTTCGTCGTTGCTTGGGAACGCGTCGCGCGAGGCCGCGGTTGCGAGCCTTCGGGCTACGTGCCACGAGAGGCTGTGGTCGATCTCGCTGCGGAAGCCGGGCTGGACGTGGTCCGGCGAAGCAACGAAATTGTTGCCAACAAACAAGGCGCGGCGGCGACGCGTAGCTGGCTCGCAGCCGTCGATGTGTTCCATCTCCAGAAGGATGGGAACAACGTTCGTATGCGCGGGATCGGACGAGTCGTTCCACAACGGCAGCAGGACGACGAGTACAAGCGTGTGCATGACGCCGGTTACTGGAGTCCATTGTTTCGCCGGCAGCGCATCAGTAATGTCGTCGGCGGCACGCCGTGGTGGTCGGGATTTGCTCGACTGTGCTCCATCGCCTCAGACGAAATGACAATTCGTCACCAAAGTTTTCAACACGATTGCAAGGCAGCTCTGACGGAGGTCGAGATGAAACAAGATGTGCCCGAAACCGATCAAACGCTGGAACACCTGATCTTCACGCGGGTGCAGTCCTACGTCCTCGGAAAGACCGAGCGAAAATACGACCTTTCATGGGGAAAGGTGAGGGGGAACCCGGCGCAGGAGAAGGAGTATAGCGACAAGCGAGAGAAGGTCGCGCGCGAGGCTTTTCTCGCCGTCCGCTCGCGAACCGGCGCCGATTTTGTCGGCTACTTCACATCGACGATCTGTTCGGTGCCACAGCACGCCTCCGAGGAGAAATATCTCGAAGTCGCGCGTGCCCTGATGGATCCCAACCAGGTGGAGAGGGTTCGCAGCCTGACGCTGCTCGCACTCTCGGCCGTGGCTTGACCATTCTTCCCGACACCAAAGGTTTCACATGCCCAAGCTCAAGAACCTGTTCTGCACCGTTCTTACTCACGCCGCGCCAAGCTCGAACTATCGTGGTGAAAGCGAAGAGAATCGAACCATCATCCAGAAGATCACCAAGGGCGATCACGAGTACGCCGTGATCAGTCCGGAATCGATGCGCAATGCACTTCGCGACATCCTTGCGAGTCGTGAGCTGCCGACGAATCGCACTCGCTTGCTAGATGAGGATCAGCTCGCAGTCGAGTTCAAGGACTATCCAAATTCCGAGATCTATGCCGATGATTTTCTATTTGGCTACTTGGTCGCCGACAACAAAGAGATGAGGAAGCAGAAGCGCCCTGCCAAGCGCGACAGCGTCCTTCGCATGAACATGGCGGTCGCGCTGAGCCCATACCGCTTCGATGCGACCTTTCATCAATCGCCACTCAACGCCGGGAAAAGCCCGTGGAAAAACTCTACAACCTCGGCGCTGTTGCACCGCGAGGTGTCTCACACAGCGTATCAGTATCCGTTTGCGCTCAACTTGAGTGATTGTGCGACGAAGCCGCAATGGGCGAAGGCGCTCTTGGCGGCGATCGGCGAATTGTCGAACGTCGCTGGTGGTCATGCCCGCAGCTACTTCGAAATGGCGCCGCGCTCTCTCGTGGCGCGCCTGTCGGCCTCGCTCGTATGCGGCTTCGATACGTATGGCTTCGATCGAGACGGCGGCTTTCCCGACCTCGCGCGGGTTCGCGATGGTGACTTGCCCGGCGCCGAGGTTGTCGTCGCCGGTGCGCTCGCCCGCGAGATGAAGGCCGAGGAGAAGAAGCGGCTGGAAGAGCAGGGCGTCCGGTTCTTCGATAACCCTCAAGCCGCCCTGAAGCAGGTTGCGAACGACGGACTGGGTGCATGAGTACCGCCGACGAGGCGACGTTGTTTCTGCTCCTCGATGCGCCGTTTGCGGCATTTCGTTGGCTGCAAGCGGGTGTGTACCGCGGGAGCTTTCCCGTGATGCCACCTTCGGCGGCGTGGGGTTTCGTCTTGAACGTTGCAGGCATCGAGACTCGTAGTGCACTTGACCAGGTGGTCACTGGGATCCGACCGGACGCACCACACCTCGATATCGCGGTTGGGCTTCGAGAAACGCCACAGCGATCGACGCTGTACCAACAACTCCATGGTTACCCCGTTGGCAACGTGGGCAGGGATCTACAGGCAAGAGCGCACGGCCAGAAATACTGGATCGCACCCGTAAAGCGAGAGTTGTTAGTTGGATTGAGATGTGTCATTGGGGTGCGCGGACTTCGGGAAGTCATCGAGCGCATCCCAAAGGGTCTCGCGGGTTCGCTGGATGACCAGCGCTACGGGCTTCCATTTGCTGGCGACAATCAGTTCATGTTCAGTCGAATCGATGTCGTGGGTGTAGGTGCCGAGGCACGGTGGTTTGTGCCGATGCTGCCTGGTGCGACACCCAAGGAATCGACACGGTTGACGACGATCATCGATCGAGCCGACTCGAGTGGCACCCGAGCGCCGCTGTTTGCTCCGACCGAGACGCTGTCCGCGTGTCCTGACGCCGCATGGGTGGACATCGGACCCACACGGCGAGGATGACCGCAATCACGATTCCGCTCGTGAGGGAGGTCAAGGTCGATGGATGAACCGCTGATCAGCGTCGCCTCGCTCCATGCACTCGCCTACTGCGAACGGCTGTTCTACCTCGAGGAGGTCGAGCGGTTGCGGATCGCAGATGCGGCCGTGTACGCTGGCCGGCGCCTCCACGTCGAGATCGCAAAGGACGAGGGCGACACGGTCGAGCGGCTCGAGTTCGAGAACGGCGACCTGGGGATCCGCGGCGCCGTCGACGTGTTGCGTGTGCGGAGCGGCGAGATCATCCCGTACGAGCACAAGCGAGGCAAGTCCGCGGGTACGCCCGGGGCGCGCGAGGCCTGGCGAAGCGATCGGATCCAGATCGGCGCGTACGCGATGCTCGTCCAGGCCGCGCACGGGCGTCCGGTTGAAGAGGGGCGCGTCCGTTACCACGCGGACAACGTCACGGTCCGCGTCGCGGTCGATGACGAGCTCCGCGCGCAGGTGCTCGCCGCGATCGAGCGCGCGCGGGTGCTCCGCGAGTCGATCGAACGGCCGCCCGTCACCGACAACGATCGCCTGTGCACTCGCTGTTCGCTCGCGCCGGTCTGTCTACCCGAAGAGGCCCGATTCGGTGCGCGAGGTGGAGACGATGGCGATCTCGTGCGGCTCCTGCCCCAGCACCCTGACGGTCAAACGGTCCACGTCATCGAGAATGGGTCGGTCGTTGGGCGCTCGGGGCACCAGCTCGTGATCCGCGGGCGCGAGGAGGCCGACGTACATCTGCCGATCGCCGAGGTGGGCCAGGTCGT
>JBGQCL010000175.1:0-21561 GCA_041495365.1 Kofleriaceae bacterium | reverse complement strand
CGCGCCGCCTCGATCTCCGCCTGCTTGTGCGCCGCTTCGGCCTTCGCCGCGTCCGCCTCCGCGCGGTTGGCCCGCGCGTGCGCGTTCGCCTTGTCCGCCGCGCTGCGCGCCGCGTCGACCTCCGCGCGGATCCGCGCGAGCTCGTCGCGCGCCGCCTGGGCCTGGGTCTGGGTCCGCGCCGCGTCGGCCCGGGCGGTCTCGGCCTCGCGCCGGACCGCATCTGCCTCGGCCTTCGCCTTCGCCGCCGCCGCGGCCTGGCTCTGCGCCGCGGCCTGGGCCGCCGCCGCCTGGGCCTTGACCCGCGCCGCCTCGGCCTTCGCCGCGTCCGCCTCGGCCTTCGCCTTCGCCGCGGCCTCGCTCTGGCCCTGTGCCGCGGCCTGGGTCGCCGCCGCCTGCGCCTTGACCTGGGCCGCCTCGGCCTTCGCCGCGTCCGCCTCGGCCCTGCTGCGTGCGGCGTCCTGGCGGGCCGCCTCGGCCTCGCGCGCCGCCGCCTGCTGGTTGGCCTGCGCATCGCGGCTCGCCGCGCGGGCCGCCGCGGCCTCGTTGCGGGTGCGCGCCGCGGCGTCGGCCTCGCGCGCTGCCGCCTGGCGGGCCTTCGCCACCTCGGCCTCCGCGGTGGCCGCCTGCGCCTTTGCCCGCTCGGCCTCGGCCTGGGCATCGCGGGTCGCGCGATCGGCGGCCGCCCGCGCCTGCTCGGCGCTGTGCGCCGCCGACGCCGCCTGCGCCTTCGTCCGCGCCGCTTCGGCCTGGGCGGTCGCCGCGGTGGCCTTCGCGCGCTCGAGATCGGCGGCGCTGGCCTGGGCGCCCGCACGCCGCGCTTGATCGGCGGCCTGCTGCGCGGCGGCCGCGCGCACCGCCTGATCGGCCGCGTCCTTGCGCAGCCGCTCGGCCTCGGCCTGCGCCGCGGCCGCCGCGGACCGCGCCGCCGCGGCCTCGGCCTGCGCCGCGGCGCTCGTCTTCTCGGCCTGCGCGCGGCCCTGCTCGGCGGCCTGTGCCGCGCGCCGGGCCTGTTCGCGCTCGGCCTGCGCCGCCGCCAGCGCCGCCGGATCGGCGGTCGGGGGCGCCGGATCGCGCGCCATCACCATGACCACGAGCTCGTTGCCCTGGGTCTTGACGTCGTAGCGGCCGGGGCGCGCCAGCGTGATGATCATGCGGGTCACCAGGCCGCCGTCGTCGAGCTGCTGGGCGGCGATCGTGCTCACGGCCCAGGTGTTCGCGGCGAGCAGCGCCGCGCTCTCGTGGCCGCGCAGCGCCTCGCCGAGCCGCGCCTGCGGCACGTCGACCACGACCCGGCTCGGGCGCTCCAGCTTGTAGACCGTGAACGTCGGGGTCTGCGCGCCTTGCACGTGGACGCGCGTCGTGGCGCCGTCGTCGTCGAACGTGACCGCGCGGATTTCATTCTTGCCGTCGGCGCGCGCCGCCGGCGACGCGATCGTCGCCGCCGAGAACGCGATCGCGGCGATCCAGGATCTGGGTTGGCTCATGAGCACGCTCCTCGGGCGCCGGAAATGTTCGCCCGCGCGGCCCGTCGGCACAAATTTTCGCTCGGCGGCTCCTCGGCCGCGATTTACATAAGCGCGGCCCGCCACCCTCTCCGCTGCCGACCAGCGACGCTCCGTCAGCTGCCCCACCACGTGATGGAGATCGACGTCGACCGGCCCGTTCCCCCGGGCACCGACCCGGCGTACCCGAACGTATTCTGGTCGACCGCTCAGCTGCGCTGCAGAACGCTCACGCGCTGCGAGGCGGGAATCCGCGACGACCGGGCCTTGCGGTGCACGCAGGCGGCGTCGTCATGGCTTCTTCGGCGCCGGCGGCGGTGGTGCCTCCGCGGCCGGCGGCGGATTTGCGGCAGGGGCTGCAGCACCGGCCGGAGCCGGCGGCGGGCTCGTGCCGGGAGCCATGCCCGCAGGCGGTGCGGCAGGCGCTGCATTCGAGCCGGAGCCCGGTGCGCGGGGCGGCGGTACGGGGAGTGGCGGGGGCACCGGCGTGATCGTCGTCCGCCGCGCCGGCGCCGACAGCACCGGATCGTTGACCAGCAGCTGCTTGGGGTTGAGCTGCACCGAGGACTCGGCCTCGCCCTGGAACGTGACGTAGCCCAGGCCGATGTCCTTGACCACGGCCTTCTCCTTGCCGACGCAGTCGCCGCGCTTGATGATGAAGCCATCCTTGCCCATCGTCATCAGCACCTTGCGCTCGGTGCCCTGGGCGACGATCCCGACCAGCTTGAGGTCGGCGTAGCTGTAGCTCGACGCGACCAGCTGGTCCTCGCGCGGGCACTTCTTGGTCAGGCCACCGGGCGGCGCGGGCTGGCCGCTCGGCCCGGTGGGCGGCTGGAACGGATCGCGGTTGTGCTCGGGATCGAAGTCGCGATCGCGGAACGCGTGGCGGATGCCGTCCCGCTCGGGGCACGGCTCGCAGAAGCTGCCCTGGGCGAGCTGCAGGCAGTAGAGGTGCTCGCCGCAGCTCGGCGCCTTGGGGTCGCACTTGCCGCCCTTGGGGTCGCTCGGCTGGTCGGGGCGCGGACAGGCGACGCGATCCTCGATGTGCGGCTTGACCGCGAGCTGGACCTTCGGCGGGCCGGCGGCCGCGGTCCCGCCCTGGGCGCGGCCCCCGGTCGGCACGCCGCTCGGTGGCGGAGTGCCACCATCGTCGCCGCAGGCTGCCAGCGCCAGCGCGAGCGCGAGCCACGACGCCACGCCGAGTCGAGATCGGACCATGGCTACAGCCCTCCCTTCAGCCGATCGCTGCCGGCCGCCGGCCGCGTGCCGGTGGGCGGAGTCCCGGTGACTGCATCGGCCGCGCCGGCCGCGTTGCGGTCCTTGGCGTCGCCCTTCTCGAGGGCGTTCTCGACCCGCGCCTTGGCTCCGGCCGGCGTCGCGGCGCTCGGCAACGGCGGTGGAGGTGCCACCGGCACCGGAGGTGCCACCGGCCGGGTACCGGCGGGCTGGCCGGAGGCCGGCGGGCCCTGGGCGCCCTTGTCCTCCTGGCGGAACGTCACCGCGATGAACCGCGCGGTCATCGCGAGCTCGCGGTTCTTCGCCTCGAGATGGACCAGCGCGAGGTTCTCGACCGAGACGATGCGCTCGGGCGTGGCGCTCGCGCGGTCGTCGCCCGGGCCGGGCCGGGCGTCGCGCTGGATCAGCGACGCGAAGAACCGCTTGATCTGCATGAACGTGCCGGTGATCTCGATCTCGACCGGGACCTTGATGAAGCTCTCGACCGGCTCCTCGGGCCGGTTGGTCCACTTGCGGATCTCGACGCCGGACTCGGCGACCTTGTGCTGCAGGGTCTCGAAGAACGCGGGGAGCTCCGCCCCGCTGGGCAGCGCGGTCTGGTTCTTGTCGATCAGCTCCTTGAGCAGGGTCAGGTGGGTGCGGAGCTCCTCGTACGCCGGGATGTCCGCGGCGAGCCGCCGGTTGGTCGCGACCTTGTTGTCGTGCTCGACCTGCGCGGCGTCGAGATCCTCGTCGAGCGCCTTGTAGGCAAACTTCCAGTACACCAGGCCGACCAGCGTCCCGATCACGACGAACACCAGCACCTTGCGCTGGGTCGGCATCCGCGCGAAGTCGGCGATCATGCCGGACGCCATCAGTACACCACCTTCCCGGTGATCGTGAAGCGGTAGTAGCTCGCGCCGGTCTGGACATCGGCGAACCGCTCGGCGCCGGCCGGGATCACGTCGGCGAAGTACACCGAGGCCGCGAGCCGCTTGGCGAGCTGGGTGATGTCGGACTCGGTCGCGGCGCCGCCCTCGAGCTTGAAGTCGCCGCCGGTGTCGGTGAACCCCGACAGCCAGACGTGCGACGGATCCCAGTCGGGCTGGAACCGCTTGTTCGGATCGCTCTCGGGGCCGTTGCCGGTCCGCCTGGCCATGTCCTCGGTCATCGTCGGATACTTGCTGGTGGACAGGATCTCGCCGAGCTCGTGCAGCACGTGGGCCGGCACGACCTTGGCGCCGAGCAGGCGCTGGATCGACGTGAAGCGCTCCTCGGCCTCCTCGGCGGACTTCTTGAGCTCGGCGTAGCCCGCGAGCTGGCGGTTCTTGGTCGCGATGTCGGCCTGGAGCTGGTCGTTGGCCGCGCGGAGCTCGGTGAGCCGGGCGCGCCTGGGCCGGTCGATCAGCACCCCGACGGCCGCGCCGGCGGCGACCAGCGCGGCGATGCCGATCACCAGCGGCCGCGCCGACTCGTCGGTGGCGGCGCTGCGCTTGACCCGGCGCTGCGGCAACAGGTTGATCTTGATCATGTCACTTGTCTCCCGCCGAGCGCATCGCCAGCCCGACGCCGATCAGCGCCTCGGGCGAGTGCGCGCCGAGATACGTGCGATCGAGCGAGCTGTCGATCTCGACCTTGCGCCACGCGTCGGCGACCTCGAGCGGCAGCCGCGACCGGCGCTCGATCGCGCGGTGCAGCGAGCCGACCTTCGAGCTGCCGCCGGCGAGCACCATGCGGGTCACGTTGGCGTCGGTGGTGGTCGCCAGGAAGAAGTCGAGCGAGCGCTGGAACTCGCCGGCCATCACCTCGGACACGCCGTCCATCACCCGCAGCACCTCCTGGGGCACCACGCCGTCCTCGGTCTGGCTGCCACCGACCTTGTAGGCCTCGGCCTCGTCGGCGGCGATCCCGAGCTGCTTCTGGATCTCCTCGGTGACCGCGTTGCCGCCGATCGTCACGTCGCGGGTGAACAGCGACACGCCGCTGCGCACGATGTTGATGTTGGAGATCGCCGCGCCGATCGTGATCAGCACGACGGTCTCGCGCGGGTCGAGCGGGTAGTTGGCCTCGAACCCGTTCTGGCTGGCAAACGCCGCGACGTCGACGATCTGGGGCGACAGGTTGGCGTCGCGCACGACCTGGACGTAGTCCGACACGACCTCCTTCTTGGCCGCGACCAGGAGCAGCTCGGTCTGGCCGCTCGCGTTGGCCGGGTTGGTCACGTGGTAGTCGATCTCGACGTCGTCGCGGCCGAACGGGATGTGGTGCTCGGCCTCGTTGCGGATGTTGGCGGCGAGCTGCTCGGCGGTCATCTGCGGCACCGCGATCTTCTTGATGATCACCGAGTGCCCGGCGATCGCGATCGCGACCTCCTTCTGCTTGAGCCGGAGCCGCTTCCACAGCTGGCGCACCGCCTCGGTCACCGCGCCCTGGTCCATGATGGTGCCGTCGACGATGGTCTGCGGCACCAGCGGCTGCATGCCGAACGCCTGGAGCGACCAGCCGGAGCCCTTGCGGCGCAGCTGCACGGCCTTCACGCTGCTGGAACCGATATCGAGCCCGATGCACTGTTTCGCCATGGCGCCTTGCGGCTCCCGTGCGGCGGGGTCCGTGCGGTAATGGTAGGCCGATCTCGGCCGATCTCCAAAAACCCGCCCGAGCGCCTGCCGAGCGCCCGCCGAGCGCCCCGCCGAGGGCCCCGCCGAGGGTCCCGCCGAGGGCCCCGCCGAGGGCCCCGCCGAGGGCCCCGCCGAGGGCCCCGCCGAGGGTCCCGCCGAGGGTCCGATCGAAGGCCCGCGTCGGGTCAGCTGATCCCGTACTCCTTCATCTTGTAGAGCAGCGCGCGGTGGCTGATCTCCAGTAACTTGGCGGCGTTCGTGCGGTTGCCCCGGGTGACCCCGAGCGCGCGCCTGATCAGATCCGCCTCCAGCTCGCGCGTCGCCTTCTTGATCGAGAGCGCCTCGACATCGCCGGCCGGGGGGCCCGGCGGATGGACGTTCATCACGGTGCCCAGGTAGTCGACGTCGATCACCCGGCCCTCGCGGCCCACCGGCGCGTCCGCCAGCACGACCGCGCGCTCGATCACGTTCTCGAGCTCGCGCACGTTGCCCGGCCACGGCTGGCGGACCAGCGCCTCGATCGCGATGTCGGACAGCTCGATCTCACCGAGATGGTGGCGCGCCGCGTGGCGCTGGGCGAAGAACCGGGCGAGCTGCGGGATGTCCTCCGCCCGGTCGCGCAGCGGCGGGATGTTCACCGCGAGGACGTGGAGCCGGTAGAACAGGTCCTCGCGGAACCGGCCGTCGCGGACGTCGTCGACCAGGTCGCGCAGGGTCGCGGCGATCAGGCGGACGTCGACCTTGACCGACTGGTTATCGCCGACCCGGCGGATCTCGGAGTCCTGCAGCGCGCGCAGCAGCTTGGCCTGCAGCGCGAGCGGCAGCTCGCCGATCTTGTCGAGGAACAGCGTGCCGCCGTCGGCGTCCTCGAACAGTCCGGGCTTGTCGCGCACTGCATCGGTGAACGCGCCGCGGCGGTGGCCGAACAGCTCGGACTCGAGCAGCGCCGCCGGGATCGCCGCGCAGTTGATCGCGACGAACCGCCGGCCGCGGCGCGGCGAGGCGTCGTGGATCGCGCGCGCGACCAGCTCCTTGCCGGTGCCGCTCTCGCCGAGGATCAGCACGGTCGACCGCGTGCTGGCGACCCGCTCGATCATCGAGCGCAGCTGCTGCATCGCCTCGCCGTCGCCGACGAGCGCCGGCGGCGCGACCACCGCAGCGCGCCGGGGCGCGGTCGCGACGTGGCGCAGCGCCAGCGCGAGCGCCAGCTCGTCGAGCGGCTCGGTCACGACGTCGTCGACCCCGGCCTCGAGCAGCGCGAGCGATGCGGTCACGTCGCGCGGCCGGACCACCGCGATCACCGGCGGCACGCCGCCGCCCTGCACGAGCTGCGCGGCGAGCTCGCCCGGGGCGATCACCGCGTCGCAATCGTGCCCGTTGCCGAGGTAGCTGCGCGCGACGTCGAGCTCGGCGACCGCCGACACCTGCTTGCCGAAGCGGTCGAGCATCAGGTGCAGGGCGCGGCGCGCGTCGTCGTCGGCGCCGAGCAGCAGGACGTGGCGCACCGATCCGGAGGCAACGGCACCCGCGCTCGCGCTGGTCACGATCGGCAACGTTACCACGGGCGCCACCGTCCTCCAGCGCACGCCGGCTGGCAAGGTGCTGCGAGAACGTCGGATCGCGGCGGGCACGCCGCCGCCGGTTGTGTATGCTCGCGCGCGGAGGCGGAGGACGAGAGGACCGTCGTGCGCCACGCCGTCGTGTCGTTGGTGAGGCTCGTGCAGGTCGGCGTGCTGGCGAGCTGCGCGTATCCGCCGCTGCCCAACGTCGTGGTTCCGCGAGAGGTCGAGCAGTTCTCGGTGACGCCGAGCCGCGATCTCGTCCTGCTGTTCCTGCTGTTCCTGCTGTTCCTGATCGATGACTCCCCCTCGATGGCCGACAAGCAGGCCAACCTGGCCACCAGCTTCCCGAGCTTCATCGATGTGCTGGGTTTGCTCCCCGTCGGTGCGCGCATCCGACCCGGGTTTCACCGCCGCCTGGTGGTCGAGGGGCAGGCCATGCTGCCGGGGGATGCGTACGTGTCCGCGAGCTGTGCGCTCGTCCCGGCGGGCTGACGACCGGCGACGCGCGTGCGATCCACCACTGCGCAAGCGCCGTGCATCCTCCCACGATCGACCACGTGGGCGATCTCGCAGCGCCGTCAACCCGGCCCAGGGACATGAGAAAGCCTCCCACGCGCACGCCAACCGGTGCGCAGCAATGGCAACCAGGTTGGCGGTGAACGTGTCCTTCCACCAAAAGTAAGCATCTGAAACTGCTGGCGACTCAACTTGGCGAGCAAGTTGCTCTATGCTGTCTCCGCCTTGGAGGTCCTCATGCGTCGGTCCCACGTTGCATGTTCCCAGATCCCTCGCTTCGCCGTTCTGGCCGCCGCTTTGACCGTGGGCGCCCTGGCCGGCTGCCCCGACCGGTCGATCGACGAGGTCAACCCGCTGCAGGGCCGCGTCGAGGCCAAGGACATCCCGGTCAACATCAACCGCGATCTCGACCTGCTGTTCGTGATCGATGACTCGCCGTCGATGGCCGACAAGCAGGCCAACCTCGCCGACAACTTCCCGAAGTTCATCGACGTCCTGCGGTCGATCCCCGGTGGCTTGCCCAACGTGCACATCGGGGTCGCGACCTCGGACATGGGCACCCAGGGCCCACCCCCGAGCTCCGGTCCGTCGATCGGCGGCGGCGCAGCCGGGACGTGCTCCGGAATCGGCAAGGACGGCGCGCTGCAGAAGTCCATGGCGGTCAACGACGTGTTCATCAGCGACATCGCCGACCCGGTGACCGGCAAGCGGAACCCGAATTACACCGGCGACCTCGCCGCCGTGTTCGGCGGCATCGCCACGGGGGCCGGCGCCCGGGGCTGCGGATTCGAGCAGCACCTCGGCGCGATGCAGCGCGCGCTGACCAACCCCACCAACGGCGGCTTCCTGCGCCCGACCGCCTACCTCGGCATCATCATCATCGCCGACGAGGACGACTGCTCGCTGTCGGACTTCAAGCTGCTCGCCGATGACGCCGCCTCGAAGGGCACGCTGGGCGCCACCCAGTCGTTCCGCTGCACCCGGTTCGGCGTGCTGTGCAACCAGAGCGGCAACGACCCCAACCAGATGAACCAGGTCGGCACCAAGGGCCAGTGCCACCCCAACGACGATTCGCAGTACCTCGCGAAGATCAACAGCTACGTCGACTTCCTCAAGAAGCTCAAGAGCGATCCCAATAAGATCATCGTCGCCGGCATCATCGGGACGACCGACCGGTTCGCGGTCGAGCTGCGGCCACCCCAGCCCGGGGCAACCGCGATCCCGGCGCTCGCGCACTCGTGCTCGTACGTCGACCGCAACAACCTGACCGAGGTCGCCGACCCGCCGATCCGGATCAAGGCGTTCCTCGACCAGTTCCCCAACCGCAGCACGTTCGTGCCGATCTGCCAGAAGGACCTGTCCGGCGGGCTGCAGCAGATCGGCGAGCTGCTCAGGACGGTGCTCGGCGATCCCTGCATCGAGGGCAAGCTGCAGAACTTCGGCACGCCGGCTGCCCCGGTGTACGACTGCTCGGTGTCCTCGGTGGCCAACCCGGGCACGAACAACGCGGTGGAGACCATCATGGCCGAGTGCCCCGCGACCGGGCCGCTGCCGACCACGCCGTGCTGGCACATCGTCACCGACAACGTGAAGTGCTCGATGACGCCGGATCACCTGGTGCTCAAGATCGAGAACGACGACTCGCTCAAGACGCCGAGCACCGACGTCCACGTGCTCGCGAACTGCGTCACCCAGTCTCAGTGACCTGGCAGTCTCAGTGACCTGGCAGTCTCAGTGACCTGGCAGTCTCAGTGACCTGGCAGTCGCAGTGACCTGGCAGTCGCAGTGAGCCACCGGCCGCCGTGGCGCGGGCGCCCAGCCCGCGGCGGCGGCGTTGCCGGCCCGGCGCCCTCCGCCGACGTCCGAGCGTGATACGGTGCGTTCGTGTCGAGCGGCCGTCCCCTGATCACCGCGAACCAGGTGACCCTGGCGCGCCTGATCCCGATGCCGCTGCTCGCCTGGCTGATCTACCGCGGCGCCGAGCAGGGCTACCAGCACAACGCCTGCATGACGAGCGCGCTGATCGCCGGGACGGTGATCGGCTGCACCGACTGGATCGATGGCCTGCTCGCCCGCAAGTACGGCCCGACCGTGCTCGGCGGCCTGCTCGATCCGATCGCCGACAAGATCTTCATCGCGTTCGCCTACACGCCGTTCGTCGACGTCGTGCCGCCGCTGGTGCCGTGGTGGATGGTCGCGCTGCTGTTCCAGCGCGAGTTCTTCGTCACGGCGCTGCGCTCGGCCTACGAGCAGCGTGACCTGACGCTCAAGACCAGCTACCTCGCCAAGGCCAAGACCTGGACCCAGATGCAGGGCATCGGCGTGATGCTGCTGTTCCCGCTGGTCGAGGACCGGCAGCTCCTGACCTGGGTGCTGGGGATCGGCGTGGTCGGCCCGCTGGTCGCGATGGCCGGGCTCTACCTGGTGCGCCGCAAGCTGTGGCGCGGCGCGCTCGTGATGTCGGCGTCGTTCCTGCCGATCCTCGCGCTCCACCTGCACGGCGACCTGAACCTGACGATCACGGTCATCATGCTGGGGGTCATCGGGATCACCTGGTTCAGCGGGCTCGACTACCTCGTGGTGGGCTGGAAGCAGCTGCGCGGCCGCGGCGACTTCTCGCGCGCCGATGCGGTGCGGCTGATCGGCGCGCTCGCGCTGCCGATCCTGCTCTACCCGGTGCTGATCGGCCCGGCCCCGGCGTGGCCGATCTTCCTGATCCTCGCCGGCGAGCTCGCGGTCGGCGGGCTCGACAACCTGCTGTCGCACCACCGGCGCGCGACCAAGGCGCTGGCGTGGGGTGGCCGCGTGCTCGGGGTGTGCGCGCTGCTCGGCGCGGCGCTGATCATCCCCGCGTACGCCGGCCCGCTGGCGATCCTCGCCGCGGCGGTGTCGCTGGTCGGCGTGTCCGCGGAGTTCTGGCGCGGCCGCGACTACTTCCTCGACAAGCGGATCCGCGACAAGGCGATGCGCGGGGTCGAGGCCGCGCCGGAGCCGACGCCGGAGCCCACCCCGCCCACGGCGCCCGCGCCTGCCGCCGGCGCCGCCCGCGCCGCCGATCGCTAGGAGCCTGTACGAGCTCCTAGTCCAGCGCGAAGAACGCCTTGATGCCGCGCAGGATGCGCTCGCGCTCGGAGGCCTCGCGCTGCTGCTTGGAGCTCGCGTCGAGGCCCTCGCGCGCGGCGATCAGCTCGACGCGGCGGCTGGCGAGCTTGCTCGACAGCTCGGTCACGATCTCGGGCCGGCCGAGCAGCACGGTCTTGAACGTGTCCTTGCCGAGCCGGAAGCAGTCGACCTCGCACGTCGCGATCACGTCGGCGCTGCGCGGCTCGCCGGTCATCAGGCCCATCTCGCCGAAGAAGTCGGGCGCGGTCGAGTGCGCGACCACGACGCTCTGCTCGGGCACACCGCCCGGGCCGGCGGGATCGAGCGCAGCGAGACGGGGGGTGGGGACCCCGACGGCTCCGCCGGCGGGGCGGGGGGCAGAGCCCCCCGTGGGATCGACGGTCACCCGGATGTCGACCGCCCCGGACGTCATCACATACAGCCAGTGCGCGATCGCGCCCTGCCGGGTGAGGATCTCGCCGGTGGTGTACATGACGTGGCTCATGCCGGCGGCGAGCGTGCGGAGCTCGTCGTCGGTCAGCGCGTGGAACAGGTGGACGGTCTTGAGCGCGGCGAACCGCTCGTCGAGCCGGCGGTCGAGCCGGCGCGCCGTGCGGGCCTCGTCCTTGAGCTCGACGAACGCGGTGTGCGCCGGCACCGCCAGCGGGATCTGGGCGCGCTGCAGCGCGGCGTAGATCCGGGCGCGGACCCGCGAGCTGGTCGGGTCGTCGGTCGCGAGGTCCTGGATCCAGTAGCGCACCGCGTAGGTCGCGACGCTCTCGCGCCCGTCGTGGGTGAAGTCCATGCACACCACGCTGGGCCGGGGGTCGTCGGCGACGTTCTCGATCGGGGCGGCGTGCAGCGCCTCGGTCACGGCCTGGATCACCCGGCCGGGCGCGAACCGGTAGTCCACGTTGAACCACACCCACATGCGCTGCGGCACGGCGCGCCCGTCGCGCTTGCCGAGGATCGTGATGGTGTTGGCGAGCAGCTGGGCGTTGGGGACGATGATCGTCGACCAGTCGCGGGTCTCGATCACGGTGTGGCGCCAGCGCACCGAGCGGACCCGGCCCTGCTTGCCGTTCTCGAGCTGGATCCAGTCGCCTTCGCGGACCGAGCCGTCGAGCTGGAGCGCGACGCCGCCGACGACGTTTCCGAGCGTGCTCTGCAGCGAGATCGCGAGCACCGCGCTGACCACGGCGCCGGACACCAGCGCGCCGGTCGGATCGACCCCGTGGTGCGACAGGATCACGAAGGTGACCACGACGTAGCCCGCACCGACGATCAGGTCGCTGACGATCATCGGCAGCTCGACGCCGACCGCCGGCAGGAGGATCCCGAGCACCAGCGTCGCCGTCAGGCTGACCAGGGTGAGGGCCTGGAGGATCTGGGTGACGAGCAGCACGCCGTCGCTCCAGCTCGCCAGCCCGGCGGTCTGGAACCCGATCCCGGCCAGGGTCGCGGTCGCGAACAGCGCGAACACGGTGACCAGCCGGCGCAGCCGCGGCCGCTGGGTCGGGCGAAACCGGTTGACCAGCGCCGCGACGACCACGACGGCGAGGAACAGCCCGAGCATCCAGAGCAGCGGGTCGGCATGCGCGCGCAGCACCCGATCACTTATACCGGCGCCCGGCGCGCAGAGGGGCCCGGGATGGCCCCGTGTGGATCCGCTTGCGGGGCGGTGTGCCGCGGTGACCGGAGCCGACCAGCGCCGGACGTCAACGCGAGCGCGCCGGGGGCGACCGCGAGCGGATGGGGTCGGGCGCCGCGACCGTGATCTGGACTGGCCGGGCCTTGCTCCGCACATACCTGGAGGGGTCCGCGCAGGACGGGGGGTGATCCGGCGGGCGCGGCCACGACTCCCATCCGCGCAGCAGCCCCCGGCGAGCTCGCGTGCACGCGCTCTCCCGGGCGCCACGCGCTACAGGCTCCTGCGGGCTCCTATCCCAGGACCCGGTCCCGGCCCTCGCGCTTGGCCCGGAACAGCAGGTCGTCGGCCCGCTTGATGAACGACGACACGTCGATGTCCTCGCCCTCGACGGTGGCGACCCCGACCGAGATCGTGACCGGGAAGGTGTCGCCCTCGTACTCGAACATCGAATCACCGACGATCCGGCGGACCTGCTCGCCGAACGTCCGCGCGCCGGTCAGGTCGGTCTCGGGCAACACCGCCGCGAACTCCTCGCCGCCGTAGCGCGCCAGCAGCTCCTCGCGGCGGATCCGCGACAGCAGCCGGCGCGACATCTCGCGCAGCACGTAGTCGCCGGTCAGATGGCCGTGCTTGTCGTTGATCGCCTTGAAGTGGTCGATGTCGAACATCAAGAGCGACAGCGGCCGGCGATAGCGGGCGCATCGGGCGATCTCGCGCTCCAGGAACTCCAGGAAGTAGCGCTTGTTGTAGGCGCCGGTCAGGCCGTCCACGATCGTCATCCGGTAGATCTCTTCGTAGTAGCTCGCCTCGACGCCGGTCCCCGACAGGAACTTGAAGATCGCCGCGCCGATCTTGAGGAAGTCGGCGTCGCGCAGCACCGAGCGCGTCACCGGGACGTCGTTGACGTACGAGCCATTGGTCGACTGCAGATCCTCGACCGACCAGGTATCGCCGTTGCGGTAGACCCGGGCGTGGCGGCGCGATACCGAGTCGCGGTCGACCTGGATGTCGCAATCGGCGCCGCGGCCGAGGACGATCTCGCTGCGCAGCAGCGGAAACCGCTTCCCCATATCAGGACCGGGCGGATAGATGAGCACGAGGCACGCTTCGCCCGCTTCCTTCGCCGGCTTGACGACCTGAACCTTGGTGATGCGTGTCTTCCACTCGCTCATGTGCCGCTTCGGGCAGCAGCGATCCAAACTGCTGTGATCGCGTTGCTTTCGATCTGAGCGCAAGCCCGACGACCTGTCAATGTATAGGCGGGTGTGATACGGAGACACGCCATGCGCCACGTGATCTCGATCGATCAAGGCACCACGGGCACCACCGTGCTCGTCCTCGACGAGGCCCTCCAGGTCCGCGGCCGCGGCTACCAGGAGTTCCGCCAGCTCTACCCCGAGCCGGGCTGGGTCGAGCACGACCCCGAGGATATCTGGGCCTCGGTGTGCAGCGCCCTCCAGGCAGCCCTCCAGGGCGTGGATCCGGCCTCGGTGGCGGCCATCGGCATCACCAACCAGCGCGAGACCACCGTGGTGTGGGACCGCAAGACGGGCCGGGCGATCCACCACGCGATCGTCTGGCAGGACCGCCGCACGGCGGCGCGCTGCGCCGAGCTCACCGCTGCCGGCAGGGGTCCCCGTGTCCGCGAGCTGACCGGCCTCACCATCGACCCGTACTTCTCGGGCACCAAGCTCGCGTGGTTGCTCCACCACGTGCCCGGCGCGGCCGCCGCGGCAAGCGCCGGCGAGCTCGCATTCGGCACGGTCGACAGCTACCTGGTGTGGCGGCTGACCGGCGGCGCGGTCCACGCCACCGACGTCAGCAACGCGTCGCGCACCCTGCTGTTCGACCTCCACCAGCTGGCGTGGTCCGACGAGATGCTCGAGCTCATCGGCGCGCCGCGCGCGGTCCTGCCCCGCGTGGTCGAGTCATCGGGCACCCTCGGGATGACGCGCGGCGTGCCCGGGATCCGCGACGGCGTGCCGATCGCCGGACTCGCCGGCGACCAGCAGTCGGCGCTGTTCGGCCAGGCCTGCTTCACCCCGGGCGATGCCAAGTGCACCTACGGCACCGGCGCGTTCATCCTGATGAACACCGGCGACCGGCCGATCGCGTCGCACAGCGGCCTGCTGACCACGGTGGCGTGGAAGCTCGCGACCGGCGAGCTGCGCTACGCGCTCGAGGGCTCGGCGTTCATCGCCGGCGCGGCGGTGCAGTGGCTGCGCGACGGCCTCCAGCTGTTCGCCTCGGCCGCCGACGTCGAGGCCCTGGCCGCCTCGGTGCCCGACTCCGGCGGCGTGATCGTCGTCCCGGCGTTCGCCGGGCTCGGCGCGCCGCACTGGCGGCCCGACGCGCGCGGCCTGATCACCGGCCTGACCCGCGGTGCGACCCGCGGCCACATCGCGCGCGCGACCCTCGAGGGCATCGCGCTGCAGAACGTCGACATCCTGCGCGCGATGGAGCGCGACGCCGGCCGGCCGCTCACCGTGCTCAAGGTCGACGGCGGCGCCTCGGCCAACGACCTGCTCATGCAGTTCCAGAGCGACGTGCTCGGCGTCGAGATCTCGCGCCCCGAGCTGGTCGAGACCACCGCGCTCGGTGCCGCGTTCCTCGCCGGCCTGGGCACCGGCGTGTGGAAGGATCAGGCACAGGTCCAGCAGACCTGGCGCGAGCAGAAGCGGTTCACGCCGACGGCCGACCGCAGCCGCGTCGCCGAGCACCTCGCGCGCTGGGACGCCGCGGTTCGCAAGGCGTGACGGTTCCGAGGCCTCGTTGCCGCGCCTCGTTGCCGCGCCTCGTTGCCGCGCCTCGTTGCCGCGCCTCGTTGCCGCCCCTCGTGGCCGCCCCTCGTTGCCGCCCCTCGTGGCCGCCCCTCGTCGCCGCGCCTCGTTGCCGCCCCTCGTGGCCGCCCCTCGTTGCCGCCCCTCGTGGCCGCCCCTCGTCGCCGCGGTTGACGCCACGCGCCACCTACATCGCATCTTCGCCGAGACCCCGGCCGGCCCGCTGGACCGGCCAGGCCGAAGCCAGCGACAAGGCCGAGAAGAAGCGGAAGGCCAGGCCCGCGACGAGGCAAGCTCTGCTCTCACCGGGAGTGGTCAGTACGCCGGGTCGGCGGGGGTTCTTCCCGGATTCGCCGCCGCGCTGGTCGATTTCACCAATTCTTGGTGGAATGCACCGTTCACCCCGCCGCTTCGTCAAATGAATCCAGCGAGTTGCGCGTGGCATCCGGGTTGCTTTTGGCTCCGGCCCGGAGGGAATGCACATGGCACTTCTCGCGACGCGCGTCTCGAAGAACCCCGCGGACTGGTCCGATCGCGAGCTCTTGAGGTGCGTCCTCCGGAACGAGTCGCGAGCCTGGAGCGAGCTGATCCGGCGCTACCGGCCGCTGATCTACCGCTGCATCACCAAGGTCACCCTCAAGTACGCGCCCAACCTGTCGGCCGCCGATCTCGATGAGATCTACGCCGACGTCATGATGCAGCTGGTGCGTGACGACATGCACAAGCTCCGGATCTACAACCCGGCCCGCGGCACCAAGCTCGGCTCCTGGATCGGCATGATCTCGGTCAACGCCGCCTACGACTTCCTGCGCAGCGCCGGCCGCCGCCCGCTGCTCGACAAGGTCGACGGCATGCTCGACCCCCACGAGGAGTGCGACCGCACCCCGCTCGACCAGCTGATCGAGAAGGAGCGCTGGGAGCACCTCAACACGCTGCTCTCCGACTTCTCCGACAAGGACCGGACGTTCGTCGAGCTCTACTACCGGCGCGGCATGGAAGCCGACGAGATCGCCGTCGAGATGCAGATCAGCCTCAAGACCGTGTACTCCAAGAAGCACAAGATCCGCGCCCACCTGGTCCGCTGCCTCCAGGGCCTCGCCGCCGCCGGCGACAGCCCGATCGCCGACCTCGCCGTCGCCTGAGCCGCGCCCCCCGCCCGGCTCAGCTCTTCTGCAGCAGCTCGGCCGCCAGCTTCTCGTACAGCGCCTCGACGGCCTTCATCGCGTTGTCGGTCATCCCCTGCTCCGACGGAGTCACGTTGGCCTCGCGTGCCTCGACCGTCCCGGCCAGCTTTGCCGACCTCCGCGCCCGACGAGTCGACCAGCCGCGCCTTGAACCGGATGCTCGCGACCACCGCGGCGGTCCCGTGCATCGACACAGCGGCCGGCGCGAACGATAGCTCGGCCGCGAGCAGCTGCATCTGGCGGCCGGAGCTCCCCGGCAAGGGAAATGCGCTGTGATATCCGGTGTTCAGCGTCTGGCGCCAGCTCCGGACCGGCACCTGGTTGACCGAGGCGGTGGCCGGGATGACGAAGTTGTCGGGGATCGCCGGATCGAGGACGAGATCCGCAGGCACGACCTCGGGGCCGACCATCACGTTCGGTCGCGGCGAGCTCGGACCGACCGCGAGGTTCGCGCAACCGGGGACCAGCAACGACGCAGCGACCAGGACACACAGAGCAACCCGCATGCGCGGCACGCTATCACGGCCCCGGCCCGGCACCGGGCGCCTGCGGTCGCACCCTGCACCGGCGGCATTTCTTGCCGAACCCTGCCTGGCCGGCGAGCGCCCGATCGCCGATCTCGCCATGGCGTGACGCGCCTCGCGGCTACCGGAGATCGTTGCGCGCGCCGTTCCAGGCTGCTCTCCAGGCTCGGGGTTGAGCGACCGCACGCTGGGCGACATCTCCTTGGTCGCGACAATCATCATCCTATTTTCGGCGAGCCCCATGCTCAGCTCCGAAGGTCGGAGCAGCCTTCTACATCAGCCAGCCGGACTGATCCGAATCACCGACGACGATGAATTCCGGGCTGCTTCACCTCAACCAGCCCGCCTCGAAACCCGTCCTCCGTCCTCAAAGGACGTGCTCGCTAACACCAACGAGCGCGGTGTGCCGTCGCGCCGAGGTCGCCGGTGCGCCGTGATCGCCGGCTCGCGCGCAATGTGGCGCGGGGGTGCGGCCTCGGGTGGGCTGCGCCGGGTAGCCGTGGCGGCCGTGCCGCTCCCCGGGAGGCTGGCGCTTGGCAGGATCGAGGCGACGACGGCAGGGCGGGCCGACGCTGTCGAGCGTAGTGCGGCGCAACCGGGCCTTCACGCACTCTCGCCGGAAGCACACGTCGGGCTGGCCGGCAGCGAGGCCAAGCTGACCGCTGAGCTGTCGGGCGGCATGAAGAAGCGAGTCGGCATCGCGCGCGCGACCGTCACCGACGCCGAGCTGGTGATCTACGACGAGCCGACCGCCGGCCTCGATCCGGTCACGACCCAGAAGATCTACGACCTGATGGCCGCCGACCATGCGCGGACCGGCGCCAGCGTGCTCGCGGTGTCTTCCGATGTCACCGCGCTGGCCTGCTTCGTCGACGAGATCGCCTTACTCTAGCTACGAGTTCGTTCTGCAGTAGCCACTCCTCGGGATTGCGCAGCGTCGCATCATCGTCGAATAGCGTCTGCGTCGGGTCGTCCGACGCCTCAGAGGTGAGCCCCTTCGGGGCTCGTCGGCGATTGGCCCCATAGCCATAGATCACGGAGCGCCAGTGATGTTTGAAGAAGAAGACATTCCGACCACCCGTATTCCGTACAACTTTACTCTCATCCTGTGAATCGTCCTCCGACTGATCAAGAGACTCTGCCCACAGAGTCTTGTACGATACTTCGTTGACAGTCTGTCCCCTACGACCTAGTTCACGAAGTTGAGTCGGATTATGCTCAGCGAGTCGGGGCACGGCAATTGGGAGATGCTCTGAATCCTCTGAACTTACCATGATCTCCACAGCTGCTCCCAACGCAAGCAGCTGCATCAGCGTGGTCTTGCCAACGCCGTTGTCGCCGAGGATCAGCGTCCAACGAGCAGGATGGCCGGCCGCATCTCGGAGGCTCAAGACCTGTGATTCACCAAAGCAGCGAATGTTCCGAAGCGATATCGATAGATAATAGGCATTACGCACGTCGAGTGACGATGCATTCTCCTGGCGGACGTTCGTGGCTTTCGGCTGCGGCGACACGATGTCCAAGAGTGTACGAGCGGTCGGTTGCTAGCACAATGGGATGTCCACACCGTCGGACGCTCGAATCTCTCGGAGGAGCAGGAACAATCGGCGCGCAGCTTCGACCTGAAGATGCGCCACGACGCTCGCACGACGGGCCCATCGAGGGCATCGGCCGCATCCTGCTCTCGGTGATGCTGCACCGCGAGGATTCCGTCCCGCAGCGGCCGGTTGGCGATCGCCGGAGCACATGGACCGTTGCCTAACGGCGGCTCTACAACGTCCGGGTACTCGGTCGACCCACCGGGTCGATGACTATGCGCTGCGCGATCTTCTGTGGGCTCCTCGCGTCGATGGTGGGCTGCGGTGTGTCCGGGACGGGGCCGGATCTGCCGATGATCGCGCCGGCGGCGGGCGCCGGCGACTTCAATGCGAGGCCGTGATCAGCGGTCGCCGCCGTACGCGCGGCTGTGGACGCCGAGGTAGAGGCCGCCCATCCACGCGTTGCGCTCGAGCACGCTGGTGCCGAGCATGGCGCCGGCGGCGAGCCACGGGGTGAGCCACAGATCGCCGCGCGCGCGGGCCTCGGCGACGGCACCGAGGGCATTGATGCTGGTCGCCTGCTGGCAGTCGTGATAGCTGCTGTGGAAGCTGTAGGACACCGCGCGCAGGCCGCCCGCGAGCTCGACGCCGAGGCTGCCGAACCCGGTGGCGGCGCGGACGCCGACGACGCCGAGCGAGTCGACGAGCACGCCGTGGCCCGGCCGGAGGTCGGGGGTGCCGAACACGCCGGCCGACGCCGTCTCGGCGGACGTCGCGCCGGGCTGGTGCACGCCGCCGAGATCGACCTCGAGGCCGGTGTACACCGCGCGCGACAGGCCGACGCTGGCGCGCAGGCTGGACAGCAGCGCGGTGTCGAACCGGCGGACGCCCGCGGGCTGGACCATGCGGTAGCTGAACGATTCGAGGCCGTGGGTGACGCTGCCGAGCTGGCTGCCGAGCAGGGTCGGGAACCGCCGGATCAGCGCGCCGCCCTCGAGGATGATCTGCGGGTACTCCAGGCTCTTGGCCCACGCGGCGAACCGCGTGCAGCGGCGGAGCCCGACGACGTCGCTGTCGCGCTCGCAGCTGCTGGTCGCGCGCAGGTACCAGCTGTCGCCCGCGGCACCGCCCGCGGCGCCACCCGCAGCACCACCGCCACAGCCGGCGTGGGCGATCCGGACGCCGGGGACTGCGAGCGCGGCCAGCGCGGCCGCGGCGAGGAGCGCCGGCCTCATCGCGAGCCTCCGGTGGCGGGGGCCGGCGCGGTGAAGCACAGCCAGCGCGGCGGCGCCGCGTGGGCCACCGCGGCGGCGTCGGCGCAGACCTCGAACACCGGCCGGTCCGACACATAGGCGAGCGCCTCGGCGCCGGCACTGCGTCCGTCGAGCTCGGCGGGACGGAGCTCGCGGTGCGGATCGTAGGGGCGCAGCGCGACGCCGGCGCCCTGCGGATCGCGCCCGATCACCCGGGCCGCGCCGAGGTCGATCAGCGCCGGGTGATCGCAGCGATTGCCGAACTGATAGCCGAGCACCGGGCCGATCGAGGCGTCGGCGCGGCGCGCGACCGTGACGTCGAGGCAGCCGACGGTGACGCGCTGCCCGACGAAGTCGTGCTGCGCATGGGCGAACGATCCGGGTTGGTACGCACAACCGACGAGCGCGCACACCAGAGCAACTCTCATGCGCCGTCGGTAAGCAATTCTCCGGCCGAGGCAGCGGTCGAGCTTGCGCCGGTGGGCGTGGCGAAACCTCGTGGCGCCGGCGCCACACGGCGGCACGATGTCGCGGCCGCGGGCGCACGCGAGCGGCCGTGACGACGGCTCCTGCGAGATCGCGCGGAGTCGCGCTGATGGTGTCGGCGAGGCTCTGCATCATGGCTGCAAAATGCCGCGTCCACCGTCGAGCCGGGCGAGCGCTGTCGCGCGTCGCCGACGGCTACACGAGCTGCCACCGGCGCGCGCCCGCGCTCAATCTTGCGTCTGGTTTTTCAATACGAAGCTCACGCGGCGATTGAGCGCCCACGCCGCCTCGTCGTGGCGCGCGTCGATCGGCTGGGTCTCACCATAGCCTCGCGAGGTCAGCCGCTCCGGATCGACGCCGTGCTCGACCAGGTAGGCCACGACCGCGGCGGCGCGGCGCCGCGACAGATCGAGGTTGTAGTCGTCGTCGCCGCGCTCGTCGGTGTGGCCCTGGACCTCGATCAGCTCGATGTCGGGATAGCCGTTCATCGTCGCGACCACCGCGTCGAGGATGTAGTAGCTGTCCGGCTTGATCACCGCCTTGTCGTATTCGAAGTTGATCGGCTGCAGCGTGGTGATGCCGCCCTCGACCCGGGCGACCACGCTGTGATCCGGGCAGCCGTCGGCGTCCTGGTAGCCGTTGTAGGTCTCGGGCTCGTTGGGGCACTTGTCGTCCTTGTCCGGGATCCGGTCATGGTCGTTGTCGGGGTCGGGGCAGCCGTCGTGGTCCTCGAAGCCGTCCTTGTCCTCCGGCTCGTTGGGGCACAGGTCGTCGACGTCGAGGATGCCGTCGCGGTCGTTGTCGGGATCGGGGCAGCCGTCCTCGTCCTCGAACCCGTCCTTGTCCTCGGGATCGTCGGGGCACTTGTCGAGCTCGTCGGGGATGCCGTCGCCATCGCGGTCGCCGGGGTTGCCCTCGGGGCAGCCGTCGTTCGCCGCCACGCCCGGAATGTCGGGGCACTTGTCGAGCTCGTCGGGGATGCCGTCGTGATCGTTGTCGGGATCGGGGCAGCCGTCCTCGTCCTCCCAGCCGTCGAAGTCCTCCGGGGCGTCGGGGCAACGGTCGAGGTCGTCCTTGATGCCGTCGCCGTCGCGGTCGCCGACGCTGGGCTCGAACACGATGCCGATGAACGCGCGCAGCGCGGGATTGCCGTCGCGGTCGGCGAGCAGGCCGCGGCCGGCGCCGAGGGTGAGGAACGAGTTGCGCGCGAGGTAGAGCTTGACCCCGGCGAGCGCCTCGAGCGGCTGGTAGCTCTGGTGGGCGCCGAGCGGGACCGCGCCGAACACCTCGCCGACGACGTCGAACCGCTGCGACGCGAGCGCGTAGGCGACGCCGAACCCGAGCGGTAGCTCGCTGCCGACCGTGATCGAGCGGCCGGTCACCGGCGCCATCGCCGGGCCGGGGTCGCTGTTGGTGAACGTCGTCGTGCGGCGCAGCCGGATCCCGCCGTTGAGCGAGAGCCGCAGCCGGCGCTCGCGGCCGAGCTCCTTGTCGACCACGCCGACCAACTGCGGCACCCACTGGTCCTCGCCGAGGAAGCGATCGCGGGGCGCGATCGTCGGCAGGTACAGGCTGGCGATCGCGGCCAGCCCGATGCGCGGGCCGCGGCTGGTGCTGGCCAGCCGCGCCT
>JBGQCL010000174.1:0-21572 GCA_041495365.1 Kofleriaceae bacterium | reverse complement strand
GAGAAGGGGCTGGCGGAGGGGCTGGAGAAGGGGCTGGAGAAGGGGCTGGCGGAGGGGCTGGAGAAGGGGCTGGAGAAGGGGCTGGCGGAGGGGCTGGAGAAGGGGCTGGAGAAGGGGCTGGAGAAGGGGCTGGCGGAGGGAGTCGTCGACGGCGTGCAGAGATCGCTGCTCCAGCTGCTCGCAGCGCGCGGGATCGCGCTCGACGAGGCGGATCGAGCACGCATCCTCGAGGAGCAGGATCTGCAGCGGCTGGAGCGGTGGTTCGCCCGCGCCATTCACGGTGCGAGCATCCCGGACGTGCTCGGCGATTCGTGATCGCCAGATCGCCGGGTAACGCGAGCCTCTCGGCGCGAAGCCCTCAAGAGCTTGTCATTCGCGCGACGCGGGCGGTGTGGGTCCAGCTTGGTGCTTGCTGCGGTCTCTCGGCGTGTTGTTCCATTACCTGTGCCATCGCGATCGTTCCGTTCTCCGCGGAGGTATGCTGAACCATCGTGTCGTCGAAGCCGCTCCACGCCGACGTCGAACTGCTGCTGGTGGAAGCCGAGCTGTCCCCGGCGGATGAACGCTTGGTAGAGCCCGAGACTCTCGGCGACATGTACGACGGGGAGGTAGGTCATGTGCCCCCGGAGGACTTCGTGCACGGCGGTCGGCACTCGTTGGTCGCCAGGCTGATCGGGGCCTGCGTTCGACCCGAGTTCTGCGTCACCACGAACGAGGACGGTAGACGGGGGATGGTGGAAGGATGGGTGGAAGGATGGGTGGAAGGATGGGTGGAAGGATGGGTGGAAGGATGGGTGGAAGGATGGGTGGAAGGATGGGTGGAAGGTTGGCACAAGGGCGTCCTCGAAGGCGTGCAGAGATCGCTGCTCCAGCTGCTTGATGGGCGCGGCATCTCGCTCGAGGCGGCGGACCGAGGCCGCATCCTCGACGAGCAAGATCTTCAACGGCTGGAGCGGTGGTTCGCCCGGGCCGTTCACGGTGCGAGCATCGCCGACGTGTTCGGTGATCGATCCATGAACGCTGACTCCTGATCGCGCCGACGACCTCGTGCGCCGGCCGCCGCGCCGCGGCGCACGACGACGATCGGGGCGTCGCGGCATGGGGCTTGCTGCCCGCTGGCTCCGTCGGGCTCGGATGAGCCACGCGAAGGGAGACCGGTCATGACGGAGCTGACTGTCGAGCACAAGCGGCTGCACGAGACGCGTTCCGGCGTCGGCTGGCGCACGTGGGGGCCCTATCTGAGCGAGCGGCAATGGGGCACGGTGCGCGAGGACTACAGCGACAACGGCGATGCGTGGGCATACTTCACGCACGACCAGGCGCGGTCCCGCGCCTACCGCTGGGGCGAGGACGGGCTCGCGGGGATCTCCGATGATCGGCAGCGCCTGTGCTTCGCGCTCGCGCTGTGGAACGAGCGCGATCCGATCCTCAAGGAGCGCCTGTTCGGGCTGACCAACGGCGAGGGCAATCACGGCGAGGACGTCAAGGAGTATTACTTCTACGTCGATAACCTCCCGACGCATGCCTACCAGCGCTGGCTCTACAAGTATCCGCAGGCGGCGTTTCCCTACGACGCGCTGGTGCACGAGAATGCCCGTCGCTCGCGCCACGAGCTCGCGAGCGCGGCGCACATCCCTTGCGGTCCCCGGTGAAGCATGGGACGCGCAACCAGGAGTGGTATCACATGCTCAATGATCAGGTGATCTCGATGCCCGACAAGTGGGAGTATCCGTGGTACGCGGCGTGGGACCTCGCGTTCCACACCGTCCCGCTGATGATGGTGGATCCGGACTTCGCCCGGAACCAGCTCGACCTGATGCTGTCGCCGGCGTACCTGCACCCGACCGGGCAGCTGCCCGCCTACGAGTGGAACTTCAGCGACGTGAACCCGCCGGTGCATGCGTTCGCCACGCTGATGGTCCACCGGGCCGGGGTCGCGAACGGCGAGGACGTCGATCGGCGGTTCCTGAAGGAGGCGTTCGCCAAGCTGCTGCTGAACTTCACCTGGTGGGTGAACCGCAAGGATCCGAGCGGCCGCAACGTGTTCCAGGGCGGGTTCCTCGGGCTCGACAACATCGGGGTGTTCGACCGCAGCGCGGCGCTGCCGACCGGTGGCCGGCTCGAGCAGGCCGACGGCACGGTGTGGATGGCGGTGTTCAGCCAGAACATGCTGGGCCTGGCGCTGCTGCTGGCGGACGGGGACCCTTCGTACGAGGACTTCGTGCTCCAGTTCCTGAACCGCTTCTTCTCGATCGCCGCCGCGATCGATCCGGTCGGCGACCGCCCCGACGAGATGTGGGATGGCGAGGACGGCTTCTTCTACGACGTGCTGCGCCTGCCGGACGGCCGCGGCGTCCGGCTCGCGGTGCGCTCGCTGGTCGGCCTGCTGCCGCTGTGCGCGACCACGGTGTTCGAGCCCGGCGTGCTCGCCCGGTTCCCCAGGCTGCGCGCCACGGTGGCGGACCACATCGAGCGCAACCGCGACCTGCTGGTCAACGTCGCCGATCCGACGAAGCCGGGCGTGGGCGGCCGCCACATCCTGTCGCTGGTCAACGAGGACAAGCTCCGCCGCATCCTCGAGCGCATGCTCGACGAGGCCCGGTTCCTCGGCCCGCATGGCATCCGGTCGATCTCGCGCTGGCACCTCGACCACCCGTACTCGTTCTGGGTCGATGGCCGCGAGTACAAGGTCCAGTACGAGCCCGCCGAGTCGACCACGGCCATGTTCGGCGGCAACTCCAACTGGCGCGGCCCGGTGTGGTTTCCGATCAACCTGTTGATCGTCCGTGCGCTGCTCCAGCACTACGCGTACCACGGCGACGCGTTCACCGTCGAGTGCCCCACCGGGTC
Organism: Kofleriaceae bacterium; assembly: GCA_041495365.1. Classification (GTDB taxonomy): domain Bacteria; phylum Myxococcota_A; class Polyangia; order Haliangiales; family Haliangiaceae; genus JABFXX01. Next base: position 18,722 of record JBGQCL010000174.1, on the reverse strand, counting down.
GGGCACCCGGATGACCCTGTTCGAGGTCGCGATGGAGATCACGAACCGGATGATCCGCACGTTCACGCGCGGCGCCGACGGCCGCCGTCCGGTGTACGGCGGCACCGAGCTGTTCCAGCGCGACGAGCACTGGCGCGACCTGATCCTGTTCTACGAGTACTTCCACGGTGACAACGGAGCCGGGCTCGGCGCGTCGCACCAGACCGGGTGGACCGGCATCGTCGCGCGCATGATCCAGCTGACCGGCACCCTCGATGCCCGGACGATCCTGCGCGACGGGCTCGCGACCCTGGCGGCCCCGTATGTCGGCGCGCCGCGGAGCGCGGCCGGCCGCGCGGCGGCCGGAGGGCGGCGCTGATGGCCTGGCCGGAGCACCCCGTCGTCCACGAGATCTTCACCTGGGCCTGGCTGACCGAGCTCGGTGCGCGCCGGGGTCGCGAGCTCACGCTGGCCGACGTCCCCGAGGAGGAATGGGACGACGTTGCCCGGCCCGGCATCGACGCCGTGTGGCTGATGGGTGTGTGGCAGCGCAGCCCGATGGGCGCGCAGATCGCGCGCACGAACCCGGCCCTGCGCGCGGCGCACCAGGCCGCCCTGCCGGGGTTCGGCGACGCGGACGTCGTCGGCTCGGCGTACTGCGTCCGGGACTACGTCGTCGATGGCCGGCTCGGCGGCGAGGACGGCCTGGCGCGGGCACGCGCGGCGCTCGCGCGTCGCGGCGTCCGCCTGGTGCTCGATCTCGTGCCCAACCACGTCGCACCCGACCATCGCTGGGCGCGCGAGCACCCCGAGTACTTCGTGCAGGGCACCGCGGACGATCTCGCGCGCGAGCCCCACGCGTTCCTCCCGATCCAGGACCGGGTGCTGGCCTGCGGGCGCGATCCGTACTTCCCGGCGTGGCCCGAGGTGCTGCAGCTCGATGCGTCCCACGTCGCGCTGCGCGCCGCGATGGTCGAGCTGATCGGCGGCCTGGCGCGCCGGTGCGACGCCGTGCGCTGCGACATGGCCATGCTGCTGCTCGACGAGGTGTTCGCGCGGACCTGGGGCGATCGCGCACGCGGCGGTCCGCAGCCCGACGGCGGTCGCGGCTTCTGGCCGACGATCATCGGCGCGACCAAGGTGGCTCGACCCGACTTCCAGTTCTGGGCCGAGGCGTACTGGGATCTCGAGCCCGTGCTGCTCGCGCAGGGCTTCGACGCCTGCTACGACAAGCGGCTCTACGATCGGATCGTGCACGGCGGCGCGATCGCCGTCGCCGCCGTGCGCGCTCACCTCGGCGCGGACATCGCTACCCAGCGCCGCACGATCCGCTTCGTGGAGAACCACGACGAGCCCCGCGCGGCGTCGGTGCTGAGTCCCGCCGCGCACCGCGCCGCGCTCGCCGCCGTGTTCACGCTCCCCGGCATCGCGCTGCTCCACGAGGGCGAGGCCGCCGGCCGCGGGGTCCGGGTCCCGGTCACGCTCGGTCGCCGGCCGCTCGAGGAGCCCGATCGCGAGCTCCAGGCGTTCGTCGGGCGGTTGCTGGCCGCGCTGGGCGGCGGGCTGCGCCGCGGCCTGTGGTCGCTGCTCCCGGTGTGGGGCTGGCCCGACAACCCGAGCGCGGAGCGGCTCCTGGCGTGGAGCTGGGAGGACCAGGACCGCCGCCACGTGATCGCCGTCAACCTGAGCGACGCGCGCGCCGATGGCCGCGTGCAGCTGCGGTGGACCGATCTCGAGCGGCGCAGCATCGTGCTCGACGACCTGCTGTCGGGACAGCGCTTCGAGCGCGACGGCAATGCGCTCGCGCGAGAGGGGCTCCACGTCGCGCTCGACGGCCACGCGGCGCACGTCCTCCAGCTGGCGTGAGGCGCGGTGCGCGGACCGGGCTCGTTCGTCCTGGCATCAATCATCTGCGCCATTCGCACACTCGCGCGGTCTCCTGGCGAATGGTCGACTCGATAATACCTGGACGTTCGGTGTCCCTGAAGTCGGGCGATGTGGCAGCGATCGCTGTGTAATTATGTAGCGTCACGCGAAGGCGCACTCCGGACTGCAGGGGACTCCTGGCATGGGGAATCGTGTTCCGGGGTAGTCAAGTCCTCAGTGAGATGTGGGGCGGGCCAGCCGTCGAACCGGTCGATTCGATAGATGTGACCTCACACCTGATTCGCTTGCAATTCCAATTGATTCATCATGACGCAAACGCCGGGAGTGATGGCGGATCATCCGTGAGCGGCAGCGCGGCGGTGCCGTGATCTGCCATTGGTCCAGACAGTGCAGCTGCCGGCCTCGAACGGCAAGCTGAGTCCGGATTGCAGTTTGTATGTTGCCATCGGTTACTCGAGGTTTGCTGGAAACAATGTGAGTCTGCTCGGCCGTGAGTAATCACGACCTGGTAAACGCCTCGTTTTGTTGCGTGTAGCACTATGCGACAGTATCTGCTTGCTGATACCACGACCGGCACTGATAGCGTGCCCGGCGTGTCTGCCCAGCAGCTAACGATAGGGATGTATCATATCGAGAAAGCGATCGGCGCTGGTGGTATGGGCACTGTATATCTTGGCAGGCATGCGCTGCTCGGTCGCGCAGCTGCGATCAAGGTGCTGCGGCCATCGCTGTCCGGGAACCCAGAGATCGTCAAGCGATTCTTCAATGAAGCGCGGGCGCTGACGCGGATCGCCGATCCCGGTATCGTGCAGGTCTTCGACTTCGGTCATCTCGATGACGGTCTGGCCTTCATTGTCATGGAGTTTCTCGACGGCGAATCACTGCATATGCGGCTCCGGCGCATCCGGAGATTCGATGCCGTCTCGTGCCTGCGGCTGTGTCGGCTGATCTGCAGCTCGCTCGCAGCAGTACACGCCAAGGGGATCGTCCACCGTGATCTGAAGCCCGGAAATATCTTCATCGTCAACGACACCTCGGCCCCGGGCGGCGAGCGCACCAAGATCTTCGACTTCGGGATCGCCAAGCAGACCGGAGACGCGGCCACGACGCTCCAGACGCGCGCCGGCGTCCTGATGGGGACGCCCATGTACATGTCGCCCGAGCAGTGCCGTGGGACGGGCGATGTGGACCACCGGTCTGACATCTATTCGATCGCATGCGTGATGTTCACCATGCTCGCGGGGCGGTCACCCTTCGGGCGGCGAGCCCCCGGAGAGCTCGTCGTGGCACATCTTCGCGAGCCGGCGCCGCTCGCTTCCTCGCTGGTGGCTGGAGTGCCGGCCGTGGTCGACGACGTTCTCCAGCGCTGCCTGAACAAGGCACCGGAAGAGCGCTTCCAGTCCATGACGGAGCTCGGTCATGCGATCGGCGCTGCCGAGCAATTGCTGACGTCGGCGACCACGCCTGGATGCTCGAGCGGACCGGCGAACGTGCGAACGCGGTCCTCGTCGCAGCCGTCGCTCGTTGGTCCGATCGCAGCGTCCGTGCTGCGTGCCGGCATCGTCGCGCACGAGCTCGCGCCCGCGTGCCGTGACGGCATCGCAGCGCCCGAGGGTAACCACGCAGGCCCGGGGGGGCCGACCACCATGAGGTTGCAGGGGACCAGCGGTCGGTACATCGCGCCGGGCGCCCGTGGCGAGTCCAGCCGGAGGCGCTGGATCGCGGGTGCCATCACCGTCATCGCGTCGCTGCTCGGCGTGCTGTGCGCCCTCGTGATCGCGGGCAATGACGACCGCGACGGTGCGCCGCCGCGCGAGACGTCCACGGCGCAGGCGGCGGCTCGACCGGACCCGGTGCCGCAGCGACAACCAGCTACGGTTGACCGGGCGGTGCCTGCACCACCCGGCGGGACTCGAGCAAGCGGCAGCGCCGGGCCACAGGATACGGACCGGTCCGGCGCGGTTGCTCCGGCGCCGCCGCCCAGGATGCCCGCCACAGCAGAGCTCTATCGAGCTCGGCCTCGAGCGAACGCCAAGCGACCGTCTCACCCCGATACGAGAGGAGACCACACCAATGCAACGCGACCTGCGGCGCCATCGAACACCGAGCCGCAAAGCGACGATTCGGAGAACGTCACTCGTGGTGACTAGCCTGACACTCGGCGTGCTCGTCGGAGGCCGTGCAGCACATGCACAGAGCGCCGACGCAGAGGCCCTGTTCGATCAGGGCAATGCACTGATGCAACAAGGCAAGCTCGCGCAGGCCTGCGAGGCGTTCGAGGCGTCGAATCGAGCGGAGCCCACCGCGGGGACCTTGATCCAGCTCGGGAAGTGCCTGGTGCGCAGCGACCGCTTCGCGTCGGCGTTCTCTGCGTACCAGGACGCGCTGCGCCGCGCGAAGGACCCCGCCAAGCGCAAGAACGCCGGCGGCGCGATCACCGCACTCGAGCCGCGGCTGTCGCGCTTGACGATCTCCGTGCCCGATGAGCGCCGGGTCGCGGAGCTGACCATCGCCCGCGACGGCAAGCCGGTCGAGCCTGCGGACTGGAACCATGCGCTCGCGGTCGACGGCGATGACTACATCATCGTGGCGCATGCACCCGGCCACCAGCCCTGGCAGACCACCGTCCGCGTCGCGGTGGAACGAGACCAGGTCGTCGTCGAGATCCTGCAGTTGGAGGCACTGCCCCGGCCCGTGGAGGCGGCGCCCTTGCCTGCGGTGGTGCCGCCGGCCTCGCCGAGAACCACCGCAGACTCGCCGGCGCCGCGGCCGCGCGCCACGCTGTCGGCGACGCGCAAGATCGCGATCGGCCTTGGCGGGGCGAGCGTGCTGGGCCTGGGGACCGGCGTCGTGCTGGGCATGGCGGCGCAGGGCAAGCACACCGACGCCTCGCGGCTGTGCCCCGGTTCCGGCGGGACCTGCGCGCAGAGCGCGGCGGCCAACGTCCTGGTCAGGGCGGGCAACCGCTGGGCGCTCGATGCCAACATCGCGTGGGGCGTCGCCGGGGCAGCGGCGCTCGCGTCGGGGGTCCTGTGGCTGATCGGGGGGCCGGCAGACACCGAGGGCCCGCGGGTCAGCGTGATCCCGGCGGTCGCATCCGGCGAGGTCGGCGTGGTCGTCATCAGGAGGTCGTCATGGTGAATCGTCTGCTCGTCGCCGCGCTCGTCATGTTCGCGGGCTGTCGCTCGATGGCGGAGTTCGGCCCCATCACGGATGCTGAGAGTCCGGACGGCGGCACGCCCGACGCGGCCCCCGATCCCACGCCGGAGCCACCGGGGCCTTGCGCGCAGCTCGGGTTTCCGTCCGTACCGTCGCCCACGACCGATCCCGGGCCCAGCGCGGTTGCGGTCGCTGACCTCAACGGGGATGGTTCGATCGACGTCGCGGTTGCCAGCATCAACAACAGCACGGTGAGCGTGCTGCTGGGGACCGGCAACGGCACGTTCCTTCCCAGGCTCGACTACGATACAGGGTCCCAGCCGGTCGCCATCGCAATCGCGGATGTCAACGGCGACAGCAAGCTCGATCTCGTGCTGGCCAATCAGCTGGCCAACACGGTCAGCGTGCTGCTCGGAAACGGCAATGGTACGTTTCGCGATCACAGTGACTTCGGCACCGGAGCGATCCCGGTGGCGGTCGCGGTGGCGGACGTGAGCGGTGACGGCAAGCTCGATGTCGTCGTCGCCAACTGGGGGGCGAACACGCTGAGCGTGCTGCTGGGCAATGGCGATGGCACGTTCCAGGCCAGGGCCGATTACACGACCGGTGCGAATCCGCGGGCGCTGGCGGTCGCGGACGTCAACCGTGACGGCAAGCTCGATGTCGTTGTTGCCAATTTTGGATCGAATACAGTGAGCGTGCTGCTCAACAACGGGGCTGGCGCGTTCTCGTCCAGGATCGACTATCCGACCGACCCGAACCCGGTGTCAGTGGCGGTCGCGGACCTGAGCCGCGATGGCAAGCCCGACATCATCGTGGCCAGCTCCGGATCCGACAAGGTGAGCGTGCTGCTCAGCAACGGAAACGGGACCTTCCAGGTCAAGGTCAGCTACGTGACCGGAGCGTATCCGCAGTGGGTCGCGGTGGCGGACATCAACCGAGATGGCAATGCGGATATCGTGGTCGCGAGGAGCGACATCAACACCGACGCGACCAGCGCATTGGTCGTGCTGTTCGGTCAGGGGAACGGTACGTTCCAGGGCAGGGTCGACACGCCGACCATCGGGATGCCGAACTCCTTCGCAGTCGCGGACGTCAACGGTGACGGCAGCCCGGACGTGGCGATCGTGAACTTCAACGTGGGTGGCAAGGTGGGCGTGCTGCTGGGCGATGGCCAGGGCTCGTTTCACGTCAAGTCCGACTACGCCACCGGGGCGTCGCTGCAGGCGGTCGCGGTGGCCGATCTGGACGGTGACCACCACGTCGATTTCGTGGCAGCTCGCGGCGATGGCATCGATGTGCTGCTGCGCAACGCCGATGGCTCGGTTCGAACCAAGCTCGAGTACCCGACCGGCGTGCAGGCATCGGCGGTGATCGCGGTGGACGTGAACGGGGATGGCAAGCTCGATCTCGTGGTGGTCAACCAGGGCTCTGCCACGGTGAGCATCCTGCTCGGCAAGGGCGACGGCAGCTTCGCGACCAGGAACGAGTTCTCGACCGGCTCCGGTCCCGTGGCGGTGGCCGCGGCAGACCTCGACGGCGATCGGGTGCTCGACCTCGCGGTGGCCAATGCCGGCTCGAACACGGTGAGCGTGCTCGCCGGCAACGGTGAGGGCACCTTCCGGGGCAAGGTCGACTTCGCGACGGGGGCTGCTCCTGCGTCCGTTGCCGTCGCAGACCTCGATGGCGACCGTGCGCCCGATCTCGTGATCGCCGACAGCGGTGCCAGCACGGTGAGCGTGCTGCTCGGCGACGGTCACGGTGCATTCGGCACCCGGCGCGCCTTCGCGACCGGCCAGAACCCTCGCTCGGTGGCGATCGCCGACCTGAATGGCGATGCCAGACCAGACGTGGTCGTGGTCAACGCCGGCGGCACCGCCAGCACGAGCACGGTGAGCGTGCTGCTCGGCAAGGGCGACGGGACGCTGCAGGACAAGGTCGACTACTTGACGAGCTGGGGGCCGCTGGGCTCGGGTCGGGCGTCCGTCACGATCGCCGACGTCAACGGCGACCGCATGCTGGATGTCCTGGCGGCGAACGACGGCGGCGACACGGTGAGCGTGCTGCTCGGTAGGGGCGACGGGACGTTGCAGGACAGGCTCGACTACCCTGCCGGTCCCGGGCCGATCTCGATCGCGATGGCGGACGTCAGCGGGGACCGGCGCACTGACCTCGTCGTGGCGAACGCGCGCAACAGCAGCGTGAGCGTCCTGGCCGGTACCTGCCTCCCCCCGCCCCGCGTGGTTGCTTTGCCGAGCTGCGCGATGCTCCACATGGACTATCCTGCGCTGCCGAGCGGCGACTACATGATCGATCCGGACGGCGCAAATGGCCCCATCTCCGTGACCTGTGACATGGAGACGAACGGGGGCGGCTGGACGATCGCGTTCCTTGCCCCGATCTCGGGCACGAATGGTTTACCGGCCACGTACAGCTCCGGCATTACTCACCTGATGTCCGATGCACAGCGTGTGCTGATCGCCTATCGCACGTCCGCCGGGGGGGTGCTCGCCAACCATGCCGAGTTCGATCTCCCCGCGCCATGGCGGGCTCAGACGCCGTTTGGCTACCCCGGAAACGACCTGAGCACTGCGGTCAGCATCAATGGCGGGCCAGCGACGATGGCCACGGTTCGCTACGGTACCAGCGACTTCGGCATCACATGCGATAGTCAGTGGGTTCCGGGCAGCTGGGGGCGGCTGTGCATCGCCGGCACCCCCGCTCCGTTCTTCAATGGCTTCGTGCCACCAAGGACCCTCGCTTGTAGTGATAGCTCGCAGCTCTATTACTTGACGCCCTGCACATCGGACAGGCGGTTTTCGATCGCGGTTCGCTGACGTAGCTCATCCGGCCAGGCCGGCGCGGGCGTGCAGCTCGTCGAGCGCGCGCTCGCCGGCCTGCGCGATCGCGGCGGCATCTCCGCCGCCGCGGGTCACGAGCAGCTCGGCGCCGTCGCGCAGCAGCCTGTTCGCGACCGGCCGCCAGCGTGCGAGGTGGTGCTCGAACGCGTCGCGGTTGTCCGCGTGCGACAGCGAGAACCGGACCAGCGCCGTGCTCCAGCGCCGGGCGCGCTCCGCGTCCTGCCACAGGCTGTCGAGCACGAGCGCGTCGAGCTCGTCGCCGGCGCGCCGGCAGGCCTCCGCGAGCTGGCGCACGAAGATCTCGTCGTACGCCGGCTTGATCACGAGCTCGAGGGCGGTGAACGCCTCGTCCCAGTCGACCGTGACCAGCAGCTTCTCGATCGCCGCGCGCGCGGCCTGCCAGCGCGGGTGGGTCTCGAACGTCGAGCGCTCGGTCTGGCCGAAGCCGAGCGCCGGGTGCGCGCGGTCGAGCTGCCGGGTGCGGTATGCGATGCGCTGCACGCGGCGCAGCTCGTCGGCGGCCTGGAACGCCGCGGCGTCGGTGATGTAGCTCGACGGCGCCCGCTGCGCGACGTACGCGGCGAGCATCTGGAGGCCGCGCACCGGATAGCGCTGCGGCGTGAGCAGCGTGCCGAGCGCGAACAGCCAGCGCGGGCTGTGGCGCCGGTCGATGTCGCGGCGGTCGTCGTGGTCGACGAGCGCCTGATCGACGAGCGCCTGTGCAGCGTCCTGCTGCTCGGTGTGCTTCCGGCAGCCCGCTGGGAGCTGGCGGATGAGCTGGTCGGGATCGCGAGACCCGTCCCACACGTCGAGCCGCACGTACGACAGCGTCCACTCGACATCACGCGCGATGTCGCACCAATCGTCACGATTCAGCACGGCCACGAGCCACCTCCTGGTCGAGACGTGTCGCGTACTCCTCGACCGTCACCGAGACAGTCGTAGCATGCTCGCTTTCGCGCGCACGCGGTGGCATGAGGATCTCACCATCGCGTGGATGACGCGAGAACCGGAGTTCGTGCACTACCTCGGATGCAACCCGCGAACAGCCACTCTACTGTGGTGACTGTGAATTGTTATCCCCACCGTGCGGGTCGGCGGACCGGGGCGCTACCGGCGCCGTGCGCCCGGGCGCACCGTGCTGCGCGCTCACGCCTTGTACGGCGAGCGGTAGCGCACGAACAGGTCGTGCATCTCGAGCTCGGACAGCATCAGCACCGGCGAGTGGCCGATCACGATCTCGAGCGACCGTAGCCACAGGAGTGCGATATGGAAGTCGTTCATGCGGATCGTATCGGCCGGTACGGGGCAGCGAACATGCAACGATTTGCGCCGCTGGCACACGGCGCGGTGCGGTGCGGGTACGTGTGTGCTGCGGGCTGCGGTCGCCGATGTCCACCGGATTCCTCGCACCGGGATCTCCCGGGGATGACCATGGATCCCGTCGCGGTCCCGCGCGTCGCCGGCCACGGCACCGTGCTCGACGAGCTACGCCTCGATGGGGCGCGCATCGTGTCGGTCCACCCCGCCGCCGGGCTCGCGATCGACTGCCATGCCCACGACACGGCCAAGCTCGCGATCCTGCTCGACGGTGGTGCGACCGAACGCAGCGGGGCCGACCTCGTCGAGCCCGGGCGCTGCGAGGTCCTCGCACGTCCCCGGTGGTGCGCGCACGCGAATCAGTATCACGCCGAGGGCGCGCGCTCGCTGCGGGTCGAGTTCGACGACCTGCCCGGACCGCGGGCCGGGGACGGGCCCATCGCTTGCGCCGGCGGTGGCCGGCTGCATGGCCTGCGGCTGGGTCGGCGCGTTTTGCGCCCGGCGCAGCGAGCGGGCGCGGCTGGCGGCCACCGCGATCGCCGACGCGGTGGCCGCGCTGTGCGGGGCGCCGGGGCCCCGGACGCCGGCGTGGCTGGAGGACGCCCGGGGCCGCGGGTCAGGCCAAACGCGAGCGCGCGAGAATCCCCACGACAAGAACCGAGCGCTGGTTGGCATGGGGGACTCCGAGCGTGCGAAAGAGACGAGGAAGAGGAACAGGTTGTCGATCGACCGCACGTCGGTTCGAGTCATGCAATGCAGCTGGCTCCATGACAGAGAATATCGCTCTTGAGAGCGACACCTCGATCCTGCAGCGTACACTCGAGGCGTTCGAGCACGAGCTGGAACGGCTTCACGGCCGCATATTTGACCCCGACGCACGGTCGGCCGTCCTGTCGCTGCGCGATTCGTGGCACAGGGTCGTCGAGATCGCGTTCGGTCCGGTCTGCCGCATGCGCGGCTGCCCATCGTGCCGGAGGTCTCAGCTGCAGACCGGACCGCGCTGTGTGTTCTGCTGGCAGCGGTTCAAGACGCACGACATGGCCGACGGCGACGGCGGCCGGCGGCACGCGTAGATCCGCGCATGTCGAGGCCGGCCGGGGGAGAGTAGCGATGGCGGTCTGGCGTCGGAACGCCAGACCGCGATGGACCGAGACACGGGTTCACGTAGGCCGGCCGGGTCGCGATGATTCGGCGACCCGGTAGGCTCAAGAGCGCCACGCGAGACATTTTGCCACTGCGGCTCGCCACCCCCGGTCACCTCGCACTGGATCGGGCCGCGCGCTACCATCCGGCGCGGCGCGATCATCTGGCTCACGGTATGCATGGCCGGTGTCATGACATTAGAAATCGTAATTGTCTGGCTATTGGTTGGGCTGGTGTCCGGCTGGCTCGCTTCACAAGTGGTCCGCGGCGGTGGCTCGGGAGTGTTGACCGACGTCGTCGTCGGCATCGTTGGAGCCTTCATCGGGGGCATGATCTTTCGCGCGGAGGGATGGCATGCGCCGTTCGGAGGCTACGCGGGCCTCATCTTCGTCGCATTCTGCGGGGCGGCGCTCCTGCTCCTCGTCATGAGATGTTCATGCGCACCCGCCGGCGATGACTCGACCGAGATCGCCCGCCGCCGGGCTCCGCGCCGGGCACGCCGCGCGCTCGCTGCGGGTCGAGTTCGATGGTCAGCGCGGCGCTGCGGGGGCGGTGGCGGTGGGGCCGCGGGTCAGGCCGCCGCCGGCGTGATCGACCACGACGCCGGGCGCCCCGGCCTCCAGGCGGCGGCGCAGATCGTCGGGGATGGGGCACTTGGTGAGCTCACCCTCGGTGGTCAGCACGTAGGTGGTCTCGGCCGCGGCGCACGGCCTGGGCGCGCCGAGCGGCCGGAGGTCCATCGCGAGCATGAACGATGTCGTGCCGACCCGCGCCGGCGACACGGTGATCTGTGCGATCTCGTCGTAGCGCAGCGAGGCGCGCCACTCGATCAGCTGGCGGACCAGCTGGTAGTCGTAGCCGCCGCCGAACACCGCGTCGCCCCACACCACGCGGAGGAACTCGCCGGCCGCGATGTCGACGTAGTCGCCGTAGCGCCCGTTGTAGACCACCCGCTGCCCGTCGCACTCGCCGTAGCGAACCCGCAGCAGGTAGCGGAACGGCGGGGCGAACCCGGTGGGCTCCGGTGCGGTCACGGCGCGATCGGCCACGCGAGGGAAGGCTCGGCGTGCTCGCTGGTCATGCGGCGCAGGGTAGCCGATCTCGGCGTGGGGTGCCGCTCAGCGCGGCACCTTGGCCAGCCAGGCGGTGAGCCTGGGGCCGAGCAGGCCCTGCGCGGCGATGCACTGGTCGAGGCCTTCCAGGCCGCGCGCGATCGCGCGCTCGGCGCCGACCAGCTTGCCGAAGTGCTCGCGGACGAACGCGGCGGCGTCGTCGCGCTGCGCGGGATCGCAGCGGCGCAGGAACGTGCTCGACAGCGTGACCGCGCCGAACAGCTCGCCGCTGGTCGGGTAGCGCGCGAGCAGCTCGGCGATGTGGTCGCGGAAGTACGCGTCGACGACCCGGACCTGCGGCCGGTCGCGGCCGGCGAACACCAGCGGGAACAGCTCGCGGGTCTCGATCCGCGGGTCGAGCGCGAGGGCGAGGGCGGCGCGCAGGCGGGCCTCGTTGCTGACCCGGGACACCGCGCGCAGGAGATCGCCGCGCAGCTCGGGGTCGGTCTCGACCGGCGCCGCGGCGAGCAGGCGATCGAACATCGCCGGATCGGCGTCCGCGGCGATCTCGAGGATCGCGCCGCGCATGGTCGCGCCGAGCTTGCGCCAGTCCCGGGCGAGCGCGACCGCGGCCGAGCGCAGCGCGGCGTCGCCGGCCCACGCCACCAGCGGGACCACCGCGGCCCGCGAGCGCTGGCTGTCGATGTCCTCGTGGGCGCCCGGCTGCCAGCCCAGCGCGTGGGCGGTCGGGCCGTACGTCCGGCGGATCCAGGCGTCGAACCGCGCGTTCTGGTCGTCGGCGAGCACGCGGCGCGCGCGCTCCGCGGCGTCGACCGCGACGACCGTCGCCGTGCCGTTCTTCTCGGCGAGCAGCCGGGGCACGAGTGACAGCTCGAGCCCGAGGTCGAGCTCGCCGGTCGCGGCGAACGCGGACACGTCGCCGAACAGGATCAGGTGCTCGGCCGGGGTCAACAGCTTCCAGCCGCGATCGCGCAGCGCGACCAGCGCGGCCTCGGGCTGCGAGATCCGGTAGTAGCCGCGCCCGCCGGCGTTGGCGAACACCCAGGCCGGGCAGGCCGTGGCGTCGAGCGTCAGCTCCGCGCTCGCCGCGGTCAGCTCGCCGCAGGTCTGGCCGCGCGCGCCGCCCCGATCGTAGGCGACGCACACCGGCAGCTGCCACGGGGTGCCCTCGGGCGCGGGCGGCGAGCCGGGCCGCACGTAGCGGTGCTGGGCGAGCGCGAGCTTCGGCGGCTGGCCGGGCTCGCAGCGCAGCTCGCTGCGCACGACCGGCGCGCCGGCCTGGTCGAGGAACGAGCGGAACGCCGGACCGACGTCGCGGCCGGCGACCGCCGAGATCGCGGCGATGAAGTCGGCCGAGGTCGCGCTGCCGTGGCGGTGCTTGGCGATGTAGGCGCGCACGCCGTCGCGGAACTTGTCGGGGCCGATCGCCTGCTCGAACATCGCGAGGATGCTGGCGCCCTTCTGGTAGGTGATGCCGTCGAACGCCTGGAAGATGTCGCCGGCGTTCGTGATCGGCTGGCGGACGCGGCGCGCGCTGACCACGCTGTCGGCGCGCAGCGCGGTCTCTCGCGCGGCGGTGTCGAGCAGGTCGGGGTGCCACGCCGGATCGAACTGGGCGACGATCTTGGCGGCGAGCCAGGTCGCGAACCCCTCGTTGAGCCAGATGTCGTCCCACCACGCGGTGGTGACGAGGTCGCCGAACCACTGGTGCGCGAGCTCGTGGGACGCGACGCTGACCCACGCCAGCCGCTCGCCGGGCGTGATGTGCGCCGGGTCGCGCATGATCAGCCGCGACCCGTAGGTGACCAGGCCGGCGTTCTCCATCGCGCCGCCGAACGGGGTCGGCCGCGCGATCTGATCGAGCTTGTCGTAGGGATAGGGCGTCGCGAAGTAGTCCTCGAGCAGCTGGATGATGCGCCCCGAGGTCTCCGCCGCCCACTGCGCCTCCTTGGCGCGGCCCTTGAGCGCGATGATCCGCAGCGGCGTGCCGTTGCGGGTCCGGCCGGCGTCGACGAGCTCGAACGGCCCGACCCCGAACGCGATCAGGTAGCTCGGCAGCGGCTTGGTCGGCGCGAACGCGACGCGCTTGGTCGCGTCGTCGAGCGCGGTCTCGCCGGTCGCCGCCGTGTTGGCGACGGCGATCAGGTGCCTGGGGACGTCGAGCGTGAGCTGCCACGACACCTTGTTGTCGGGCTCGTCGAGGCACGGGAACACGCGGCGCGCGGAGATCGACTCGAACTGGGTCTCGATGTAGGGCACTCCGTCGAACGCGTGGCGGTACGCGCCGGCGCCCTGGACGAGGTCGAAGCTGCCGGTGTAGTCGAGCGCGATCGTCACGGTCCCGGGATCGACCGGCTCGGCGGGGTGCAGCGACAGCAGGTCGTCGCCGACCGGCGCGACGTCGACCCGCATCGACCGCGCGCCCTGGGTCAGCTTGGCCGACGCCACCTTCAGACCGCGGCCGTGCAGCCAGAACCCCTTCGAGCGCTCGCGGACCTCGCCGTCGATCTCGATCGCGCCGGTGAAGCCGTCGCGCGCGGGGTCGATCGCCAGCCGGGCGCGGTATCCCGTCGGCACGAAGTTGCGCGGCAGGCGCAGCGCGGGCCGCGGGGGATCGAGCGCCGCAGCGGCCGGAGCGGCGGTCGACGCAGTGGCCGGAGCGGCCGGAGCGGCCGGAGCCGCGGCGGGCGCCGGCGCCCTGGGCGTCGAACCGCACGCCGCGAGGAGGCACAGGCAGATCGTGCAGGTCAGGCGAGGCGACATGCGCCAGAGGCTACGCCGGTGGTTCGCCGGCTGCATCTGCTCCGGCCACCTGCGTGCGCTCGGCCGGCGTGATCCGGCGGACCGTGGTCTCGGCTGTGATCTCGATGCGATCGACGGCGTCACCGGGCGGCGCAGCGCCCTCGATCACCACGACGTCGCCGCGGTCGGCCGTATCGATGCTGCGGTTTGCGGCGGTGCGATGGCGGCGGAGCAGCCGCAGCGGGACGCGGCCCGCCGCGCTGCAGCCGATGACCTCGAGCTTGCCCTTGGCCGGCATCGGCGCGCTGACCACCCGCCAGGCCGAAGCGGCCTCGAGCGAAGCGAGAGGGGGGGTGGGGACCCCGCCGGCTTTGCCGGTGGGGCGGGGGGCAAAGCCCTCCGTGGGATCGACCAGCGCCAGCGGGCGGCGCCGCAGCACCAGGTAGGCGAACTTCATCCCGCCGTCGCGCAGGTGGGTGAGCCGGGCGAGCTCGGCGGTGCGCGGCGGCAGCTGCAGCGCGCGGTCCTCATGGCACCAGTCGTCGGGGTCGGCGAGCGCCGGGCACGGCGCGACCGCGCGGGTGCACGGGGCGAACACGTGGCCGCGGCCGCCGGCGAGCACGGCGTCGCGCAGCTCGTGCAGGGCGCGCGCGGTGTCGCGCAGCGCGGGCTCGATGACGATCACCGCGCCGTCGTCGCCGATCGCGGCGAGCGCGCGCAGCACCGCGGCGAGCCGGGCGTCGCCGGGCAGCTCGTTGAGCACGCTGCCGAGCACGACCAGATCGGCCGCCGGGACCGGCGCGCGCGCCAGGTCGCCATCGCGGACCGCGACCCCCGCCGCCACGCCGCGCCGGGCGGCGAGCTCGCGCACCGCCGCGCGCGCGATCGCCAGCGCCGGCGCGTCGCGATCGATCGCGGTGATCTCGACGGCGACGCCGGGCGGCAGCGCCACGATCGCCCCGAGGCTCATCGCGCCGCAGCCCGCGCCGAGGTCGACGATCTGCAGCGGGCGCGCCCGGGGAAGGGCGCCGCGCCCGGCGAGCTCGCCGAGCGGGATCGCGATCTTCATCGCGTCGGCGACCGTGAAGAACATCGCGCGCGCTGCGAGGTCGGCGGTCGGATCTGGGGCGGGCCGGTCGCGCTCGCGGGTGTAGCGCCGCGAGCGGTCGATGATCGCCCGGGTCAACGGCGCGGTCGCGAGCGGCGCGTCGCCGAGCGCGGCCCGGGTCGCCGCGTGGACCACCTCCTCGACCTCGGTGGGGACGATCCAGACCACTACCGGTCGTGCTTGCCTGCGCGGGCTCGCCCCGGATCCCCGGAATCCCCGGGATCCGAGGTCGCGGCCTCGCCGGACGAGCCGTCGGCGGGCGCCGGGGGCGGGGCGCTCGTGGCGTCCGCGGCCGGGGCGCCGTCGGCGGGCGCCGGCGGGCCGTCCGGTGCGGGGTCGGGGCTCGGCGGGCCGGCGACCGGCTCGGTGTCGAGCGTGGTGTCGGACATCGGATCGCCCGCCGGCGGGGGGCGCCCTGCGTCGCCGGCGGTGGGCCCGCCATCGTCGACCGGCCGCATCGGCTGGGTCGACCGCTCGTCGCGGGATCCCGGCGCCGCCGGCGCGGGCTCGGTGCTCGTCACCCGGGGCGTCCCGCTGGCATCGAGCACCGCGGTCTCGGTCGGCTCATCGGACGCGAACGGGTTGGACCCCGGTAGGTCGACCGGCTGGGTCATCTCGCCGTCGAGCCGGTCGGGGACGGCCTCGATGACGTCGGTGACCTGCACGGCGACCCCGGTGATGTTGTCGTGGCCGCCGCGGGTCTTGGCGAGCTCGACCATGTCCTTGAGCGCATCGCCGGGGGCGTCGGTCGACAGCTTCTGCGCGATCTCCTCCTCGATCGGGAAGTAGTCGTGCAGGCCGTCGGAGCACAGCAGGAGCCGGTCGCCGCGCTTGAGCGTGACGTGTGCCATCTCGACGCCGACGTCGGCCGACACCCCGATCGCGTTGACCAGGATCGTGCGCAGCGGGGAGACCTGGGCCTCCTCGATCGTGAGCTTGCCCTCGATCACCAGGACCTCGGCGACCGTGTGATCGGTGGTGATCTGCGACGACCGGCCGTCGCGGACCAGGTAGGTCCGGCTGTCGCCGACGTGGGCGACGAATGCCTCGGGCCCGGCGATCAGCACGACATCGAGCGTGGTGCCCATGCCGGCCTTGTCGGCCTCGTGCTGGCCGCGCTGGAACACCGCCTGGTGGGCGGACAGGACGGCGCTCTGCAGGAGCTGGACGATGCCGCGCCGGCCGGCGTCGGTCGGGGCTCGCTGGAAGCTGTCGATCTCCTTGCGCGCGGCCTCCAGGGTCTTGCGGACAGTCTCGACCGCCATCGCCGAGGCGACCTCCCCGGCAGCGTGACCCCCCATACCGTCGGCGACGATGAAGAACCCGTTCGTCGGCTCCATGAAAGCCGAGTCCTCGTTGTGCTCGCGCACGACCCCGACGTCGGTGACGAGCCAGGCTTCGAGCTTCACACGCGAGGCTTCGTCTTGGGGAGCGGCCGCCATAAGTCGCCTAGGAACTTCGGAAATTCTCACCCGCCGGGTGCCGAGCAGCAAGCGGTCGGGCCCAAATGCGTCTCGTCTTCAGTCGTTACCTGTTACCCCGGACGACGCGGATCGGTGCCGGTGGCGCGCCCGCGGCGGCCAGGCGGTGGCCCTGCCGGGTGAGCCGGTGGACGCACACGTCGACCGCCGCGGCGGCGCGATCCACGGTGACGAAGCCCCGGCCCAGCCGCTGGGCAACCGCCGCCGTGGTCCCGGACCCGGCAAACCAGTCCGCGACCCGGTCGCCCTCGACGGTGACCGCCCGCAGGATGCGCTCGACCAGCCGCTCGGGTTTCTGCGAGGGCCACCCCGTGCGTTCACGGTCCGAGTGGTTGAGGGTCTCGACATCGGTCCACCAGTCCTCCGGCACCTTGCCGGCGGCGATGGGGTAGCGGTAGATTCGCCCGGTCCTCCGATCGGTCTTCTCCTGCACGCCGTCGACCACACGCATGTGGGAGCCGCCCCTGCGTGGAACTCGTACGGCATCGGCGTAGAACGCCCAGTCGCCGCCGCGCGCGTACCACAGGATGGTATCGTGCTTGCGGCCGAAGCCGCGCCGGCCCTTGCCTCCGATCGCGTAGCACCACAAGATTTCATTGACGAATCGGTCGCGACCGAACAGTCGGTCCAATGCGACCTTGACGTAGTGCACCGAGCGGTAGTCGAGGTGGACGAACAGCGAGCCGGTGGGGGCGAGCACCCGGCGGCTGTGCTCCAGGCAGGGCGATAGCCAGGCAACGAATGCCTCGGGGTCATCGGTGTGGTCGGCGTAGGCGTGGCCGCGGCCGCGGCGGACGCTGCCGGTGCCGAACGGCGGATCGATGTAGATCGCGGCGAGCGCACCGTCGGCGAGCGCCGTGAGCTCATCGAGCGCGTCCCCGCACACCACCCGGTCAGGCTCCCCGGCGCGGCCGAAGTCGATCAGGTCGATCGCTGCGGGTGGGTCGTCGGGCAGGTCCGCACGGCGGCGCGGGGCGCCGGGGCGCCGGGGCGGCGGCCGGCGGAGCCCCGGTGGCGGGTCGGGGGCTCGGCCCGGGGCCAGATCGGAGGTCGGGCCGAGCGCCAGCTGGGCGTCCCCGGCGGGCGCCGGCCCGCGGACTTCGCGTTCGCTCGACACGGGGTCACACTACTATGTGCCATGCGGTTCGGTCCGTGGTACCCGCTCGCCGATGCCCGGGATCTCGCGCCGGCGGCCGAGGGCGTGCTGCAGCTCCGGATCGCCTCGGGCCTGCTCGACTATCCGCACGGCAAGAGCGCCATGGTCCACTACGCGCACGCCGGCGACGTTCGCGCCGCGGCGGCCGAGTGGGCAGCGGCGCACGGCGCCGACGGCATCGTGTGCCGGCACCTGATCGAGGACGATGGGGCGGCCCCGGCGGCGCTGTACGCCCGGTTGCTCGACGAGTTCGTCCGCAGGTTCGGAGCCCCGCCCCGGCGTCCGGGCAGCGCGCCGGAGACGATCGGGGGACAGCGCCGCGGCGGGTCCGGTGCACCGTGAAGCTGGTCGAAGCCGAGTCCACCGGTCCGGTCGAGGGCGACGCAGCGCTGGTCACGCCGCCGCGCCCGCCGCACCGGCGGGTCTCGGTGTCGCTGGTGTTCACGCTCACCGTGCTGGTCGGCACGGTGGTCACGATCTACGCGATGTTCCCCGCCCGCCACAACCTGCTGATGACCGAGGCGATCGCGTACCACCGCGACCCCGGCGCGGCGTGGGACCTGGTGACCCCGAGCCGCGATGCCCTGCGGGCCTGGATGATCGGCGCGATCGGCAAGGACGCGCCGCTGCCGGGTGCGGCTGCCACCGTGGTCGGCGCGCGCCAGCTCGACATCCTGAACCGCGCGGCCGCGCTGATCCGCCTGCGGATCGGCGACGACGAGGTGACCTACGTTGTGCAGCGCGCCCGGGGCATCGCGCCCGAGGGCGCGGAGCGGATCGCGCGGAGCGAGATGGGGGGTGGGGACCCCGACG
>JBGQCL010000173.1:0-21730 GCA_041495365.1 Kofleriaceae bacterium | reverse complement strand
GATCCGCTGTCGCTGCTCGCGGCGTTCCGCGCCGCGCTGCGCGACTCCGCGCCGATCGCCGCGGTCGAGGTCGACGCCGCCGCGGCGATCCTCGTCACCGTGCGCGACGCCGGCAGCGGCCTCGACGAGGCGCTGCTCACCGATCTCGAGGCCGTGCTGCCCGCCGCCGAGCGCGCGCTCGCCGCCTCCGGGTTCGCCCTCGCGCTCGACCTCGGGGCCAGCGCGGTGTTCGCTCACCCTGCGTGCGACGCCGACCGCGCGGTCGCCACCGCGATCGCCGTGTGGGACGAGCTCGCCCGCCGCCGCCACCGCGATCCCCGGGTCCGCGTCGCGATCTGCGTGCACCGCGCGCCGGCGGCGTTCCACGGCACCGAGATCCGGTCCGGGACGCTGCTCCGGCCGGCGAGCTGGGGCATCCCCGACGAGCTCGACGGCGTGTGGGCCACCGCCGCGGTCACCCCGGGCGCGACGACCCCGACCCGGCTGCGGTGATGGCTCCAGGTTCAGCGCGCCGCCGGCGTGCGACGCTGGTCTCGCAGCTGGTTCACGGTGGCCAGCGTCGCCGGATCGTCGGGGTCGAGCGCGGCGAGCTGCTCGGCGCAGCGCAGCGCGCCGCGCAGGTCGCCGGCCGCGCGGTGGAACGCGACCCCCGCGGCGAGCGAGTCGCGGTCGTAGGGGTGGCGACCCAGCACGCGGGATAGCTCGCGGAGCGCGTCGTGGGGGCGGCCCGCGTCGTGGAGCGCAACCGCGTACACGTAGCCGTATCGCGGATCGTCCGGGCCGAGGCGCGCCGCGGCGCCGAGCGCTGCGATCGCCTCGGGCAGGCGGTGCTCGCGCACCAGCACCAGGCCGAGCGCGTGCCACAGCGAGGGGGCCTGGGACGCGCGCGCGAGCGCTGCGCGCAGGATCGACTCGGCGGCGGCGTCGCGGCCCTGGGGCCGGTACAGATCGGCGAGGTTGACCGCCGCCGGAGCGAACGCCGGATCGATCGAGAGCGCGCGGTTCAGCTCCGCCTCGGCGCGGTCCGGGAGCCCCCGCTTCGCATCCAGGGCGGCGAGCGAGAGGTGCGCCTCGGGTCGATCGCCGTCGAGCTCCAGGGCGGCGGCCAGCTCGGCGGTGGCGCGGTCCAGCGCGTCGCGGCTCGCGGGGGGCACCGCGCCGGGTGGAACGCCGGCCATGGCCGCCGCCGCCTCGAGTCGAACCGCGCGCACCGCGTCGTCGAGCCGCGGCGAGATCAGCTGCGCGCGGGTCGGCGGGTCGGCGTCGGCCAGTGCATGGACCGCCGCCCGCCGCACCAGCGAGCTCGCGTCGCCCAGGGCGCCCCGGACCGCGGCGATCGTCGCCGGGGTCCGCCAGCGCTCCAGGCGCGCGATCGCGCTGGCGCGGGCGATCGCGGGCTGGCTGCGGTCGGCGATCAGCGCGGCGAGCAGGCGCTGTGCGCCCGGCGCGCCCTGCGTCCCGGCCGCGAGCGCGCCGGCGAACTGCTGGAAGCCCGACGGCGCGTGCCCGTACCACGCCTCGACCGTGCGCGCGGCCCACGCCGCCGATCGATCGGCGTTGCAGCCGTTACACGGGTTCGGCACGCCGAGCGTCACCGACAGATCGGGCCTGGGCACGCGCAGGCTGTGATCGCGGCGCGGATCGACGACCATGAACGTCGTCGCCGGCATGTGGCAATCGACGCACTGCGCGCCCGGCGCTCCCTCGCGATGGAAGTGGTGATTCGCCGTCGCATAGGCGGGCTCATGGCACGACAGGCACAGCGCGTTGCCCGGCGCGCGCAGCCCCGCGCCGTGCGGATCGTGACAGTCGCTGCAGGTCACGCCCTCGGCGCACATCCGGCTCTGGACGAACGAGCCGTACTCGTAGACCTCGCCCTTGATCTGGCCATCCGGGTGATACAGATCGTCCTCGAGCAGCGCGATGCGGTAGTCGTCACCGGCGGGCTGGCCGTGCACGACGTCCTCGTGGACGAGCCCGCGCCGCGCGTGACATCGCGCGCACATCTCGATCTCGCGCTCGGAGCCGCGAGGTCGGCTGCGCGCGGGCCTGTGGGTCGCTGGATCGCGAGGCCACGACACGCCGGCTCGCTCGTCGAGCGCGATCGACAGTCCCCGGTCAGCGCTCGCCCGGCGGCGGTCCGGCGGGTCGCTCGCCCAGGCGGCGTGCTGCGCGCCCGGCCCGTGGCACGCCTCGCAGGACACCGATACCTCCGCGAACCGCGTCGCGTAGGCCCCGGTCTGCGCGGACCACGACTTTCGGACTCCCGTGGAGTGGCAGTCCGCGCACATCGAATTCCAGTTCTCGGTGGCTCCGGTCCAGTGCAGCGGATCCGTCGGGCCGATCCGCTCGCCGGGGTAGAGGTGGAACCAGCGCTGGCCGCCCGCGGCCGCCGGCCGGCTGTCCCACGCGATCTCCGGGGACTGCAGGCGCCCGCCGGGAAACCCGACCAGGTACTGCTGCAAGGGCGCGACGCCCAGCGTGTACTCGACCTCGTAGTCGTGGAGCGCGCCGTCCGGACCGTCGGTGTGCATCACGTACGCGGCGGCGCGCCGGAACAGCGTCGACGAGACGCCGGCGTGGGTGAAGCGCGCGTCGGAGAACTCGCCGAGCACCGCCGCCTCGCTCGCGGGCTGCATCGCGCGCTGATGATGCGAACCGGCCCAGGCCGCCGCCTCGCGCGGGTGACACGACGCGCAGACCACTTCGCCGACGAAGCCGTCGACCGGCGCGGGGGCCGCGGGCGGCGATGACGCGCGCGCGGCGCGGGGCGCCGGGGGCGAGCGCAGCCGGCCTGCGAGCAGGGCTCCGGCGAGCACGCCGAACGCCGCGCACAGCTCGACCGCCTTCCACCACGCGAGACGCTGCCGTGCCATCGGGCGGGCCTAGTCACTCGGCTCGGAGTGGTCTTTGACCTGCTCCATCACCTGGCCGAGGTTGTAGCTCGCAGGCTTCTGCAGCGGCGGGAACTCCTGCAGCGTGTGGAACCACTCGAGCCACAGCTGCTGTCCGATCGGAAGCATGTTCCAGTCATAGATGAACGCCGTGCTCGGAGCGCCCAGCGCCCCGCCGAGGCCCATCGCGGATTTCGTATCGGTCCCCACCGCCTGCTCGAACGGATCGCGCTTGATGTTCTGGACCAGCGTGAAGTGGAACGGGACGAGCGGCAGGATCCAGCCCGCCGCACCGGGCTGCGACATGCTGTAATACATCTTCCAGTTCTTGTAGCGGACCGCGGACGGTGTCGCCCCGGAGAAGTAATAGAACACCTCGCGCGCGGACCTCGGCGACTGGCCCGTCAGGTAGGCAGCCTGGTCCACACCGTCGAGCGTGGTCTTGACGATCCCCGGATAGCGCCCGGACTGGATCTTCGCCCTGAGCGCGTCGCCCCTGGGGCCGCCGGCGAGCTCGACCAGGGTCGGCATCCAGTCGAGCGCGGCGAACATCTGGTTCAGGATCGTTCCGGGCCGGATATGACCCGGCCAGCGCACGACGCACGGCGCGCGATACCCGCCCTCCCAGGCCTCGCCCTTCTGGCCCTTGAACGGCGTCACGCCGCCATCGGGAAACGTCATGGTCTCGGCGCCGTTGTCGGTCGTGAACACGACGAGGGTGTTGTCGAGCTGGCCGATGTCCTCCAGCTTCTTGAGCACCAGGCCGATGTTGTCATCCAGCTGCTTCATCCCGGCCTCCTGGATGCCCCAGTCCTTGCCGCCGCGCTCACCCAGCATCGCCTCGTACTTCGGAGGCAGCATGGTGGTCACGTGCATGCGGGCCGGGTTGTACCAGACGAAGAACGGCTTGCCCGTCCTCGCCGGATCGTTGCGGCCGAGGAAGTCGATGACGTGGGCCGAGATCTCCTCGTCGACGGTCCGCGATCGCTCGAGCGAGAGCGGGCCCTCGTCCTTGCAGCGCTGCTGCTCCGCGGTTCCGCTGGCGGACCTGCAGTGCAGCACCGGGCGCGGCGGGGTCAGGCACGTCGCCGTCCTCGGATCGACGGCGCCCGGCACCTCGGGAACGCCGGGGATCGGCGTGTTCCGGCACGGCGGGGCCACCGCCTGCGCCGCGATCGTCCGGTTGATGTCCGGAAAGCTCACCTGCTGCATGGCGTCGAGGTGATAGAGATAGCCCCAGAACTCCTGAAAGCCGTGCGCGGTCGGCAATGCGTCGGTGTGGTCGCCGAGGTGGTTCTTGCCGAACTCGCCGGTGGTGTAGCCGAGGTCGAGCAGGAACCTGGCGAGCGCCGGTGTGCCCGGCTTGAGATACGTCGGAGATCCCGGCAGCTGCGGCGGGATCATGCCGGTGCGCAGCGGGTACATCCCGGTGAAGAACGCGTTGCGACCCGACGTGCAGCTCTGCATCGCGAGGTAGTCGGTGAACATCGCGCCCTCTCGCCCGATGCGATCGATGTTCGGCGTCTCGCCGACCATCAGGCCGCGATGATAGATGCTCGGCTGCATCCAGCCGATGTCGTCGGCCATGATGAACAGGATGTTGGGACGTCCACCGGCGGCGGTCCGGGTCTGCGGGGCCGGCGGTGTGATCGGCTGTGTGGCCTGCGCGAGGATCACCGGAACGCCCGCTTGATCCGCCGTCGCAGGAATCACAGCCGGAGTCGCAGCTGGATTCGCAGCTGGATTCCGGTTGAGCGGATCTCCACTATTTTGGATATCATGACTCTGCGCAGGATCGATCGGTGTATCGGACGTGTGTTCGGAGCAAGCCGTGAAGGCGAAGACTGCGGCGATGATCGGATTGGCAGTCGCAGACATCGCGGGGTGGGGCCTGGTCATGTTGCGTCCTCTCGAAGCGGATGGCGCGTGACCTTGGCTGATGTCGTCCGGAGGGCAACCAGATGAACTCCGCACAGCAATCATGATCTCGCCGTGCTGCCGCGTCACACCGAGCGCTGCGGGTGGTCGTGCTCGAGACCTCGTCGAGGCGAGCGCAGGCGCCGCGGGTCCGAGGCGCACCGGCGGCCGGAGGGACGCAGGGGTGGCGACACGGCGGCAAAAGATGCGAACCTCTCCCGGGTGACCGCCACGAGCGACGAAATCCTGTATTGCGCCGATCTCGATCGAGCGATCGCGCTGTTCGCGCGGCTCGGCCTCCGGCTCGACACGATCTTTCCGGCCGACGATCCGTCCGTCGCGGCGCTGAGCGGCGCGGGAGCGCGCGTCCGCCTCGTGCGCACCGGTGGTGCGGCCCCCGACGCCGCGGCCGCCCCCGACGCCGCCGAGCTCGACCGCGTCCCCGCGCTGAAGCCATCGTACGCCGTCGTGCGCGCGGCCGACGCGGCCGCCTGGCACACCGGCCGCGCCGGCATGCAGTACCGCGACCTGCTGCCCGACCGCCAGGGCGGCCGCTACATCGCCTCGCACATCCGGATCCCCGACGGCGGCCCGGTCCCCGACTACGTCCACTTCCACGCGATCCGGTTCCAGATCATCCACTGCTACCGGGGCTGGGTCCGCGTGGTCTACGAGGACCAGGGCGAGCCGTTCGTGATGCACCCCGGTGACTGCGTGCTGCAGCCGCCGGGCATCCGCCACCGCGTGCTGGAGGCCTCGCCGGGCCTCGAGGTGCTCGAGCTCGGCATGCCCGCGGTGCATGCCACGCACGTCGACCACGACCTGGCGCTGCCGACCACGGCCGTCAACCCGGGCCGCGACCACGGCGGCCAGCGCTTCGTCCGCTTCCAGGCCGCCTCGGCCCGGTTCGCGCCGGCCGCGGTCGCCGGGTTCGACGCCTGCGAGCTCGGGATCGCCGAGGCAACCGCGGGAGTCGGCAGCGTGTCGCTGCTGCGCCCGCGCGGCGACACTGGCTCCGGCCGCGCGGCCCATCGCCACGACGCCGAGCTGTGGTTCCACGTCGTGCTGCGCGGCGAGCTGACCCTCGATGACCACCATCGCCTCGCCGCGGCCGACGCGTTCGTCATCCCGGCCGGCCGGCCGTTCACGTGGAGCGACCCCTCGCCGGACCTCGAGCTGCTCGAGGTCGCGCTGCCCGCCCGCGTCACGATCGCGAATCCGTAGCTCGCGCCGCTGCTGCGCTGCCGGGGATCGTGGAACGTCCGCGCTGGTTCGCAGCCCGCCGGCCGGCGCGCTGCGCCTTTCGCGATCCTGGCGCATGCCATGCCCATGGCTGCCGGCATCTGTTAGAGCTGCGCGCTCGCCGGTCGGAGACCGCCCGCGTCCTCGACGCGAGCCCGCACGAGGTGGCAGTATCGACCGGTGCCGGAACTGCTGCACGCCGCGTGCGAGGGGCAGAGACCATGATCGCCGTGATCTTCGAATTCACGCCCCACGAGGGCCGGTTCGCCGACTACAAGGCGCTCGCCGAAGGCCTCGCCGAGGACGTGCGCAACGCCGACGGCTTCCTCTCGATCGAGCGGTTCGAGAGCATCACCAGCAAGGGCAAGTTCGTCTCGCTGTCGTTCTGGCGCGACGAGGAGGCGGTGGCGCGCTGGCGCAACCTGCAGAACCACCGCGACGCGCAGCGCCAGGGCCGCGGCAGCATCTTCGGCTCCTACCGCCTGCGCGTCGCGCAGGTGCTGCGCGACTACACGATGGACGAGCGCGCGCAGGTGCCGGAGGACTCGGCGAAGGTACACGGGTAGCGCCGGCGCGCCGGTACCACCGTGGCGTCGGCCGCCGCAGCCCTCGGGCTTCAAGCCTGGGCGAGCTCGGAGGCCTATCAGCGCATCGCACGGGACCGGATCGCCGCCACGGAGGGCCCGGTCCTCCTGGTGCGGGGAATCGGCTGGGCGGGTTGCATCGATCGTGGCAGCCGCGCGCGCCGTGCGCGATGGATGCAAGATCTGCGGGGTCTGCGGGCGCGAGCGGCGCCGTGCGGGTCTAACCCGCGATGAATGCCGGGGTTCGCAGGTATGGCCCTTGCTCTACCCGACCGTATGGCCGCGCAACCTCGCCCCCCTGCCGCCCCGCCTCCGTCACCGCGGCCGTCACGACCGTCCTGGGCATGGTTCGTCCTGCTCGCGTTGCTCGGCGGGTTCTGGCTCGTCCAGTCGGGCGTCGGGTCCAGCGAGCGCGCACCCGTCGAGTACTCGACGTTCCTTTCGTGGGTCCGCGCCGGCAAGGTGAAGGAGGTCGTGGTGCGGCCGGACAGCGTCTCGGGCAAGCTGTCCGAGGCCCAGACGGTCGACGGCAAGACCGTGACCGAGTTCCGGACCACGACCCCGCGCGACGACCGGCTGATCGGGTTGCTCGACGACAAGCGGGTCCAGATCCGGGCGGACAACGAGGACTCGCCGCTGCTGGTGCGGCTGCTGATGATGGCGCTGCCCTGGGTGCTGATCATCGGGGTCTGGCTGTGGTTGTCGCGGCGCACCCAGCAGATGATGGTCGCCGGCGGCGGGCCGCTCGCTGGGTTCCTGAAGCGCGGCCGCAAGTTCGAGAAGACGGCGTCGGCCCGCGTGACGTTCGAGGACGTCGCCGGCCTGGCCAACGCCAAGCGCGACCTGTCCGAGATCGTCGAGTTCCTGAAGCAGCCCGAGCTGTTCGCCAGCCTGGGCGCCAAGATCCCTCGCGGTGTGCTGCTGGTCGGCCCGCCCGGCACCGGCAAGACGCTGATGGCGCGCGCCGTCGCCGGCGAGGCCGACGTGCCGTTCTATTCGATCTCCGCCTCCGAGTTCGTCGAGATGTTCGTCGGGGTCGGCGCGGCGCGGGTCCGCGAGCTGTTCACCGAGGCCAAGAAGAACGCGCCGTCGATCGTGTTCATCGACGAGCTCGACGGGGTCGGCCGGGCGCGCGGCACCGGGCTCGGCGGCGGCCACGACGAGCGCGAGCAGACCCTGAACCAGCTGCTGTCCGAGATGGACGGATTCGAGCGCGGCGACCTGGTGGTCGTGATCGCGGCGACCAACCGGCCGGACGTGCTGGACGCCGCGCTGCTGCGGCCGGGCCGGTTCGATCGCC
Source organism: Kofleriaceae bacterium (assembly GCA_041495365.1). Lineage (GTDB taxonomy): Bacteria > Myxococcota_A > Polyangia > Haliangiales > Haliangiaceae > JABFXX01. Next base: position 13,793 of record JBGQCL010000173.1, on the reverse strand, counting down.
GCGTGGTGATCGACCTCCCCGAGGCCGGGGCGCGCAAGGCGATCCTCGGCGTCCACACCAGGGGCAAGCCGCTGGCGGCCGACGTCGACCTCGAGCAGGTCGCCGCGACCACCCCGGGGTTCGCGGGCGCCGACCTCGCGAACCTGGCGAACGAGGCCGCGCTCGCCGCGACCCGCCGCCGCGCCACCGCGATCACGCGCGCCGACTTCTCGGCCGCGTACGACAAGCTGGTGCTCGGCGATCCGCGCGAGGGCAAGCTTCGCCCGGTCGAGAAGAAGCGGGTCGCGGTCCACGAGTCGGGCCACGCGGTGATCGCATGGGCGACACCGGAGGCCGAGCCGCTCCACCGGGTGTCGATCCTGCCGCGCGGGATGGCGCTGGGCGCGACCCAGCAGATCGCGCCCGAGGACCGCCACCTCCACACCCGCGCCGAGCTCGAGGCCCGGCTGCGCGTGCTACTCGGCGGCTACGCGGCCGAACAGGTCGTGCTCGGCGAGATCTCGACCGGCGCCGAGAACGACCTCGGCGAGGCGACCCGGCTGGCGTCGAAGATGGTCGCGCACTACGGGATGAGCGCGGCGCTCGGTCCGGTCAGGTACGACATCCGCGAGGAGCATGCGTTCCTCGGCCAGCGGATCGCGACCGAGAGCGGGACCAGCGACGCGACCGTGCACGCGATCGAGACCGAGGCGCGGGCGCTGCTCGCCCGGACGCTGGCGACCGCGACCGCCGAGCTGACCGCGCACCGCGCCGAGCTCGATCGGCTGGCGGCGGCGCTGCTCCAGGAGGAGACCCTGGAGCACGATCGGCTCGACGCGCTGCTCGGTCCGCGCACCGCGCCGCCCGACGTGCTGCCGATCCAGGCGCCGGTCCCGAGCCCCCGGGCCGCGAGCTCGTGAGCGCGCTCGACACCGGCGCGACGCGATCCCGACACGCGCTGGATCCAGCGCGACGTCACGGCGCGCGGCCATCCCATCCTGCCAGCCGCTGGCACGTGGAAACCGATCATCGCTGATCCGCGATGACTCGACCGAGGCGCGGATGCGCCGACAGGATCACCACCGCGCCGGTGCAACGGACCGTTGCATCAGACGGGTGGGCCTCGGAGCCACCGACGAAAATTCGAGGCTCCGGATCAAAAACTACCCAGCGACACAGATCATCGCGAATGGCGACGATCGCGCTCGCGCTCGGCCCGCTCGCGCAGCCCCGAGACCAGCATCGGCACGCCAAACACCAGTAACGCGATGGCCGATACCCGGCCCGTCGTGCTTCCGGTCAGCCACATCCCGAGGACCAGCGCCGCGAGGAGGAACGAAAACAACGCCGACAGGCCGACGACGTCATGGGGCACACCATCTGGATCGCGGATGACCTCGTCGGTGGGGCCCAGGGTCTGCTCGGTGCTGCGGTGCTCGGGTGCTGTGGGCATGCACGGCGGGCAGCAGGCTGTATGCCATCCCTACAGTCGCAATATCCGGCCGCGAGTGGACAATGAATAGCCAATCTTGATTGACTCGTGGCCATAAATTGGCCACTGTGCTCAATCATGAGCCCGGCCTGAGCCCCGCGGCATGCCGGCGTCAGGGCTCTTCGTCGTCGGCGGACTCGACGGAGTGCGCGACGTGCAGCCCAAGTGCGCGCAGTTTTACTCGCATCGTCTGCCTCGAAATTCCGAGGAGGCGCGCGGCGTCGCGATGGTTGCCATGGGTGTACTCGAGCGCGAGCGTCATCAAGAGCCGATCCACTTCGCGGTGGGTATCGGCCGACAGGTCGTGGGTCGCCGGAGCGAGCCGGTGTCGGATGAAGCGCTCGAGATCGAACAACGGCTCGGCGATCACCGCCGCGCTGGGCCGCACCGCTGGGATGCCGGCCAGATCGGGGAGAAACGCCGGGAGCAGCACCGTGCCGCTCGCGCGGAGCAGTGACTGCCGCAAAACGCTCTGGAGCTCCCGGATATTGCCCGGCCAGGAGTAGGCGCGCAGCCGGGCCATCGCGTCGGGCGCGATCTCGCGGACCTCCCGGCCGAGCTCGGCGCTGAACCGGCGGAGGTAGTGCTGCACCAGGATCGGCAGATCTTCGAGGCGGTCGCGCAGCGGCGGCAGCTGGATCGTGAACACCCCGAGCCGGTAGTACAGGTCGGGTCGGAACTTGTCCTCGGCGGCGCGGACCCGGAGGTCGCGGTGGGTCGAGGCGATCAGCCGGACGTCGGTGCGGATCGTCTCGTTGCCGCCGAGCCGCTCGAAGGTCTGGCCCTGGAGCAGGCGCAGGATCTTGGCCTGCAAGGACAGCGGCATGTCGCCGATCTCGTCGAGCAGCACGGTGCCACCGTTGCACTGCTCGAACTTGCCGATCCGCCGGCGGTCGGCGCCGGTGAACGCCCCGCGCTCGTGCCCGAACAGCTCGCTCTCCAGCAGGTTCTCCGGGATCGCCGCGCAGTTGAGCGCCAGGAACGGCGCCGTCGACCGCGAGCTGTGCTGATAGATCGCCCGGGCGACGAGCTCCTTGCCGGTGCCGCTCTCGCCGGTGATCAGCACGGTGACGTCCTGGGCCGCGACCCGGCCGATCGCCTTGTAGATGTCGAGCATCCGCGGCGAGGCGCCGAGCATCGCGCCGTCGGCCTCGGGATGAGGCGCAGCGTCGGCGATCCGGACCGGCAACCGCATCCGCGCGACCTCCAGCGCGTCGGTGACCACGCGCTGCAGCTGCGCCAGGTCCAGCGGCTTGTGCAGGTAGTCGAACGCACCGTGCTTCACGGTCTCGATCGCCGCGTCGGCGGTCTTGGCGGTGGCGATGAAGATCACCGGGATCCGGGCATCGATGGCCCGGATGCTGCGGTAGACCTCGAGCCCGTGGCGATCCGACAGGTGCAGGTCGAGCAGCACGACGTCGGGTGGGGCGCGGCGAACCAGCTCGACGCCGTGGTTGCCGTTCTGCGCCACCACCACACGGTAGACGGGTGGCGGAAATGCCTGCCGTACCTGCTGCGGCACGAGGACTGCGTCATCGTCGATGAGCAACAGGTGCGCCATGAAGACCGCTGGGCTCCTGTTATTGCACGTCCTGCGTCAGAGTCGCTATCGCCGCGAGCAGGACGGACTGTGCGAGCGAGGAGCGCGTCATGGTTGTGACGGATCTCCGAGGGCGCACCACAGCGTGGTGGGGTGAAAACCGAGCAGTCGGATTCATGGATGGAACAGGGCGCAATCACAGCTACGCGCCGCGGCGAGGAAATGTCGCCTCGTGACGACGGGCCGGGTGTGCGGAGCACGCCTGGTTCCGGACATCGCAGCGGTTTCACGGTCACGCCCAATTTAACTCGCATTGCCGCATACAGAACAAAATGCTGCAGATGCCCCTGCCCGCGGCAGCGCAGGCCGCCGCAGCGCAGGCCGCCGCGCGAGCTGCCGCGTCGGATGGGGTACGCTGATCGCAGATCGAGCACGCGGGCGCCGCAGCAGACCGGCCGGTCATGCGGTCGCCAGGTCGGTCCGAGCGAACCCGCCGAACGAAGCGGCCGGGTAGATGCGCCGCTGTACTACCCGGGTGCCCGCGGCATCGTGGGGCGCCTGTGCTCCTGGCGCGTGAGCCCGACCACGCATGACTTGCGCGCACTCCCTCGGGCGCGCGGTGGTTTTGCGCGGGCTCCCGCGGATCGGCGCGTGCGGTCCGTGGCTCGGCCCATGCAGCCGACATCGGTCATGGTTTCCGACGCATCGCGCGAGTGGGCGTGAACGCCATGTACGAGCCTCCCGCAGGTCCTCTCATGACGCTGCCGACCGCTGCGCTCGGTGCGCCCCGCGTCGAGCCGGGCAGCGCGGATGCCGCCGTGATGTGCGGGTTCGCGTTCACCAGCATGCTGTCGGTCGTCCTGTTCCTCGCCGGGATGCCGCTGATCTCGATGGCCGTCCTCGCGATCACCGGCGTATCGACGATCGCGCTGGAGTCGGCGATGTCGGCGCGCCGCCGGCGGCTCGGGGTGAGCGCCGACGAGCTGGAGGTGCCCGAGGTGATCGTGTCGATGGAGACCCGCGATACCTATCGCGCGATCCTGACCGCGTACACCGACATCCGGCGCGTGATCGGCGATGCCGTTTCGCTGCGGTCGTCGCGCGCGGCGGTGCTGGAGCGCTGCGACGCTGCGGTCCGGCAATGCGGGCGCCTCGCGCTGCTCAGCAACCCGCTGCAGCGCTACCTCGACGCGCACGATCGCGCGCAGACCCGCGCCGACCTCGAGCGCCTGCGCCAGCGCAGCGAGGCGGCGGCCGACGCGCCGACCGGCGATGCGCTCGGCCGGGCGGCGACCGCGCGCGCCCGGCAGCTGGAGACCCACGACCAGATCGTCGGGATGCGCAACCGGATCCAGGCCCGGCTGGAGCTCGCCTGCGCGGCGCTGGAGTCGTTCTCGGCGACGATCGTCAAGCTGCGGGTCGCCGGGGACGAGCACCTGCTGCTGTCCGGGGACTCGGTCATGGATCACCTCGACGGGGTCGGCGACGAGCTCGACGTGCTGGAGACCGAGCTCGCGCTCGATCTCGCAGCGTGACCGGCATCCGCGCGGCGTGACCGGCGTCGGGCCACCACGCGCCATCGCGCTTGCGATCTTGCGTGCCGCACAATGCGCCAGGCGATCGCCCGCTTCACCGCGTCGACCTCGATACATTGACTTCACGATCTCACCTCAACACACAACTCGAAAGGGAGACCTCGTGAATCACATGTTCAAGACAGCGGTATTGTCCGGTGCACTCGCGCTGTGCACGACGTTGTTCGCCTGCACCAGCAGCGCGCCGTCCGCCCAGCCTGCCCAGGCCGACACCTCGGCCGCGATCACCGTGACCAGCGGCAACGTGTGCGACCAGTTCTGCCAGAGCCAGGGCGGCCCGCACTACCTGATCCTGTTCGCGACCAGCGAGACCCAGTGCAACCAGCGGGGCGGCGACTGGTACACCGCCGATCAGGGCTACGAGGGGCCACCGCCGGGCTGCTGCTGCCACTGCACCTCGCCCGGGTTCTGCCTGTAACGGGCGCTCGCCCGCGGCACCTCGTGCCGATCCGCATCCAGCTCCACGCTCGGAGCTTCCCCGTCGGCTGGACGCCGTGGCTCGGCAGGGCAGGGATCAAGGCACCGGCGCGCGCGGCTGCGGGACGCTCGCAGGGGCGCGCCGGTTGCACCACCGGCGGGGATGTGGACGCTCGCCTCCATCGTCCTTGCGATCGTCGTGGCGATCGCGCTCTCGTGCGCCGGCTGGCCGTGGCGGGCATGGGTCATCGGCGGGATCCCGCCGCTCGCGAGGTGGGCCGCTGCCGGCGGCGGCGGCGGCCTGGCGATCGCGGTGGCGGTGTGGCTCGGCGTCGCGCTCGTGGCCGGCGTGCCCGCGATCCGCCGGCGCGTGCTCGGCGCGGCGGTCATGCGCTGGCTCTCGGCGCACGGTCCGCGGATGAGCGACACCGAGCGCATCGCCCTGGAGGCGGGCACGGTGTGGTGGGACGCCGAGCTGTTCTCGGGCGCGCCGCGCTGGGAGCGCATCGTGCGGTTCGCGCCGCGGGCGCTGACCGACCCGGAGCGGAGGTTCCTGGAAGGGCCGTGCACGGAGCTGTGCCGGCTGCTCGACGATCACGCGATCCGCGCCGCCGGCGACCTGCCCGACCCGGTGTGGCACCTCATCAAGCGCGAGCGCTTCATGGGGATGATCATCCCCGAGGAGTTCGGTGGGCTCGGGTTCTCGGCGATCGCCCACAGCGCGGTGATCACCCGGCTGGCATCGCGCAGCACGGCCGCGTGCGTGACCGTCATGGTCCCGAACTCGCTCGGCCCGGCGGAGCTGCTGCTGCGCTACGGCACCCCGGAGCAGAAGCGGTTCTACCTGCCCCGGCTCGCGGTCGGCGACGAGATCCCGTGCTTCGCGCTCACCGAGCCGCGCGCCGGCTCCGACGCGGCCGCGATCCGCGCCACCGGCGTCGTGTGCGAAGGCATCCACGACGGCCGCCGGGTGATCGGCATGAAGCTGACGTGGGACAAGCGCTACGTCACGCTCGCGCCGATCGCGACCGTGATCGGGCTCGCGTTCAAGCTGGTCGATCCCGACCGCCTGCTCGGCGGCGGCGTCGAGCTCGGCATCACGTGCGCGCTCGTGCCGGTGGTCGCCCGCGGCGTGTCGATCGGCCCGCGCCACGATCCGATGGGGATGGCGTTTCACAACGGCCCGACGCGCGGCACCGACGTGTTCGTCCCGCTCGAGCAGATCATCGGCGGGCCGGCGATGATCGGCCAGGGCTGGCGCATGGTGATGGAGTCGCTGTCGGCCGGGCGCTCGCTGAGCCTGCCGGCGGACGCGGTCGGCGGCGCGCAGCTCGCGACCCGCACGATCTCCGCGTACGCCTCCGTGCGCGAGCAGTTCGGTGTGCCGATCGGCCGGTTCGAGGGCGTGCAGGCCCGGCTCGGCCGGATCGCCGGCACGCTGTACTGGATGAACGCGGTGCGCACGGTGACCGCCGGTGCGGTCGACGCCAGCGAGCGACCGAGCGTGATCTCGGCGATCGCGAAGCGGTGGTCGACCGAGGCCTTGCGCCGGGTCGCGAACGACGCGATGGACATCGCGGGCGGCTTCGGGATCTGCCGCGGCCCGCGCAACCCGCTGGCCCCGATCTACCAGGGCGTGCCGATCGGGATCACGGTCGAGGGCGCCAACATCCTGACCCGGTCGCTGATCGTGTTCGGCCAGGGCGCGATCCGCTGCCACCCGTACGTGCTCACCGAGCTCCGCGCGGCCCAGGCGCGCGATCTCGTCGCGTTCGATCGCGCCATGGCGAGCCACATCGGGTTCGCGCTGCGCAACGCCGCGCGCAGCTTCGTGCTCGCGCTCGGCGGCGGTGCGCTGATCCGCCCGCCGGTGCAGGGCCGCGCTGCCCCGGTGGTCCGCGAGCTCACCCGGCTGTCGGCGGGGTTCGCGGTGCTCGCCGACGCCGCGATGGCGACGCTCGGCGGTGCGCTCAAGCGCGCCGAGAACCTCTCGGGCCGGCTGGCGGACGCGCTGGCGTGGATGTACATCGCATCCGCGACCGTCAATCGCTATGTCGCGGATCCGGCGGATCCGGTCGACGACGTCCTGTTCGCGTGGGCGACGCGCGACGCGCTGGCGCGGGCCCGCGCGGCGCTGCGCGGCGCGATCGACGACCTGCCCAGCCGCGCGGTCGCCGGTGTGCTCCGGCTGTGCGTGTTCCCGCTCGGTGCGCGCGCCCGCCCGCCGAGCGATCGGCTGACCGCGGCGGCGGCGCGGTCGATCCTCGACGGCGCGGCGACCCGGCTCCGCCTGACCTGCGACATGTTCGTGCCGGGCGCCTGCGAGCTCGGCCTCGGGCGGCTGGAGCACGCGCTCGACCTCGCCGTGGCGGCGCGGCCGCATCGCGCGCGGCTGCACGACGCCGTGCGATCCGGCGCGCTGCCGGCGCTGGCCGGGCGCGCGCTGCTGGACGAGGCGGTCGTGCGGCACGTGCTGAGTCCCGAGCAGCGCGCGCTGATCGTCGAGGCCGAGGCCGCCCACGACGACGCGATCCAGGTCGACGCGTACAGTCCGGCCGCGTTCGCGCGCCATCACGAGCCGGCGGGCGAGCTCCCGGTCGAGCTGCCGGTCGAGCGATCGCAGCGCGTGTCACCGGCGAGCGAGCTGCCGCATTGACGCGCGGACGTTCCGCCGCGGTCGACGGAGCAGTGGAGCGCGTGTCATGCACCTTCTTCGAGATGTGCGCTGGACATTGCGCTGCTGGCGGCTGCGACGAGCTCGCTCGCGCGCTCGCGTTCCGCGCCGTACGCGATCACATAGCCATACACGAACGTGGATGGCGCATCCGATTTGCCTTCCAGGGTGAAGCGGAGCAGGGCATCGTCGTACTCGCGCACGACGAGCGCGAGGACGCGCGTTTCCGTCACGAGATCGACCACGCCCGTGACGACGTCGCCTTTCGGCGTCGTGAAGCGGAATGGGTCGCCGACCTGCGGCAGGGCCCCCAGGCCGAGCGTGCCGAGAAGCGTCGTCCAGATCGACCCGTGCGGGGATTCGGGATTCGCCATGAAGGGGAGGTGCACCGCCGGTTCGTGCGCGTGCCGCGCGAAGTACTGGCGGAGGTTCTGGAGCATCAGCTGCCAGCCGCGCGCGTGCGCCTCGAACTCGCTGTCCCAGTCGGCGCTTGCACTGAAACCGGAATGAACGAGGCGGAGCGTGGTCTTGCCGCCTTCGCGTGCTTCGATCGACCAGTCGGCATAGAGCGGTGCCTTCGTTTCGCCGTTCTTGCCAGACGGATGGCGCATCCGCTTCGGCGCGTCGAAGATCTCGATCTCGTGTTCGACGCTCATGCCTTCGCCCCACGAGATCCAGATGCTGCCGGTTTTTTCGCCTTCCGGTGCGGTGACGCGCGCTTCGGGCGCGAGCCATTTCGCGAGCTCGGTACCGCTGGTGACGGCGCGGAAGACGTCTTCGGGAGAGGCGTCGAGCTCGACACAGAGCACGATGTCGCGGGTGTTCTGCTTGGTCATGGTGGTGGGCTCGGTGGTGGGGGTGCTGGCGGTGATTCCTGATCGGTGTCCGCAGGCTTCGGGTACGCGAAAGAGACGATGCGATGCACGCGTCCGCGCGGAGCGGACGCGTCGTGGTACCTGGCGGTGAGCCGGGCGACCTCGCGCGCAAGCTCCTCGGCGAAGGCGGCACGATCGGCCGCCGTCGCGAAACGGATCTCGGTCTCGAGCGTGAGCGTCGCGAGGCGCTTGCCGGCATCGTCCGCCGCCTGGCGCAGGCGCGTCACCTCGCGAAGCGCGCGCGCCGCGACCGCGATGACGTATGCCGCGGAGAACCGATCCGTCGCTTCCGCCGCGCCTTGCGCGAGTGCTCCGAGCGCTTCGGCCGACACGAGATAGGCACGCCCGGTCGCGCGAACGATGCGCTCGACGCAGTTGCCGACCTTCTTCTGTTCGACGAGCTCGACGAGCCCCTGCTTCTCGAGCTCCTTCAGGTGGTAGCCGACGTTTTGCCGCGCCAGGTCGAGCGTGCGCGCGATGCTGGCCGCGGACCTCGGCTCGGCGAGCATCGCGAGGATGCGCGTCCGGAGGGGTCGAAGCAGCACGGCAGCGCCAGCCATGGGCCGACTCTGCAACCGAAAAATTTTGATGTCAAGGAAAAATATTTTGTCGGTTCGGCCGAGCCGGGCCAGCAGCGCGGCGAACGGGTCGAGCAGACCCGCCGGACGATTCAGCCGGCGGGACCGTCGGGCTTGGGCTCGCGCAGCCGGTAGCCGACGCCGGCCTCGGTCAGCAGCCACTGCGGCCGCGCCGGATCGGCCTCGATCTTGCGCCGCAGCGCGCCCATGTGGACGCGCAGGTAGTGGACCTCGTCGACGGCGTTGGGCCCCCAGATCTCGCGCAGCAGCTGGTGATGCGTCAGCACGCGGCCGGGGTGGCGCGCGAGCTCGAGCAGCAGCCGGAACTCGATCGGGGTCAGGTGGACCTCGTGGCCGCTGACCGTCACGGTGTGGCGCGGCTGGTCGATCTTGATCGGGCCGACCTCGATGACGTCGGGGGTCGGGGTGCCGCCGACCCGGCGCAGCGCGACCCGGATCCGCGCGAGCAGCTCGCTGGCGCCGAACGGCTTGGTCAGGTAGTCCTCGGCGCCGGCGTCGAGCGCGGTGACCTTGTCGCCTTCCTGGCCGCGCGCCGACAGCACGATCACCGGCGGCCGGGTCTCCGGCGGGATCCTGCGCAAGAGGGTCAGGCCGTCGCCGTCGGGCAAGCCGAGGTCGAGCAGGATCACCGCGGGGTGGACCCGGGCGATCGCGTCGATCGCCTCGGCGACCGTGCCGGCCTCGACCACCGCGTGGCCGTGACCGGCGAGCGTGGTGCGCAGGAACCGCCGCAGCTGCAGATCGTCGTCGACGATCAGGATCGTGCTCATGATCGGGCTCCTGCCCCGGAGTCCTGCCCCGGCGGCGGGGCCTCGCCCGGCTCCGGGTCGGCGGCGCGTACCACGTGGACCGGCCGGACCGGCAGAACCTCGAGCTCGTCGACCGCGGGCCGCCGGACCGCGGGGTGCTCGGCGGGCAGCTCGACGCGGAACCGCGCGCCGCCGCCGGGCGCGCTGTCGACGCGGACCCGGCCGCCGTGGGCCTCGACGATCGCGCGCACGACCGCGAGGCCGAGGCCCGCGCCGGGCGCGTTCGACGCGCGCACGAACTTGTCGAACACGGTGGAGCGCAGCTCGGGCGGCACGCCCGGGCCGTGATCGACGACGTCGAGCACGACCGTCGCGCCGTCGCGACGGGCGCGCAGCTCGATCGGCGGCGCGCCGTGCTTGGTCGCATTGTCGATCAGGTTGATCAGGACCTGCTCGAACAGCACCGGGTCGACCGGAACCACCAGGTCGGACGGGACGTCGAGGTCGACCTTCCAGCTCCCGATCGTGCCCTCCAGCCGGGTCAGCGCGCCGCCGATCAGCTCCTCGACCGGGATCAGCTCGCGGTTGGGCACCAGCCCGCTCTCGACCCGGGTCAGCTGGAGCAGGTTGGCGAGCACGCGCTCGAGCCGGCGGGCGTCGTCGACGATCTGGGTCAACAGCTCGCGGCGCGCCGCGCCGGGCAGCCGGTCCTCGTCGTCGCGCAGCGTGGTCGCCGCGCCGGTGATCACGGCGAGCGGCGTGCGCAGGTCGTGCGACACCGCCGACAGCAGCGCGTTGCGCATCTCCTCGGTGCGCGCGCGCACCGTCGCCTCGCGGGCCTGCTCGGCGAACTTGACCCGGCCGAGCGCCAGCCCGGCCTGGCGCGCGATCGCCTCGATCAGCGGCACGGCCGTGCCGCCGCGCCGCCGCGGATCCTGCTTGGCCTGGACCGCGATCACGCCGACCGCATCATCGCCCGACAGCAGCGGCACCGCCAGGATGTGCGCGCCGGGCAGCGTGTCGGTGCCGCGCCCCGCGGCCTGCTTGTGCTCGAACGCCCACCGCACGACCCCGAGCTCCTGGGGCGCGAGCGGCATCAGGCCGGCGACCGCGACCAGCGCGCCCGGCTCGGCGCTGCCCGGCGCGGACTCCGGGACCACCACCGAGGCCGACACCGGGAACGACGCCTCGAGGTGCTCGACGGTCACCGCCGCGACGTCCGCCGGGGACAGCGCGACGGTGATGTCGCGGGTGAACGCGAGCAGCGCCGCGGTGTGGCGCTCGCGGATCACCGCGTCGCGCTCCTGGCGGCGCAGCCGCGTCGTCAGCGTGCTGATCACGAGACCAGCGGCGAACATTGCGACGAAGGTCAGCAGGTAGCGCAGATCGGACACCGCGAACGTGTACTTCGGCGGCACGAAGCAGAAGTCGAACGCGGCGACCGCGAGCGACGCGGCGACCAGCGACGGCCCGCGCCCGGCGAGCGAGGCCACCGTGATCGCGATCAGGTACAGCATCGTGACCTCGGCGATCGTCGCGTAGTCGGCGAGCACCATGCCGAGCGCGGTCGCGACCGCGACCGCGAACACCGCCCAGCCGTACGCCCAGGCGCTCGGTTGCTCGCGCGGGATCGGCGACGCCGGCGGCGGCGGGCCCTCGTCGAGCGGCGCGATCACATGGACCTCGATCGTGCCCGAGCCGCGGATCAGCGTGTCGAGCAGGCTGCCGCGCACCAGGTCGCGCCACCGCGAGTGCGTCGGCTTGCCGGCGACGATCCGGGTGACGTTGGTCTGCCGCGCGTGCTCGATCACCGCCCCCGCCACGGTCCGCCCGGCGAGCCGGATCACCTCGCCGCCGAGCGCCTCGGCGAGCCGCAGGTGGGCCTCGACCCGCTCGCGGTCCTTGTCGCCCAGCGGCGGCGCGCCGAGCAGCTCGACGTGCGCGGCGCCCCAGCTGGCGTGCAGCCCCTCGGCGATCCGCTTGGTCGCGCGGATCAGCCGCTCCGAGCCCGGGCTCGGGCCGACGCACACCAGGATCCGGTCGGCGGTCGGCCACAGCGACGAGATCCCGTGCTGCTTGCGGTACGCGATGACCTCGGCGTCGACCCGCTCGGCCGTGCGCCGCAGCGCGAGCTCGCGCAGCGCGAGCAGGTTGCCCTTCTGGAAGAAGTTCTGGACCGCGCGCTGGGCCTGCTCGGGGACGTAGACCTTGCCCTCGGCGAGCCGGTCGAGCAGCTCGTCGGGCGAGATGTCGACCAGCTCGAGCTCGTCGGCGCGCTCGAACAGCAGGTCGGGCACGGTCTCGCGCACCCGGACCCCCGTGATCTGCTGGATCACGTCCGACAGGCTCTCGATGTGCTGGACGTTGACCGTGGTGTGGACGTCGATCCCGGCGTCGAGCAGCTCGAGCACGTCCTGCCAGCGCTTGACGTGCTTGCTGCCGGGCGCGTTGGTGTGCGCGAGCTCGTCGATCAGGATCCGCGCCGGCCGGTGGGCCAGCGCAGCGTCGAGATCGAGCTCGGTCAGCCGGACGCCGCGGTGCTCGATCACGCGGCGCGGGATCATCGGCAGGTCGCCGACCAGCTCCTCGGTCTCCGGCCGGCCGTGGGTCTCGACGACACCGATCACCACGTCATCGCCGTCGACCCGCGCGCGCCGCGCCTCCTGCAGCATCGCGTAGGTCTTGCCGACGCCCGGTGCCGCCCCGAAGAAGATCTTCAGCCGCGCGCGGACCGCACGGCTCTCCTCGGCCTTGAGGTTCTCCAGCAAGGCATCGGGATCGGGGCGGTCGTCGCGGTCGTCATCCATTCGGCTGGGCGGGCCCGAACCGGGCATCCAGGGCCCGGTTCAAGAGTAGGACATTCACCCGCGGCTCGCCCAGCACGCCGAGCGTCCGACCCTCGATGTGGGCGTCGACCACCTGGCGCACCACCGCCTCGGGCTGGCCGCGCAGCCGGGCGACCCGGCCGACCTGATAGTACGCCGCGGCCGGCGAGATGTGCGGATCGAGCCCCGAGCCCGACGACGTGACCAGGTCGACCGGCACCGGCTGGGTGTTCCCCGGGTCCGCGGCGCGCAGCGCGGCGATCCGATCCTGGGCGCTCTTGGCCAGCGTGCTGTTGGGCCCGAGGTGGCCCTTGTCGTCGACGAAGCTCGACGGGCCCAGGTTGGTGCCGGTCGAGTTCGACGCGTCGTAGCTGGCCTCGGCGGTCAGCCGGCTCCAGAAGTACGCCGGGTTGTCGAACGGCTGGCCGATCAGCTCGGAGCCGACGACGTGGCCGTCCTTGTCGTGGATCAGCGACCCGGTGGCCTGGTGGGGAAATGCGACGGCGGCGATCCCGTCCATCACCAGCGGGTAGACGAAGCCGCACAGCACGGTGAACGCGAGCAGCGAGACGATGGCGGGGCGGAGGGTTTCCTTCATGGCTACCTCACCTAGGCCAGGCCCAGGCCGGACAGGATCAGATCGATCAGCTTGATGAACGGGAACGGCAGGATCAGGCCGCCGACGCCGTAGACCAGGATGTTGCGGCGCAGGGTGACGGCCGCCGGCGCCGCGCGCACGGTGAGCCCGCGCAGCGCGAGCGGGATCAGCGCGATGATGATCAGCGCGTTGAAGATCACCGCCGACAGCACGGCGCTCGCCGGCGAGTGCAGGCGCATGATGTTGAGCGCCTCGAGCTGCGGGTAGGTCCCGACGAACGCGGCCGGGATGATCGCGAAGTACTTCGACACGTCGTTGGCGATCGAGAACGTGGTCAGCGCGCCGCGCGTCATCAGCATCTGCTTGCCGACGGTGACGACCTCGAGCAGCTTGGTCGGGTTGGAGTCGAGGTCGACCATGTTGCCGGCCTCCTTGGCGGCCTGGGTGCCG
>JBGQCL010000172.1:0-21747 GCA_041495365.1 Kofleriaceae bacterium | reverse complement strand
GGCTCTACCAGGTAGACGCGCTGTCGATCGCGTTGCAACACCCGGGGGAGAGGCATGACGGATTCACGTGTCCCGCGAGCACGGAGGCGCGCGCACACTGCGTCGCGGTCCTGGTCGGTCGCCTCGCGATCACCGGGGGTCCGTCGCGATCGTGATGGCGCATTCACCGCGTAACTCCGCGCCCGGGGCGCCCCGTGCCGCCGGGGGCCCTGCGCGGTGCGCAGTGCTTGCCAGGGCCGTCGCGAGGTCGGTCGCGAGCTCGGTCGCTCCGGGGCCGAGCGCGAGGTCGGCGCCGGCGCCGCGCCTAGCGCTGGCGATCTCGGAGCGGGCGGCCTGTCACCGGGTGCCGAGGAGCTCGAGGGTCGCGAGCACCAGCACGGAGCTGGTGGTGCGGATCGTCCGCTCGCGGTCGGGCGCGAACCCCGCGGAGTGCAGCGACGGCAGCGGCGTGCCGGCGGCGATCGCGGCGGCGTGCTTGGTCGGCTCGACGGCGCCGACCCGGATCAGGACCGAAGGCGCGCCGGCGGCCTTGCCGAGCTCGCCGAAATCCTCGGCCACCATCTCCGGCTTGCCCTCGACGACGTTGGCCTTGCCCAGCTTCCGCGCCAGCGCCGCCTCGAGCCGGTGGGCGAGCACCGGATCGTTGTACGTCGCGTCCTGGCTCTCCGAGACCTTGACCTCCGGCTCGCGCGGCGCGTTCGCCGACAGCGCCTCGGCCCTGGCGATGCGGGCGATCCCCTCGAGGAGCTGCTTGCGTACGGCCGGGCTGTAGGTCCGCACCGTGATCTGGAGCTTGACGTCCTCGGGGATGATGTTGTGCTTGGTGCCGCCGTGGATCGAGCCGACGGTGATCACCCCCGGCTCGAGCGGGTCCTTCTCGCGCGAGATCAGCGTCTGCAGGGCCATCACCGTGCGCGCCGCCACGACGACCGGGTCGACGGTGGTGTGGGGCTTGGCGCCGTGGCCGCTGCGGCCGAAGATCGTGACGTCCACCGAGTCGACGCTCGCCATGCCGAACCCGGGGACGATCAGGACCTTGCCGGCCGGCTCGTCGGAGGTGTCGTGCACCGCGATCGCGAAGTCGGGCCTGGGGAAGCGCTTGAACAGCCCGTCGGCGATCATCGCGCGCGCGCCCTGCACGACCTCCTCGCCCGGCTGGCCGATCATCACCACCGTGCCGTGCCAGAGATCCTTGTGGCGGGCGAGCAGCGCCGCGGCGCCGGTCCAGCCGGCCATGTGGATGTCGTGGCCGCAGGCGTGCATCACCGGCTGCGTCTTGCCGTTCAGGTCGACCGCCTTGACGGTGCTGGCGTAGGGCAGGCCGGTCTTCTCCTCGATCGGCAGGGCGTCGAGCTCGGTGCGCAGCAGCACGGTCGGCCCGTTGCCGTTCCGGAGCACTCCGACGACCCCGGTGCCGCCGACTCCCGTGGTCACCTGGTAGCCGAGCGCCTTGAGCTCGGTGGCCAGGCGCGCCGCGGTCCGGTCCTCCTTCATCGACAGCTCCGGGTTCCGGTGCAGATCGAGGTAGAGCGCGTCGAGCTTGGGGTAGATCTCATCGAGGCCGGCAAGCCCGCGATCGGGTGCGTCGGCGTGGGCGGCGGACGCCGCGGTCAGCAAGGCCAGGGCCAGACAGGCAGTGCGCGACATGATTACCCTCCGCCCCGTGAGTACGTCCTTGGCGCTCGACCCGTCAAGCTGGGCCGTGGCCGTCCTGGGGCCGCTCCGTCGTTGCCCGGTCTCCCGCCGCCCGTCGAGCCCGCGGATCGGGCCGGGTTGCGATGGCCGTGGTGGGGTCGGCGCGCCGCGAGTGGTAGCGTAGGTGCATGTTCGTACCGGTCGAGCGCCTGGTGATGCGCCTGCGTCAGCCGGCGTCGCGTGCGGCCGAGGTCGCGGCGCTGCGGCAGCGGCTGCGCGTCGAGCGAGCCAGCACCGTCGCCGACGACGAGCGCGCGCTGGCGGCCGAGGTCGCCGGCGCCAAGTTCGCGGTCGCCGCGGGGCTCGGCAGCGTGACATCGTGCGGATCGTGCGCGGCGCGCCAGCCGTGGCCGGTCGGCGGGTTCGCCGGCGGTGCGTGCTGCGCCGGCGTGACCGCCGACATCTTCGACGATCGCGAGCTCGCCGCGCTCGCCGGCGCCGGCACGCGGCCGCGCGACCTGCGCCCGCCCGCCGGTCGCGACGCCCACGCCGGGTGTGCGTTCCGCGGCGCCGAGGCCTGCTCGCTCGCGCTCGCGCACCGCCCGGCGCGCTGCGTCCGCTACGCGTGCGACACGCTGCGCGCCGAGCTGCACCGCCGCGGCCGGCTCGACGCCGTCGAGGCCCAGCTCGCCGAGCTCGACCGCGCGATGCGGGCGTTCACCGCGGCCCACCGCGCGCGGCAGGATCACGAGGTGCTCGCCCCGGTGATCGAGGCGGTGCGTGCGGCCGCGCGCCGCGGGCGGCCGTAGCCGAGAGTCCGAGCTGGCGCGCGCCGCCGAGGAGGCTTGCGCGGCGGCCGGCGCCGACGTGCTGTACGACGATCGCGACGAGCGGCCCGGTGTGAAGTTCAAGGACGCGGACCTGATCGGCATCCCGATCCGGATCGCCGTCGGCAAGCGCGGTCTGGCCGACGGCACGCTGGAGTGGAAGCTGCGCCGCGACGGCCAGGTCGAGATGGTGGCGCTCGGCGAGCTGGCGGCGCGGTTCGCGGCGCTGCTCGGCCGGTAGCGGGCTCGGCCGCGTGATCCAGGTGGTGTCGCGCGCGCCGGTGTTCTAACCTGGCTGGACGCGGTGCGCGACACGCTGCCCGGCCACCTCGTGCTCGGACAGGGCTTTCACGCCTTCGACCTCGCGTGCTACGCGCTCGGCGTCGCGCTCGGCGCCACGCTGGAGAGCGCCGTGCGCGCGCGCCGCGCCCGGACTACTTCATGAGGCCCTTGAGCGCCTGCAGCATGGTGTCGATGCCGAGATCGAGCGAGACCGCCTGCGCGAACACGGCGATCAGATCGCGCCAGGTATGGATCGGCGTCGTGCCGTAGTGCGCAAAGTACAGCAGCGCGAGGATGGCCGCCGACACCAGGGAGGTGGTCTCGCGTGCCAGGGACTCGGCGCGAACCGCGGTGCGCAACATCGTGTCGACGCTGACATCCGGCACCACGACCACCGGGCGCGCTGCCGGGGTGAGCGCCGCGGGGCTCGCCGTGGTCGGCGCGACGGGCTCGGTCACGCGCGACACGCGCGGCCCGTTCCCGAGAGCGTGGCCCTGGTCCTCGCCTCCGGGCGGGAGCGCTGCGGCTGCCGCACGCGACCACTCGCCGGCCTGGAGCAGCTCCTCGACCTCTGCGCGCCGCCGCTTCGGTGCGAGGGCGAGCAGCCGGCTCTTGACCTCGGCGACCGTCTGGTAGCCGTTCGCGGCGATGTCCCGCAGGTACCCGCGCGGATCCTTCCCGGTGCCGGGGCGGGGCAGCGCACGATCGACGCCGTCGAGCGGATCGGGCTTCACCGCTTCGAGCTCGCGCCGGGCCGCGGTGAGCGCGGAGGTCCATGCGGCGTCGAGCCGGATCGCGGCGAGCTCGAGGTAGCTCTCGAGCGCGTGAAGTGCGCCGAGCCATGCGGCGAGCTCGGGAGGCTCGGGCCTGGGCTGATCCGAGATCGCCCGGGCGCGCTCCGTGATGTCCGACGCGATCTCGGTCGCCGCGTGGGTCGCGGCCTGGGGCCATGGCGTCGCCTGCGCACCCGGCTCGTTGGTCAGGCGGTCGGTCACGTCGGTCAGGGCGGTCCTGAGCGCCGCGATCCGGGGCGCGGCGTCGGTCAGGACCCGGGCGACGGCGGCGATGCTCCGCCGCGCGCCCGACGCGTCGCCCCGCTCGATGGCGTCGTGCGCGGTCGCCGCGATCGTTCGCAGCTGCGCGAGTCGCGGCGCGAGCTCGACGGGGACCGACCAGGGGGTCTCGACGATCCGCTCGAGGTCGAGCGTGGAAGCCTTCGCCGCCGCAAGCGCGTCGCGCCACGCCGTCACCGCGGCGTCGAGCGCCTTCTGCAGGCCGTCGCGTTGCTGGTCGCGGTCGGTCGCCGTGTCCTTCGGGTGTGCGATGGCGTCCCGGCAGTGCTGGACCACGTCGGCGCAGGCCGCGGCGAACGTGGCGTCGGGGTGCGTGGTGTACGCGGACGCGGCCTTCGCGATCTCCGCGACCTCGCGCCGCCAGCGCAGGACCGCGAGGCGCTCGGCGATCCGCGGCTTGACGCGATAACCGATGAACAGACCGAGCGCGATCGCGAGGATGATCCAGCCGCTCCAGATCGTCGTCCGGAGCTCGTACTTGATCGTCACCGGGGCGTCGAGCTGCGGCGCGCGGATCTCGGCCGTGCCGTCGACCGTGTCGTCGGGGACGGGGTCCCGGACGGTCACGGTCACGGTGTCATGCGAGCCGGGGTCGACGCTCACCGGCGGCGCGAACCCGACCGGCGCGTCGATCGCCGCGGTCGCGGTGTGCGCGTCGTGCAGATCGCGCGCCACGGGGTCGGGCGTGAGCTGCGATCTTCCGGACAGCTCCTCGAGCTCGAGCACCGGCACGTGCCAGCGGCCGATCCGCGGCAGGTACTCGGTGCGCTCGATCACCAGGGTCTCCGGCACGACCCGCGCCTTCGCCGCGGCGTGCTTCAGCTGGAGTACCCGGGTGACCGGCGAGACCGGCTTCGCGGTGCCGTCCTCGCTCACCCGGATCGTGACGGAGTACGTCTCGTGGGCGTGGAACCGGTCGAGCGCGACCGTGAGCGCGATCGACTTCTTGTCCGCGCCGGCCGCTCCGGCGATGTCGTGCGCGAGCTAGGGGGCGTAGCGATTCCCGACCGCGACGGTGAGGACGGCGACCTTGAGCTTGCGGTCGATGGTGACGCCGTCCGCCGCTGTGATCGGAACACCGACCACGCACTCCGTGCCGCGATCGAACAGGTCGAGCTCGGTGAGGGCGAACGCGACGATCGGCGGGGCCCTGGCTGCGTCGTCGTCCTTGCCTTCCGCCGCCGCCAGCCTGCTCGCCGCGAGGATCGCGTACGGGATCAGCCGCATCATGTGCCTTCAGCACTTCCACTGTACTTCGTACCTCGCGCGATCGTCGATTCCCTCTCTCCGTTCCAGCCGGCATTTCGCGGCACAGGGCCGGGTACCGGTCTTGCTGCTACGCTGGCCCATGACCGCCGAGATCTTCCCCTCGGACCTGCGCGGCCGCTGCTTCGTCGGTGCGCGCCTGGGCTCGGCATCGCTCCAGGGGCGGGATGTCCGCGGTGCGGACTTCACCGGTGCGGATCTGCGCGGCGCCGACCTGTCGCATATCCGGGCCGGGATGAGCCGTGGCTGGGCGGCGCTGCTCGTGGTCGGATCGCTGGCGCTGTCGATCGCGCTCGGTGCCGTCGTAGGGACGTGCGCTCGGTTCTTGCATTCGATGTACGTGGGCGACGACATGAGGCGCCGGCTCGTGGTGGTGTTCGTCGTCGTCGCCGTGCTCGCGTTCCTGATCGCCGGGATCTGGAAGGGCCTGTGGTTTGCGACGCGCCGTGTCCTGCCGGTGGCGGCGGCGCTTGCGATCGCGGCAGGCGCGTTCGGCGTGATCACCGGGATCGGGACCGGCGCCAGCGGGCTGCTCGCCCTGGTGTTCGTCGCGCTCGCGGCGGTTATCGTGGCGCTGAGCGTGCTGGTGCGTGCGACCGCCGGCACGACGGGAGGGCTGGCGTTCTCGATCGTCGCGATCGCCGGCGGGCTCGCAGGAGGCGCGACGGGCGGCGGGGTGATCGCCGCGGCGGTCGCGATCGGCGCGATGGTCATGGCGCGCCGATCGGCCCGGCTCGACGCCGCGTTTCCGGCCCTGTCGCGGGTCACCACGGCGGTCGCGAGCCGGGGCGGCACCCGGTTTCGCGACGCCAACCTGGCCGGCGCCAACCTCGAGCACGCTCGGCTCGTCGCCTGCGACTTTCGCGGGGCCAACCTTCGCGGTGCCCGGCTCGATCGCGCGGCCGTGCGGCTATGCCGGTTCGACCCGGTCGACCCAGCGCTCGGCTCACCGCTCGGCCCACCGCCCGGCGCGTGACGCCAGCCGCGCCTGGCACACCCGGTGCTTCGTGATCGATCGAGGTTTCACCATGTCCTGGCGCATTGTTCCAGTCGCGCTCGTCGCCGCGATCGCCGCGGCGGGCTGTTATGGCTCCGCCGGCTACGCGACCGATGGTTACTACGGTGGGTACGCGCCCTATGGCGACACCGGGTACTCCTATGGATATCCATATTATCGCGGATATCCGTATCATGGATATTACCGATATCATCCATACCATGACAGATATTATCCGGGCGGGTATCTGCGCTACGATCATCACCGTGGCCATCCGTACTACGCCCATCCGGTCCATCGTGGGACCTGGAGCTACCGCGGTGCTCCGTACCGTCACGGCGCGCCCCATCACGGCGCGCCGGCGCACGTGCCGCATGGCCACCGCTGATCGGAGCGCAGCGTGAGGGTCGTGCTGGTGAACGCCGGCTCGAGCAGCCTGAAGTGCTCGGTGATGGAGTCGGCGGACCGCTCGGTGCTCGCGCAGGTCAAGGCCGACTGGGCGGGTCCGGTCACGCGCTACGAGCGATCCGGACCGGGGGCGGCGCGGATCCGCGAGCAGCTGAGTTTCCGCGATTGCGGCGAGGCGGTGCGGCACGCGCTCGACGACCTCGGCGCGGCGTCGGCGCCGGTCGGCCAGCGGCCGGCCGCCGTCGGGCATCGCATCGTGCACGGCGGCGAGCTCAGCGCGCCGGTGCGGATCACGCCCGCGGTCCGCTCGCGGATCTCCGCGCTCGCCGAGCTCGCGCCGCTGCACAATGGACCCGGGCTGGAGGCGCTCGCCGCGGCCGAGGCGCTGCTTCCGGACGTCCCGCACGTCGCCGTGTTCGACACCGCGTTTCACGCGACGTTGCCGCCGGCGGCGCGAACGTACCCACTGCCCCACGCGTGGACCGAGAGCTGGGGCATCCGGCGCTACGGGTTTCACGGCCTGAACCACGCCTACTGCACGGCCCGCGCCGCGGAGCTGCTCGGGCGCCCCGCCTCCGAGCTGCGCCTCGTGATCTGCCACCTCGGCCACGGCTGCTCGGCGACGGCAGTGCTGCACGGCCGCTCGGTCGATACCACGATGGGCTTCACGCCGCTCGACGGACTGATGATGGCGACCCGCAGCGGCTCGGTGGATCCCGGGATCGTGACCCACGTGCAGCGCCGGCACGGCCTGGGCCCCGACGACATCGACGATGCGCTGAACCAGGCGTCCGGCCTGTTCGGCGTGTCCGGGATCTCGGGCGACACGCGGGAGGTGCTGGCCGCCGCCCGCGCCGGCCACGAGCGCGCACGGCTGGCGATCGCGATCTACGTCCACCGCGTGCGGCAGGCGATCGGCGCCCTGACGGCAACGCTCGGCGGCATCGATGCGCTGGTGTTCACCGCCGGGGTCGGCGAGAACGCCGCGGAGATCCGCATGGCGAGCTGCCAGGGCCTCGAGTGCCTGGGCGTCGAGATCGATCCCGATGGCAACGCGCACTGCCATCCCGACGCGGACGTGACCGGGCGGGCGGGGCGCGTGCGCGTCCTCGTGATCGCCGCGCGCGAAGATCTCGCGATGCTCTCGGAGGTCGTCCGGGTGGTCGCGGCCGGCGCGGACTGAGCCGTGACCGACCGGCCGATCCCTGCCGGCCCGGCACCCGATCTGCACCGCCTGGCCTTGCAGGCTCTCGCTGTGACGGAGCCAGGAGGCGATCATGAGATCACGGCACGCTTTGTTCATCACGGGAGTCGCGCTCGCTGCGAGCGGCTCGCCGCATCCGCACGTGGCACAGGCGCATCCCGCGGCGCAATGCGCGTTCGAGCCGAAGGCCGACGCGCTGCTTCGCAAGATGTCCACCGATCTCGCCAAGATGACAGCATTCCGGTTCAACACGGATCACGTGATGGAGGTGGTCACCCGGCAGGGCGAGAAGATCCAGAGTGTCGCCGAGTCCACCGTGTGGGTGCAGCGGCCGAACAAGCTGCGAGCCGACCGGATGGGGCCGCTCGGTGGCGCGACGGTGTACTACGACGGCAGCAAGCTCTCGGTCTACGGCAAGCGAGACAGCCTGTACGCGACGACGAAGGCACCGGACGACCTCGACGGCACCATCGACTTCGCCCGCGACCAGCTCGGGCTCGACGCGCCGGGCGCGGATCTGCTGTACAGCAATCCCTATGCGGTGCTGATGGAAGACGCGGTATCCGGCAAGTACCTGGGTAGCGAGCCGGTGGGCAACCGGATGTGTCATCACCTGGCATTCCGCGGCCACGAGACCGACTGGCAGCTCTGGGTCGAGGACGGCCAGCGCGCCTTGCCGTGCCGGCTCGTGATCGTGAGCAAGCGTGTGACCGGTGCGCCCGAGTACACGGTCGCGACCTCGGACTGGACCGCGGCGCCCGGGTTCGCGCCCGAGACGTTCGCGTTCTCGCCGCCGCCGGACGCTGGCAAGATCGACTTCGTGGCGCTGCGGGACAGCGTCCGGAGCGTGCGGCAAGGACCGGATCCGCAAACCGATCAGGGACCGGACCAGCAGCCAGATCCACAGCAAGAGTCCAATCCACAGCAAAGGAGATGACCCATGGCAACGTCCAATCGTCACAAGCGCATGCTGGGGGGCCTCGCGGTGATCGCGGCCCTGACCGTCGCCGGAGAGCTGACCGGCACGGGGCCGCTGCTGCTCGGCGGAGGCGAGGCCCACGCCGTGATCGGCAGGCCACTGACGCCGATGAGCTATGCCGGCGTGGCGCGACGCACCACACGGCGGGCGGCCTACGCCGGCGCGGTGGCGGCACCGGTCGCCGTGGCCGCGCCGGTCGTGCCGACGGCGGGCGTGGTCACCGCGCTGCCGGGCGGTTGCGCCCGGGCGGACGCCGCCGGGGGCGTCTACTACCAGTGCGGTGCGGCCCGCTACCAGCCGTACTACTACGGTTCGACCCTGGTCTATCGACCGCTGTAGCTCACAGCCGCCAGATCCCGATCACGCGCTGCGCGCTGGTCTTCGGATCGCGCGCGACATGCACGAGGGTCGCGCCCGTGAAGCCCGGCCGCGTGGTCTCGACCCGCACGATGGTGTAGCCGTCGCCTCCGGGCGCCAGGGTCAGGGGGGCGATGCAGGCATGACCGCCGGCCCCGGGGACGACGGACGCTGCGCCGCCTCCGAGCGGGTTCCCGGTCCGGTCGTACAGCGTTGCGCGGTAGCGCGTCGCGCCCGGGTCCGCGCCGAGCCAGTAGACCAGCGCCAGGTCGTCGAAGCACAGCTCGACGCCGCCGCCGTGGGGCGCGATCGCGAAGTGGTCGAGCGGATTGACTCGATCGAACCAGTGGCGCGCGGTGGCGCGCTGCCGGGCGACCAGGGTGCTGGTCAGGTAGGCGACCGCGCGCGGGTCGCTCAGCCGTCCGGTCTCGACCACCGCGCGGATCTGCTCGGGCGAGAACCGGATCGCGATCTTGGCGCCCCAGAACTTGTCGAACCGGTCGGCGAGCAGGAGCGGCAGGTAGGCCTGCGTGCCCGGCGTCCAGCCGGCGGGCTCGAAGTGGTCGGCGTCGAACATCCCGACGCCGCGCCACGGCGGTGACCCGGTGCCTTCCCACGGCCGCTTCACGATCCCGAGCGTACCCAGCCAGTGCGCCATCGCGCCGAAGTCGATGTCGTACTCGTAGCCGGGCCGGGGGTTGAGCTTGGTCGTGTTCATCACGCCGAGCGACTTGCCGAAGTCGATCATGTGGCGCTCGACGTGGTGGTGGCCGCCGTCGCCGACCCAGGCGTCGACGAAGTTGCCCTCCTGCATGTCGACGTGATCGAGCCACGCGAAGATCGAGTACCCGCCGCGCAGGTCGCGGCGCAGCTCGTGCGGGATGCGGTCGTTGGGGTCGTCGTCGCGCACGCCCTCGCTGGGGATCCCGCCGAGCAGCTTGCCGGGGATCCAGCGCGACGCCATCGCGCGCAGCGCGCCGCCGGGACCGGCCGGCGTGCCGCGGAGCATCTCGTCGAGCTCGGCGCGGCCGAGCGGGCGCTTGTCACCGAACACGTCCTCGCTGACCGCGTCGCGCGCCAGCACCAGGTCGCCGGGCGCGAACGTCACGACGTAGTCGTCGGTCACCTGGTACCCGCACGCCCACAGCAGCTTGCCGACGATCACCTGCGCGGCGGTCTCTTCCTCGGGGTGGCCCGGGAAATCGAACTTGAGCAGGAACTTGATCCCGCGTGCGTCGGTGATGAACAGCCCGAGCTCGGGGGCGCCGGGCTTGGTCGCGTTCACGGTCCACGGCCGATGCTGCTCGGGGCTGCCGACCTGGTTGGGGCCGGTCCGCAGCTCGTCGAGCGTCAGGTCGCGCACGCCGATCCGGTTGGTGAACCACGTCGAGTCGGGCACCTCGTCGAGCGCGTTGACCCCGAGCGCGCGCCGGGGCGGCGGCAGCTCCATCGCGCGAGTCAGCGGGCGCATGACCACACCGTTGTAGTTGTAGAAGTTCAGGTAGGCCGGGCGCTCTTGCGGCGGGACCGGCACGTTGCGGCGGTCGTCCACCCGCTGGACCACCGGGGCGTTGGCGAACCGCGCGGGGGGCATCTCCGGGCTCGAAGCGCAGCCGGCCGCGAGCACGAGCGCGAGCATCTCGATCCGGGAGGTCTTCATCGTCGCCTCGCGCGCGGTCGGATGAGGTAGATGGGATCGAACGTTGCGGTGACCTGCACGCCGCCGTCGATCGACGACGCGATGCTGGTATCGAGCCAGAAGCTGTTCTCGCCGTGGAACCGCAGCGCGAAGCCGAAGCCGCAGCGCATGTGCTTGTACGTGATGTCGTCGAGCGACGGGTACACGCGGCCGACGTCGGTGAACAGCGCGGCCGCGACGTAGTTCGACAGATCCCACGAGTACTCGGCCGTGCCGTACCACGCGACGCGATCGCGGAACCGGTCGGGCGTGTAGCCGCGCAGATCGCGCGGTCCGCCGAGCCGCGGCAGCATGTCGAACGGCACATCGTCCAGCCCGGCCGAGACCGCCTCGCCGCGGAACCGGAGCATGAGCACGCGCGGACTCTCGGCGAGCCGGAAGAAGTGCTGGAAGTTGAGGCCGTAGCGCCAGTAGTCGGGGAGGTCGTCGAGCGCGTGATTGAAGCCGCCCCACGCCTCTGCGAGCGTGCCCAGCGAGTAGAACGGCGCGGGTTCGAACAGGTTGTAGCGGCCGCGGGTGTCGTGGCGCAGCGCGAGCTCGGTGTAGAAGTACTTCGTGCTCGGCCAGCCGACCAGCGTCCCCGTGTTGAAGATCTCGTTGATCGACTCGCCGGTGGTCGACGGCGAGAAGTGACGATCGGCCACCTCGTTCGAGCTCACGAGCTGGAGGTCGTCGAACATGCGCCAGTCGATCGCCCCGACGAACCGCTCGATCCGCTGGCGAAACCGGGTCTTGACCGCGACCGGAACCAGGTACGGGTCGACCGGCATCGGCGGTTCCGCCGTCTCGCCGTGATTGCCGATGCCGTAGAAGATGTCCTTGGGATGCTTCTCGTACGCGCCGAACAGCGAGACCAGGAGGTGATCGCCGAGCCGGTCGCCGCTGTCCACGTACGCCTGGAAGGCCTGCTGGTAGGCGCCGCCGAACTGGGCCGACGCCCACAGGGCCTCGCGCTGGCCCGCCAGGTCGGTGGCCACGAACTTCGCGCCGGCGGTGAACCCGAAGTCCGTCGCGTACGCCGCCGTCGGGACCACGCCGAGCGTGCGATCCTCGTTGTAGAAGGTCCGGTAATAGAGCTCCTTGAGGTGGTAGCGGTCGTAGGCCCATACCGGCACCTGAAACGGCGCCAGCACGATCTCGACGAGGACCTTGGGTACGTAGAGCACGCCGCGCAGCGCACGCCGCGCGGTCGAGTCGCGGTCCTCCACATCGACCCGGCCGCTCTCGGCCCCGGGCTGGGGCGCGCCGGCGACGTCGGCCACCGTGGCCTGGCGGTCCGCGGCGGGCGGGTTCGCCGCGGGCGGGGGCGCCGGTTGTGCGGCGGCGGGGGGCGCGGTCGCCGCGAGCAGCGCCACCGCCGCGTGTGCGATCTTCAGACGGACCTCTTGCACAGTCATGGTGCGCGCGGGCGTGCAACGCCGGTGCCCGTGAAATCCCCACGACACCGGCGCACGGCCGCGACGCGCGCGCGCGCGCGACGGCGGTGGCGGCGTCAGTGGACACCGGGGAGCGTGCCCAGGAGCACGTGAACGAGCTGCTCGAGCAGCTCGTCGAGCGGCATCGTCGCCGCGACCAGCGGGAGCATCGGAACGACCGCCGCGATCAGGAGGCCGACGAGCGGCCGGGGTCCGAGCGGCACCACCCGCACCCGGTCGAGGTTCGCGTAGGCGCCGCACAGGTCGTTCAGCGACTGCAGGTCGGGGGTGCCGAGCAGCTCGTCGCGATCGGACCGGTCCTCGATCCACTTGCGGTGGAACGCCCGGACGTAGTCGAGCGCCAGCCCGTTGTAGCGGTCGATCTCGCGATGCCGCGCGCGATACAGCATGCCGATGAACAGCAGCAGGGGACCGCAGGCGAGGATCGCCGCCAGCACCACGAACACGACGAACTCGGGCACGAAGCTTTGCAGCCGGGCGTGGTGGTGGAGGACCTGCATCGACCAGCCCGACGCCATCAAGGCGGACAGCGCGAGGACCAGGCCCGCGAATCCGTTGATCGGCTCGGCGAGGAAGCCGATGCCCGCGGCACGGTCCGGGTGGGTCGCGATCGTGGCGAGCGGCAGGCGCGACAGGCGCACCGTGACGTACGACCAGATCACCCAGTGCCACGTCCAGCGCAGGACCAGGAGCTGCGCGATCGGCCAGGCCACGGACACGTACCACAGGCGGGCGAACGACAGCTCGCCGGGCCCGGTGATCCCGGCGAACGGTCCGGTCAGGCTGTGGAATCCCCACAGCAGGGCCTGACCGCCCAGCAGCGCGGCCGCCGCGAGCGCGACCGCGATGGGGCGAGATTCGCGCAGGCGCCGGGCGCCACCGAGGATGCGGTCGATCACCGCCCGGTCGGCGAACCGTCCCGCGCGGAGCTGATCGACGGCGCTGCGGCAGCGCTGCTCGAGGACCCGCTCGGCGTGGACCAGCAGCGGGATCCCGATCAGCAGCCGGGTGTGGACCGAGATGTCCTGCACGATCGGTGCGACGGGACGACCGGCGGCCACGCACAGCCCTGCGCCGAGCAGGAGCGGGCCCCAGGCGATCGCGACCAGCGGCCAGGCGCGCGCGCTGCCATCGGGCCGCGTGAGGTGAAGTCGGCGCAGCAGGCGCAGGAACGGTCCCTGCGTGATCGAGAACGGCTCCGCGGCTGCGCGCTCGCGTTCCGGCCCGGAGCTCACCGGCGTCTCCATCGCGTCGTGCTCGGTCATGCTGCCCGTCCTGGTCCAGCGTGGTCTGGTCCGGACCCGGCACCACCGCCGCTCACGGCGGTATCACCGAGGCGCGGCGGTGGGCGCCGGGCGACCGCGCGCCGCGCCGGACCGCGCGCCGGCGCCCCGCGAGGCCGGCCGCATCGCCGAAAGAAACCGCCCGCCGTGCGTCCTTGGTAGGGACACGAGAAAAGGGGATTGCACATGGCGAAGTACGTACTGGGGATGGCCGTGGCGGGAGCCGCGGCCCTGACTGGCTGCATGCTGGGACCGACCGACGGCGAGCGCGTGGCGAACACGACCGATCCACTGCCGTTCACCGGCTTCGACACCGAGGCGAACGGGCTCGTCCAGGTGAAGGCGTGGGACTTCACCGCGCACGCGCTCGCGCCGATCGGCCCGGCGGTGCGCGCGGCGTCGGGCGGGATCACGCCGGCGGGCGGTCTGACGCTGTACGAGTGGGACGCCACGCAGACGCTCGCGCCGCGGTTCTGGCACGCCGGGCCGGGCGGCGGGTCGTGCGCGGTGATCAGCCCGCAGACCACGCACGCGGACGGCTCGACCTACAACATGATCACCGTCGACGAGGACTGGGGCGAGTGCTGGGACGACGACCCCAACACCGCGCACTTCTACCAGAACTGCCGCTCCGCGCACAGCCCGCTCGCGATGCTCTACACCACCAGCTGGGGCAGCGTCACCGTGGGCACGAGCCCGAGCGACTGGAACACGGTGAACCTGCTGGCGAGCGCCGGCGTGCACATCACGTTCGACAACTACCAGCCGACCGCGTTCGCATCGTGCAGCGACGCGACGCCGGCCGGCTGTCCGCAGGGCCTGCCCGCGGGCTATCCGACCGACGCGAACACCTACAAGTTCTTCCTGCCGAACGGCTCGTCGATCGCGACCAGCATGACCGGCGCGCCGAGCACGTACACGTTCAGCATCAACCCGACCCGGCAAGATCCGATGACGATCTACATCGACAACATGATGTCGCGCTCGGTCGACTTCCACGTCGCGGGCGGCAAGCTGGTGTTCGGCATCAACTTCACGGACAGCGGGCCCGAGATCCGCATGAACTGCATCAACAACTTCTTCTGCTTTGCGGTCGACGGCAAGACGCTGACGTTCGCCGCGCCGCGCGCCGAGATCTCGTTCGGGCTCACGCTGGTCGCCGGGCACGTGCAGTTCAGCGACGCGTCGGCGACGTTCTCGACCGGGAACAGCGATGGCGATTCGATCGCCGCCGGCACGGCGATCGCGGAGGCGATGACGCAGAAGGTCAATGGCGACGCCGGTATCCGGTCGGCGGTGAACAGCGCGCTCGACACCGTGGTGCGCATGGCCGGCCGGCTCGGCTTCCTCGGTCCGTCGCTGTCGATCGACGCGCTCACGCTGTCGGGAAACACGATGACGATCCGGCCGGGCTGCGCGGAGCTGTAGCCCGCGGTCACGCCGCGCTGGCGTAGCGGCCGGGCTCGAGCTCGCGCACGCGGCGGCGCATCGCGCCCGCGCACGATCAGGGTGTTGCCGTGCGGATCCTTGCCGCGGCGGTCGCCGTACAGGACGGTGACCGCATCGATTTGCTGCTCTTCGAGCACTTCATTCACGTGCACATCGCACCTCGACTCACCTTTCCGAACCTCCACCCCGCTCCATGACGCGCCACGTGGCGCGTCGAGTTGCGCCCGTGCGGTGGGAACGTGAGGCGCCCGCCGAGATTCCTTTGCGAACTTCCTCTCGCGCTGCGTACTGTGGGCGCTGTCCCTTACCTGGAGGACTCGATGAAGCTCGGACTGCTGTTGCTTTCCACGGTGCTGCTTGGCGCTTGCGCCGTCGAACCATCGGATTCCGTCGACCCGCCGGCCGATGTCACGGGTGTCACCTGGACGCGCGAGGCGAGCGCGCAGCGCGCGCGCCGCAGCGCGAACATGACCTATCACGGCGGCAAGATGATGGTGACCGCGGTGACCAAGACCATCTTCTGGGGCACGAGCTGGGCGAACTTCACCGGGGACAAGATCACCGGCCTCGACAGCTGGTACACCGGATACAGCAACAGCAACTACTCGGGTACGGTGACCGAGTTCACCGGGACCAACGGCCAGATCGGGCGCGCGACGACCCACCAGGGCCACGTCATCGACACCAGCGCGGCGACCGGCGGCAACAACACCGGGCCGATCCTGTCCGAGGTGTGCAAGGCGATCACGAGTCCGGACACCGCGGGCAACGGGTTCTACGCGGTGTACACCGATGTTCCGCGCGGCAGCGCCGGATTCTGCGCCTGGCACGCCAGCGGCAAGTGCGGCAGCACGATCGTGCAGTTCGCGTTCTTCTTCAACCTCGACAACGATCCGGGCTGCGATCCGGCGGACACGTCCGGCCTGCACTCCCAGGGCCTCGCCGCGCTTGCGAACGTGACCGGCCACGAGCTGTCCGAGGCCCGGACCGACCCCAGCACCACGAGCACCACCGGGTCCGGAGGCTGGTTCGATTCGTCCGGCGCCGAGAACGGCGACAAGTGCGCGTGGACCTGGGGCGCGCCGCTGCTCCCGTTCTCGAACGGCACGCAGTGGAAGGTCCAGGGCGAGTGGTCGAACGCGGCGTTCACGGCCGGTACCGGCTACGCCAACAGCAGCGGCCAGAAGGGCTGCCTCGGCGGCCAGTAGCGCCGCGACGCGCGCAAGGAGGTTCAGGTGAGCGCTGATCCGGCGGCGTCATCGCGGCAGTTCTCACCGTTGCGACCAGCAACCGGAACCTGTCCCGGATCGGCGAAGCACTTGGCAGTGGACGATCTAACCTTGTCACTCTGTCATCTGGGAGCAGACAGCACCCGGGGGCTTGCTCCGCACGAGCTACTCGAGGGATTCAGACCTGGCCTGCTTGCCGCCATCGCGGAACTCGGCGCGGATCGCGCGCTCGAGATGGAACTGCGACAGCGCGGTCTGTTCCTGAGCCGCGAGAAATGCAGCACGCAGTGCTGCATTGCGGATATACCCGCCAGACATCTCGTATCGCCGCGCCAGGTCGTGGAGATCGAGTTCTCCGCTGACCGGTAGTTGCTCGGGCAGGTGAGCACGCCAGAGCCGCTCGCGCGCCTCGACGTCCGGAAACGGGAGCGTGATACAGCACGTGAGGCGACGGCGGAACGCGGGATCGATGGCGGTGCCGTGGTTGGTGGTCAGGACGGCAATGCCCTCGAAGGTGTCGAGCCGCTGCAGCAGATAGTTGATCTCGAGGTTCGCGTAGCGGTCGGTCGATGTTCGGACGTCCGTGCGCCGACCAAAGAGCGCGTCGGCCTCGTCGAACAAGATCAGCGCTTGCCCCTGCTCGGCCGCATCGAACACCCTGGCCAGGTTCTGCTCGGTCTCGCCGATCCACTTCGAAATCACCCTGGCGATATCTACGCGGTAGAGGTCGAGCCCGAGCTCATTCGCCAGCGCGCTGGCAAGCAAGGTCTTGCCGGTCCCCGGAGCGCCCTGGAACAGGGCCGTCAGGCCACGCGAAGACGAGATCACCTGGTCGAAGCCCCAGGCGTCGAACACGGTCCGCCGATGCCGGATCCGGGCGATCAACTCGGCGACGCTGTCCTGGACCGAGGCTGGCAGCACGACCTGTGACCAGGTCGCGAGCCGGTTCACGCGTGTGGCGACAGTGCCGATCGTGGTCTCGAGGTACTGCCGCAGCGTGCTCTCGATCGCCGGGATGATCTCCGAGGGCGTGGCTTGCGCCACGGTTGCCACGACGTTGTGGATGATACCCGGACCCACAGGAAAACGTGTGGCAAGCTCATCGACCCGGTCGATGACAAGACCCGCCGCCCCCGAGATCGCTTTCCATTGCTCGGCACGCTCCGTGATCGTTGCTGTCGGCAGGTCGATCATGACGTAGCCAGGCTCGAGCGGCGGCTGCGCGTGACGCGACAGGCGCACGGTGACCGGCCCATGATGCGCGCGCAGCGCAGCACGGACCGCGCGTCGGCTGGCTTCGTCGTCCGAACCGAGTGCGTCGAGGCCATCGATACAGGGCAGCCAGCCACGCAGGTGCGCGCGCTGCAGCAGCTCCGTGAGCGCGCCGACCTTGTTCTCGCGGAGCAGCGTCGCCGCGTCGATCGTGGCGAGCGTTCGACCCGCCAGCTGGGCGAGCGCCGCGAGCAGCGTGCGCCGGCCGCTACCGTTGCACCCGCGGACGACGACGCGCCCGCGTTCGTGCGGCGCCGCCGCCAGGTCGGCGAACGCGCGGTCGATCACCGGGGTCGAGGCCATGAAGCGATCGAGCGTGACCGTCGCTGGTACCCGGGACACACCGGACTCGATGTCGTGCTCGACCGACGACCCGGAGAGCCGCTTGATCACCGTCGGATCCGCGACGAGCCTCTGGAACGGTCGGTCGCGACCTTCGACGCGGACGACGCCCTGACCAACGAGCGGGCTGTCGGCGTCGAGCTCACGGGCGATCTCGCGACGGCTCGTGGTCGATCCCAGGAGCTGCCATAGCAAGTGCTCGTCGCAGACCGGGCGCGCCGCGTCGTTCCCGAGGATGGTGTAGAGCCGGACGAGCTCACCCCAGAGTGCCGGCGCTGCCACGAACAGGAGCACGAGTGCGGCGGTGCCGCTGAGCCCGCACTCGTTGCCGAGGACGTCGAGAGGACAGAGACGCCTGGTCAGCACAGCTTGCGCCGCCCCCATCGCAGCGGTCGCCTCGTTCAGCGCAGTGATCGCCTCGGCGAGCTGAGACTCGGCGCATCCCGTACGCCAGCCAGCAATCCCGAAGACCTCGGCTTGAAACGGTGGCTGGTCGGACGGGGAGAACGCAATGCGCCCGTCGTCCCAGGCCGACGCGATCGCCATGACGGCGGTCGCCACCACGAAACCGCGGTAGGTCTCGAGCAGTGTCTGGTACTGCGCCAGGGAACACCGGGGCAGCTTCGTGCACGGCGACAGCGCCGCCACGGCACGCGTGAGGATTGCCGGCTGCACATGGGGCACGCTGACCAGATCCTGCGCGACCGCTGGCAGCGTGTCGTTCCGCTCTCCGATCAGCCTATCGACCCGGCGCGACGATGCAAACGCGTCGATGTCGTCGTGCGACGAACCGAGCGTCGCCCCGGATCGGCGAGGCGACGAAACGGCATCGTCGGCAGACGGTCGCATGTCGTCCCGGTTCTTGGACACCGCGTGTTTATACAGCAAGGACCATGCTCGGGACATATCTCGGTCCGAGATGTCATGCCGCCGCCCGCGCCTCAGCGCAGGCATGGAGCGCCTGGCGCGGACGTGCTCCCGGTCGTTCGCGCTCGCGCTTCCGTACCGGCCAGCTCCTGTCCGGCGCGCGGCCGTGCTCCGGCGCGCGGTTCGAGCGCCCAGCCGCGGTGGTCGCGCCCGCCGCGGAGCCCGCGAGCCGCGGGCCGCGGAGCGCTCGACCGCCCAAAGGCCGGCGCCTCGCCGCGTGGCACGGCGGCTGCTCGATGTGCTCCATGACCAGCCTCGCGTCCCCGTGTTCCGCGCGCGCCACCGCGTGCGCGGCTCGCACCGCCACCGCCACTGCCACCGCGACCGCGGCGCCCGGTGCACCACCGCCCGCCGCCGAGATCACCGAGCACGACGCCCGGGTCGGTGATCTGTCGCTGCACTACCTGCGGGCGGGCCACGGCGCACCGATCGTGTTCCTGCACGGCTTCGCCGAGACCAGCCACATGTGGCGGCCCGCGCTCGCGGCGCTGGCGCACGACCACACGGTGCTCGCGATCGACCTTCCCGGCGCCGGCGGGTCGAGCCGTCCCGAGACCGGGTATGACAAGAAGACGATGGCGCGCGAGATCCGCGCGGCCGTGCGCTCGCTCGGGTACCATCGGATCCAGCTCGTCGGTCACGACATCGGCCTGATGGTCGCCTACGCCTACGCCGCGCAGTCCCCCGGCGAGGTCGACCGCCTGGCCCTGATGGATGCGTTCCTGCCCGGCGTCGGCGCGTACCAGGAGATGTTCCTGGTGCCGGGCCTGTGGCACCTCCACTTCCACGGGGCCACGCCCGCGGCGCTCGTCGCCGGGCGCGAGCGGATCTACCTCGAGCACTTCTGGAATGACCTCGCCGCCGATCCCCGGCGATCGGTCCCGGAGGCGGACCGCGAGCGGTACGCGCGCGCGTACGCCCGGCCGCCCGGGATGCGCTCGACGATGGCGTACTTCGCCGCGCTCGAGCAGGACGCCGCGGACTTCGCGGGGTTCGCCAGGACCCCGCTGACCATGCCGATCCTCGCGCTCGGCGGCGAGCAGGCCCTGGGGAAGTTCCTCGCCGAGCAGGCCGAGCTGATCGGCACGCACGTCACCGCCGTCACCCTCCTGGACGCCGGCCACTGGCTGATGGAGGAGGCCGGCGATCGCACCCTCGCCGAGCTCGTGACGTTCCTCCAGGGACCCAGGTGACCGGCACCACCTGGCGGCCGGCGCCGCGCAGCCGCCGTCTACTCGACGACGGATCGCCGGCGCCGGCCTCTTGCCGACCGCTGCCCGACCGCCCGAGGACGCCACCCCGGCGACCGCTCACGCGCTGCGGTCGCGGGCCAGGCGAGTGCGGTAGAGCCTCGCGAGGAAGCTGTACAGCACCAGCTCCTGCTCGACCGGGTGGGCGCGGGCGACCCGGTTGACGGACAGGTGGACGTGGCTGCGGGCCTGCTCGGCGATCGGGCGGGTGAGGCGGCCGGCGCGCTCGCGGTGGCGCAGCTCGTCGACGGTCGGGGCCAGGGCGGCGGAGCGACGTGCGAGCACGGCGAGCGCGGGCGCGAGCGGGTGGCCGGCATCACCGGCGCGGTCGAGCAGGCGCTCCAGCGCCGGGCGCTCGGCGCGGAACCGCTCGCCGATCGCGCGCAGCAGGGTGGCGTCGGCGCGGAGGCGGTGCTGGAGGTCGTCGCGCACGGCGGTCGCGAGGCGATCCTTGTCGACGAGCGCGAGCCCGAGGTCGTCGAGCAGCTGGTCGATGCCGCGCAGCGCGAGGCGCCAGCGCGCGGGGTCGTCGGCGCTCTCCGCGCAGCCGGCGATCAAAGCCAGCGCGGCGTCGCTGTCGGCGTGGAACACGCGCTCGGCGAGGTCGATGCCGTCGGGGCCGCCGTGGCGGTCGACCTCGCGCTCGTAGGTGTCGAGCTGCAGCCGGGCGATCCGGCCGGCGTCGAACGCGGGCGCCGCGGCGGCGCGCAGCGCGGGGAGCACGGTGCCGAGCAGCGCGTCGGGATCGCCGTGGAAGCGCAGGCGCAGGTGAAAGTCGGGATCGCTGTAGCGGAGGAAGAACCAGCGGCGGGTGGCGCCGGCCACCTGGGACGCGGCGACGACGGGGCACACGACGGCGCGCAGGACATCGTCGGCCGCGGCGGGCGTCGTGTAGAGCTTGCAGTACAGCCACGACGAGCCGGGCGGCAGGCGGCGCGGGAAGCCGCGCGGCAGCGGCGGCGGGGCAGGGCGCGCGGGCGGGGCGGCGCGGCGCACGAAGGGGACCACGAGCTCGTGGCGGTAGCAGCCCTCGGGGCCGCGGGCGACCAGCGCGCAGGGCGGCGGGAACGGCTCGAGGATCGCGACCGCGTCGCGGGCCCGGCCGAGCGCCACCAGCTCGTCGACGGCGAGCGGGTTGTCGAGGTCGAGGGCCAGCTCGTGGTCATGCTCGGCGAGCTCGACCCAGCGCGGCAGGGCGAGCCGGTCGCGCAGGCGCTGCACGGCGGCGAACCGGGCGGCGCCGCCCTGCCGGGCGAGCGCGGCGAGGCGGGCGCGGCCGAGGCGCCAGCGCGCGCGGGACAGCACGAGGCGGCCGGAGGTGACGCGCGGCAGCACCGGGGCGGCGTCGAGCGCGCCCCACGAGAACGCGAGGGGGCCGGTGGTGCCCTGGTGCTGCAGCGCGCCGAGCAGGCGGTAGACGGCCGGGTGGCGCGGGTCCTTGTAGTTGTGGGCGCTCGTCAGGCGCGGCAGCACCTCGCGGCCGAGGCGGTGCGAGCGCAGGACGAGGCGGCCGTCGACCAGGGCGAGCCGCAGGTCGGCGGGGTCGATCCGGCCGTCGGCCGGCGCGGCAGCGCGGTCGCCGAGGGCGATGTGGTGGGCGCGGAGCGGCGGGCGGCGGGCCACGTTGCCGTCGCGGCCGTCGCGGCCGTCCGGGACAAAGTCGATCTCGGCGTGAATGGCGTCGGGCCGCAGCGCCTCCTCGGCGCGCAGGTGCGCGGCGACCTGCGCGGCGAGCCGCGGGTCGGCGTGGCAGAACCGGCCGAGCAGCGTCGCGCCCGACGGGCCGAGGACGCGCGCGAGGTGCACGCGGAACCGGCCGGCGGCGAGCGCCT
>JBGQCL010000171.1:0-21770 GCA_041495365.1 Kofleriaceae bacterium | reverse complement strand
GGTCGGGTGGAACAGGAGCACCGAGGTCGGCGACGCCAGATCGCACGCGATGGCCAGCAGCTCGCCCGGAGGCACCGGCGCCGTGGCGGGATCCGGGACCCGCGCAGCCGCGCCGCGGAGCCACGACAGCAGCCAGCAGCTCACCCGCGCACGCGGATCGAACCTGGCGACGTCCTCGATCCAGGTCCGGCGCTCCGACATCGAGCGTGCGTCGAGCGAGGCATCCACCGCCTGCACGTCGATCTGCGCCGCCGCGGCCAGCCGCCGGCGCGCCTCGGGCACGCAGCGAAGCCACGGGGTCTGGGCCAGCAGATCCGCGACGACGGCATCAACCCCCACCGACTGGGTCGCCAGCGTCAGGTAGCTGTGTCGGGCCGCCCACGTGCCCCACGAGGTCTGCGCCGCCATCGCGTCTCCGGCGACGATCGTGAGCACGTGCGCGCCGCGCCGGCGCTCCTCGCCGTGGCGATCGAGCGCCGCGGCGAGCCCGGGATCGAGCGTCCAGCCTTCGGTGCGGTCCGGGAGCCCGCCGGTCTCATCTGCCGGCTGCGCGGCGATCGCGGGGGGACGTTCTCGCTCGGTGCGGTCCGGGAGTGTGCCCGTCTCCTCGGGCGGCTGCTGTGGGATGGCAGGGCGCCGGTCTCGCTCGGCGAGCACTGGACTGCCCGTCTCCTCGGGCGGATGCTGCGGGATGGTAGAGCGCCGCTCTGGCGCGGGTACCGCTGGACGCCGATCTGGCGTGCGCGCCGGCGATTGCGGAGCGCCTGGCGTGCTGGACGGCGGTTGAGCCGCGGTCGATGGATGGTGTGCGTCGACCCGATGCGGTTGCGTTGCAGGCGTCCCGCGGGGATCGGTTCGCGCCGGAGCCGAAACCGCGCGCCGCTGTCCGAGCGAGAGAAACAGTTCCCCGGAGTTATGGAACTCGAGCACACCCGTGTCCGGCACCTGTTTGAAATCGCTGTATTCCTGAACGCGGCGACGCACGTAGTCCGCGATGTCGCGCACGCCGACGGCGGAGAAACCCTGCCATGCGCGGCTGCCGCTATGCAGCGCCTCGATCAGGTAGCCGGTGAACACGGAGTGGCCTGCGATCGGCCCACCATCCATCGCCTGCTCAGTATCGGCTGCCGAGGTCAGGACGCGCCGGCTGCATCGTTCGTATGTTGGAGCCGAAGCACCTTCGGTTCGCACCCCGACGCCGCGGTACTGGATGCCACGACTCAACGCGATCCCGCTGTGACAGGAGTCCAGGATCACAAAAATATGGAGCGCCGGCAGCTTTGCGATCGCGGTCAACCAGGAGTCGATGGGTTCCCAGGTATGAGCGTCCCGCTCGTTACGGCCGGCATCGACCGGGATCAGGTACCCTGTGGATACCGCGTGGCCCTCTGGAATCTGGTCGGTGATGGTGCGGCCGTGGCCGGCGAAGAACACCACCAAGCTGTCGCTCTTGCCGAGTTCCGGCTTCAAGCTGCCCGGCAGACGGCGCAGCGCATCACCGGTGGCCGCCTCATTGAGCAGCGGCGCGGCGATCGATATGAACCCATGCTGCTCGAACGCGGCCAGCACGCCGCGGGCATCATTGACTGCATTGTCCAGGCGATCCCATGTCCGGTACTGATCGATTCCGATCACGGAGATGAGCCTCCGACCGTCGACTGTGCGCCCTCCAAGGCCCGGGGGCACGTCAGGTAGCTCGGACTCGCGATACTTGCCGCAATCGGTCATCGCAGATCACCCGTCCAGCGTGACATGACCACCACAGCTCTATGGCGACACGAATGAACTCCCGACTACAAGAACAAAATGTAGTTCTGAGGAAGAACATGCTAATCCGGATATTAATCCGGATATTAATCCGGATGATGGCATTGGCTGTATGCTCCGGGACCACTCCCCACTCCACGGGCGAATGCGGCCCGGGCCTTGATACGCGCGGTGCCGCCGGGGCAGCAGGCGCTGGCGTCCGCAACGCGGGTCGCCCGGTGCGTCGGAGCCTCGGGGCTCGTTTGTTCCGGAGTGGGCTGCTCAGAAATGCTCGCAGAGCCGCTAGGCTTCGAAGATTGGTGTATTCGCACCCGTCGTGGCGTCGCCTCACCATCGTGGCAGCCTCGATCGCAGTTCGGAGAGTGCGGCGGCGTGATCGGCAGCCTTCATCAGGGTGCAGCGCCTGGGCGTCAGGTAGGCGACATGTGATCGTTCGCATGATCGCCAGGGACGTGCTCCTGGGGGCCGCTCGATGACTCGCGAGCGCAGTCGCATGAATCAGCGCGACGGCCGCTCGTGGCAGGGTCGCGTGTGGGCACGTATCGCGCTTGATCGGCTGCGCCGATCGGGATGGCCACGCAGGTCCGATTCGAATATCGTGGTCCCTCACGGAGGGAACATGAGCGATGGGACTCACGAGCCGGCTGTACCACTCGAACGCCCGGTTCGGGCCCGGCGGTCATGGCTTGGCCGGCTGTTGCGGCTTGCGATCGTTTGCGTGGGCCTGGCAATCGTTGCTAGAATATCCGATATCCGGCTGCTCGATCGAGGGCGCGAGTGCGCGGCCGCAGTGCGGGAAGCACGGCAGGATGCCGTGGCGGTCTGTCAGCGTGCGTACCAGGACAACCAGGACCCGGTGATCGGCGTGCGGCTGGCAAATGCCCTGTACGCGGCCGGCGACAAGCCCGCCGCCGCGGAGCTCGCGACCCAGTTGCTGAGCACGTCGCAGCGGTCCGACGCCTTGCATATCCTCGGGCAGATCGCGCGCGACATGGACAGGAACGAAGACGCCGCGGTCACGCTCCAGGAGGCGCGACGGCTGCATCGCATCGAGCGGAGATGGCAGCAGCTCGCCGGTGACGATGGGCTGCTCGCGATGGTGCAAACCGATCGCAGCGAGTTTGCCGAGGCGTTGCAGCTCGATGATGAATGTCTCACCAATGCGGAGCTGGCCACGAATACAGAGCGAAAGCGATACTGCCACCTCGCCGCAGCAGCGACGCTCATTGGGATCGGCTACTGGCAGGCGGCGGAATCGGAGCTCAAGACTGCAGAACAGCTATCCACGACGGACAAGGAGCGCGGCAGCCTTGCCTATCAGCACGGCAGCCTCGCATCGGAGATGGATAGGCATCTGCTGGCGATCAGCCACTTCGAGAATGCGCTGCGTCTGCGCAGGCATCTGCAGGGTCCAAAGGAGAACCAGTGGGTCCTCACGACTGAGCTCGACCTCGCGTACTCGTTGGCCGAGGAGTGCAAGATCGGGGATGCGCAGCACCATCTCGCAGAGGCAGCGCTCCGCGATTCCCAGCACCAGCACGAACCGGAGCGTACCTGGGTCGCCGCCCAGATCGCATACCGGCAGCACGACCTGGCTAGTGCTGCTTCGCTGGCTGAGAAGTACTTCCAGCTACGCGCCGCCGATGATTCCTCCGGTCGAGACGATCGGATCAATGTTGCGATCCTCGGGGCCCGGATCGAGCTGGATCGCGACGAATTGGAGCACGCTACGCGCTGGGCGCAGCGGGGCATCGACCTCGTCGAGCGCGTTCGCGGTGCCCAGTCGGTGCTGGAGCTGCGGCCGTGGGTGCTGAACAAGCGCCGCATTCCCTACGAGCTGCGCTTCGTCGCGCTCGCACGCAGCGGCCAGATCGAGGACGCCGCGCTGATTTTCGATCAATGGCAAGGACGAACAGTCCAGGATGCGCTGGTGAGGTCGCGGCAGTCGGCCTCGCTGGACTTCCGCGGCCTGGCCGACCACATCACCAAGCTCGGGGAGTGGCTTCGCGTGGCATCGCCGGCGCCGTTCGCGGCGAGCCCGGATCGGGACACCGTACTGCGCACGATGCGCGACATTGATCTGCTCGCGCTGATTGTCGCGAACGAGGATGTCTGGCGGCTGACTGCCAACCACGGACCGCCACGGCTTAGGCGGCTCGGGTTGTTCAAGGACATCAAGGAGCTCGTCGACCAGTTCCGCGGTCACCCCACCGACGTCGAGGTGGCCTCTCAGCTCGCGGCGCTCCTGCTGCCGGACGATGTCTTCCGGGAGACGCGTGAGTCGCTGCACGTGGTCGTTGATGGTCAGCTTCCGCCACTGCCGGTGGCAGCGTTGCGACGAGGCGGCACTCCGCTCGTTGCGATGCGTCCGATCGTGCGCGAGCTGCGGCTCCCCGAGACGCGCTGCGTCCACGTGACGCGCTCGGGGCACGCGACCGTGCTCGCGTATGCTGGTGGCGACCTTTCGAGCACGCGAAGGGAGGCGGAACAGGTTGCCCCGCTTCTTCGGGCGATCCCCGAGATCGAGGGTGCCGCAACAAAGGCCGCGCTGCTGTCTGCTGCGCACGATGCCGTGTTGCACGTCGCCACGCATGGCAAGCCCGGCGTGGATGGCGCCACGCTCAAGCTTGCCGACGGCGAGGTGTCCGCGCTGGAGATCTCGGCGCGCCGGATCGCACCGTCGCTCGCCGTGCTGTCGGTGTGCGATGCGGCGGTGTCGGATGTTCCGGAGTTCGCCGGCTCGCTGGTCGCTGGATTCCTCGGCGCCGGATCGCAGCACGTCGTCGCCACGCTGAGCGGGATCTCCGATGATAACGCCCCGGAGATCGCCACGAAGTTCTATCGGGCCGGCGGCGTGGCCGATCCGGTGCGCGCGCTCGCGAGAGTGCAATCAGAGCTTGCGAAGACCAGCAACGTCGACTGGCCCCACTTCGTCGTGTTCGGCCCCGACGTGTGCCCCGAGGACGCAACCGGATCGCGGTGACCGACGACTCACACGGTCGTCTGCTGACACATCTCATCGGAGGACAAACATGCGCACTGCCATCTACGTGTATCAGGCCACATCT
Organism: Kofleriaceae bacterium; assembly: GCA_041495365.1. Classification (GTDB taxonomy): domain Bacteria; phylum Myxococcota_A; class Polyangia; order Haliangiales; family Haliangiaceae; genus JABFXX01. The sequence goes on along the minus strand of JBGQCL010000171.1, from coordinate 16,935 downwards.
GTGAACATCTCGACCAGCGAGAACAACCTCGAGCTATGCGGCATGGACGCCGGCTCGGTGTCGCTGTCGGCGGGCAACAATGCGAAGACGCTCGCGCCGGGGATCTACAAGATTGTTTCCAGCCAGGAAGTCGGGATCACCGGCGATCACTCGACCTTCGACGTCACCACCTTCACCAAGACCAACGACCCGGATTTTACCCCGCCGCGCGCGATCGAGACGTTCACGTCCCTCGAGGCGTCCGCGCTGGCGGCGTTCCTGGCCGCACCGGATGCCAAGGGGGTGCTGCACGTGTAGCCGGAAAGGCACCGCGATCGGGCGGGCAACAGCCGCGGCGCTGTTGTCCGCCCGCCGCGTTGGTTCGAGTCACCGGTCGGAATTCCCGGGGAGAAAGACGCATGGCACGGCGAGCGCTGGTTCTCGGATCGCAGATCGAAGGGCTCCGTGGTGTTCACAATGACGTCCAGCGGATGACGGCGATGCTCGACGCCCGCGGGTTCGTCGTCGACCTGCGAGTGGGCGCGGACGCAACGCGGGCCGGGATGCTCGCGGGCTACGATCAGCTGATTGCCGCGTCGCGTCCCCAGGACGCGGCGGTCGTGTATTACTGCGGCCATGGCTATCACGGGGTCATTTCCGACGAGGGGCGGTCCTGGCAATGCATCGTTCCGACGGACCTCCGGGACGGCTCGGCCACCGACTGGCGCGGCATCACTGCGTGGGAGCTGTCGGTCAAGCAGGCTCAGCTCACGGCGCGCACCCGGAACGTGACGGTGATCCTGGATTGCTGCCACTCGGCGCAGTTGAGCCGGAGCGACGGCGTCGTCGGGGCGATGCCGCGCGCGCTGCCGCATCCGGTTCACATCGGCTTCGAGCACCACATGGCGGCGCTGCGCGCCACCTACGGCGCAGCGTTCGACGCGGTCGATCCGGTCGGCGATCCCCACGCGGTTCGCATCGTGGCCTGTGGCCAGAGCGAGTCGGCGTTCGAGTACCCTGATGCCGAGGGGCGGCATCACGGCGTGTTCACGGACGTCCTGGTCGACGTCCTGACCCGGGTTGGGACCTCGCCGGTGAGCTGGGGGGCGATCGTCAGCGCGATCCGCGCGCAGGTACTACGCACGTTTCCGCGGCAGCGGCCAGACATCGAGGGTCCGGTCCGCCGGGAGCCGTTCTCGCTCGCCGAGCATGACGACGTCGGCGGGGTCGAGGTTGCCGCGGACGGCGAGCAGTTTCGCCTGGCCGTGGGGCAGCTGACCGGCACGGCGGTCGGCGACGTCTATGCGGTCCTCCCCGCCGGCGCGCCGGTTTATGACGACGCCGGCGCGCTGGCGCGGCTCGAGGTCACCGAGGTCTTCGCGACGACGGCGCTCGCTCGCCGGACCACCGGAGGCCTGCAGATTCCGGCCAAGGCGATCGCGGTGCCGACCCGGCGGTGCGCCGTGCGCTGGCCGGTCGCGATCGAGGGCGACGAGCCCGCGCGCGTCGCGGTGGAAGCGGCGATCGCCGCGTCGCCGACGCTGCGGATCGCGCAGCCCGGCGCGCTCGGCGCGCTCGCGACGGTGCGCATCGAGAATGACGCGGTGACGATCGCGGATGCCGGTGGAGCGCTGTTCCCGCCGGCGGCGTGCCCAGATGGGCTCGGCGGTGTCGTCGCGCACCTCGCCAGCCTCGGGGTCGCCCAGGGGCTTCGCGAGCTGGAGGGCGAGCACGGCGTGCTCGCGAGCGAGCTGGCGATCGAGCTCGGGACCGTCCTCGATGGCCAGACGCGGCGGTTGCCCGACCACGGCGGTGTGCTCGGGCTTCACGACCGCTACTACGTGAAGCTGGAGCGGCGTGGTCAGCGCACGCTGTTCGTGCACCTGCTCAACATCAGTGCGCGGGGCAAGCTCACGCTGCTCACCCACTTTGCGCGCGGCGGCGTCGTCCTCGATCGCCACCGTCCGGCGGTCCTGATCGGACAGCGCGCAGACGGTGCAGTCCTCGGGGTCGGCCTGCGCTGGCCGGAGGGGATGCCCCGGGACGGCGCGCGGCTCACGGAGTTCATGGTGATCGCCACGCTGGGCGTCACGGATCTTTCCGGCCTGGAGACCCGGGAGCTGGTGGTCACGCGAAGCGGGGGCAACCAGCTCCAGCGCGCGCTGGCTCAGCTGTGCAACGGCGCGTCTCGCGGCGCCGGTGAGGCGGGCCCACTCGACGGCTTCCTGGTCAAGCGCTGCTCGATCCTGCTGGATCCGGGAGCGCCATCGGCGGGAGATGTCGCGCCGGCTCAATGAACCGAGCGCCGTTCGTTCACGTAGCTCGCCCCTGCCGACTCCAGTGCCGCAAGATCTTCATCGAGCCGGCCCTTCGGCGCCAGCGGGAACGGAGCCGCGGTGACGATGACGCGGTACTCCCCGGGAATCGACAGCACCATGTCGATGGTCATGCCGTCGGGGTCCGGTACGCAGAGACCGGACGCCTGCCGTGCGCGACACTGCAGCACCAGGCGGCCGGTGCGATAGATCCAGACGTCGGACCCCTTACCCGCCAGGACCCGAAGTTGGTCGTCGACGTGCGGACCCACGGATCGCCTCTGCGGGCCGGTCTCGATGATCTCGACGCTCGGGCGCTCCTCTCCGGTGCGAGTGCGGTCCAGGCCGATCCACAGCGCGATCGCCGACGCGACGGCGAGTGCGCCGGCGAGCTGCCAGCGCCAGCGCGATGGTGATCGAGCGGGCCGCCCGTCGATGACCTGCCAGATCTTGGCTTGCCAGAATGGATCGCCGGTGACATCCGCGCCGATCAGCGGCAGCGCGTCGATCAGCTCCTGGCGCGACGCATGGGCACGCACACAGTCTTCACAGCCATCGCGATGCGGGTCGTCGAGGCCACGCTCGACGAGCACGATGCCGTCGCGCCAGTAGCGTTCGCAGATCATCGCGCTCGCCCCGGGTGCAGGCGCGCATCGACGCAGCGTCGGAGGACCGGCAGCGCACGTGCCACGCGCTGCTGCAACGTGCCCGCGTTGTCTCCGGCGACCGCCGACGCCTCGTCGTAGGACAGATCCTGGTGATAGCGAAGCACGACCGCGTCGCGCGCCGCGGGAGCGAGCTTGGCGAGGCAGGCCGCGAGGATCTTTGCCAGCTTGCTCCGGTCGACCTCGCGCTCCAGCTCGTGATCGTCGGGCTCCTCGTCGGCGGGCGGATCGTTCTTGAACCGGTGGGTCCAGCGCCGGTGCTTCTTGGTGGCGTCGAGGCAGCGATGCCGCGTGATCCCCAGGACCCATGCACGCAGCGATGCGCGGCCCGCAAAGTCCGCCAGATCACGATAGATCTCGACGAACACCTGCTGGCGGACCTCGTCGGCCAGGTGCCGGCTACGCGTCACCGCGTAGGCGAACCGGAACACCTCGTCGCCAAAGCGATTCATCATCAGCGTGAGGGCGCGCCGTGTGTCGTTGCCACCCAGCGCGGCCCGGATCTCGTCCTCTTCGTGGACCGTCTGCCCTGCGACCTCGCCCGGGTTCTTCCACATCGCCATGCTGATAAGGCGCCGTCCTCCCTTGCCCGGGCTACAGAAATCAACGCGCGATTCTCAGTCCGAGGGTCGGTGGTCTGGCCACATGCTGCGGCGCTACTTCAAGTCGACCGACACGCGACGCAACGCCACCTCACAGCGACAGGCCGACGCGGCGGCGGGCGGTGAGGCAGTGCGCGGAGCCGAGCGTGAAGTCGCGGCAGGTGCGGGGGCGGTCGTTGTAGATCGCGCAGTGGTAGCGCGTGGTGGTGCCGTGCTCGATCGCGCCGCCGTGGAGCGCGGCGCAGCGATCGCCGCAGCGGCGGATCTCGAGGTAGCTGCCGCGGTCGACGATGAGCGAGGGATGGGCCCTGACCACCGGATCGCGGCGCGTGACCTCGACCGAGTGATAGGCCGCGCGGCAGCACGCGCCGCAGGTCTGGCAGTCGAGCGCGGGCTCGAACCGCTGGCAGGCCGGCCACGCCGGATCGACGCGGGTGGCGGCCTGACGGCAGCGCCCGCCGGTGCGCCAGGCGCAGTTGCCGCAGCTGCCGTCGGCGGCGCCGAGCGGCAGGCCGGTGGGGTGGGGCGCGGGGGGCGCGACGACGGCGTGCCACAGCGACGGCGTGCCGTCGGCAGCGGGGGCGGCGAACCGCGCGGCGACCTGGGCGATCTGCGCGGTGGCGGCGAGCGCGTCGTCGAGCGCCGGGGCCCACGGGGGGAGGGCGGCGTGGCGGAGCCCGGCGATCGCGGCCTGGACCGACGGGGCAGCGCGGTCGGCGAGGACGTCGCCGGTGAGCTGGTCCCAGAAGGCGCGGAAGTCGGTGGTCGGCGCGAACAGGCCGCGCAGGCCGTGGCGGCCGGCGAGCACCCACTGCACGCGCAGGCAGGCGTGCTCGCGCCAGTCGTGATCCGGGCCGGTGTTGTCCATGCCCCAGTCGGGCCGCGTGAACGCAGCCTCGCCCTCGACCAGCGAGTGGCACAGCTCGTGGAAGATCATCTGGGAGAGGCTGTCGTCGGCATCGAGCGCCGCGTCGTCGCCGAGCGCGAGGGTGCCGCGGCCGTCGGTGGCGGCGTAGGCGTCGGGGGTGCGCACCACGCGCAGGCCGATCCGGCGCGCGACGGCGAGCCAGACCTGCGCCAGCGGATCGACGTAGCGGTGGGTGACGTTCCGGGCCACCCCTGCGTCTAGCATGCGGGGGGCGGGTTCAGCCGCAAGCGGCCGGTCGGCGTGCGCGGGCGCGGGGCGCGCCGGTCAGTTGCAGAGCGGATCGAGCCACAGGCCGGGCGTGGCGGAGCTCTCGATCCAGAGCAGCGCAGGCTGGCCGGCTCGCGTCGCGAGGTCCCAGCCGAGCGCCTTGCCGCCGTTGCCGGTGACCACGAGCGGGACGACGCTGCCGTCGAACCGGACCCGGGCAGCCGCGATGCCCGACGTCGTGCTGGTGTCCTTCCAGGCGACCAGGAAGTCGTCCTTGCCGGCGACGACGCGCGGCAGCACGCTGTGCGCGGACAGCTGGATCGCGCGCAGCTCGGTCAGCTGGCCGTCGCGCAGGCTGACCCACAGCTCGTCGCCGCTGGACGCGTTCTTGAACGACCACGCGAACAGGTAGCGATCGGCGGACGCGGCATAGCCGCTGCGCGGGTCGTTGCCGTCGAACAACGCGCCCGGGTTGATCGTGGTCGGCGGGACGACCACCGACATCTGCGCGTCGAGGACCTCGGCGCGCACCTGGTTGGGTGACGGCGGAGTGGAGGTCCAGGTCACCAGGAAGCCCGGGCCGGCGGCGGCGATCGTCGCGACGCTGACGCCCTCGGAGGCATCGACCACCAGGTGGCCCACGCCGAGGTTGGCGCCGGTCGACGACACCCGCTTGGCCTCCGCCCCGCCGCCCGACTGCACGGCGAGGAACGCCAGCGCGCCATCGGAGGCCCGCGCGAGCGCGCTGTCGAGGCTGTACCACGCCGGGTTCATCTGCGACGCGCCGCGCGGCGCGAGCTGGGCGTCGAGCGGGACCAGGGCGGTGCCGATCGGGTCGGGCCGGCCGTACTCGATCGCGGCCAGGACCCCGTCGGAGGTGTCGACCGCCGCGACCACGCCGGTGGCGCCCGAGAACACCGGCGCGCTGGTCGCCCGCGGGGCGAGCTGCGGGCCGTCGAACGCGAACGCGAAGCCCTGGACCTCTCCGGTGCTGTCCACGGCGAGCACGTCGTAGCCGCCGTCGCTCGCGGTCGCGGCGATCGCGCTCAGCGTCACGGTCGTGCTGGAACCGGAGCCCAGGCCGGTCGCGACGGGGATCACGAACTGCGGCGGCGCTCCGCACGGCAGCACGGGCAGCGGCGTCGTCGGCGGCGTATCCGGACCGGCGTCCGCGGGCTTCACGCCGACCGGATCGAAGCCGAAACGGCAAGCCGCGAGCGGGAGCAACAGCGCGAGCGGCGCGACGACAGATCGCCTCACCGCGCGAGGATACCAGAACAATGCTGATCGGTGGCCACGAGATCGAGGCGCGCGGGACCGATGACGACGTCCGGAACCTGCCAGTGCAGCGCGATGCGGCGTGATACGCAGCCCACATGACACGCGCGCGACACGAGAGCCGCTCGGGCTGTAGGACAATCGCGCAAGGCTCCCCACCTGAGCCTGCCGCGCGCCGTGTCGCCGATCACGGAGGAGACCCATGCTGACCACGATGACGATGCGCTCCCCGGTCGGAGCGCTGTGCCTGTGCGCCGAGGACGAGCAGCTCGTCGGGTTGTACCTGCCCGATCGCGCGGCGCCGTCGGGCGCGAGCGGGCGCGGCGGCGTCCTGGCGCGGGCGGCGGCCCAGCTCGCCGAGTACTTCGCGGGCGAGCGCCGCGACTTCGACCTGCCGCTGGCGCCGAGCGGCACCGAGTTCCAGCGCACCGTGTGGCGCGCGCTGGCGGAGATCCCGTTCGGCGCGACCTGCAGCTACGGCGATCTGGCGCGCGTGGTCGGCCGGCCGGCGGCGAGCCGGGCGGTCGGCGCCGCCAACGGCAAGAACCCGATCGCGATCATCCTGCCCTGCCACCGCGTGATCGGGGCGTCCGGCGAGCTCACCGGCTACGGCGGCGGCCTGCCGATGAAGCGCTGGCTGCTCGACCACGAGCGCGGCGGCGTCCAGCCGTCGCTGCCCGGGGTCGGCGATCGGCCGGCCGCGCGCGGCGCCCGATGAGTGCTACGGTCGCGCGGTGGACTGGTATCTCCTCAGCGGCCTGGCGGCCGGCGCCGTGTATCTGGCGAGCCGCGGCACGCTGCGCAGGCGCCACCAGGTCGCCGCCGCCGACGCGTCCGGCCTGGTGCCGGTCGCCGACCTGACCCACCTGCCGCCGGCGCTGCAGCACAGCGCGCTGTGGGCGCTCGCCGACGGCGGGTTCGAGACCCGGGTCGTCCACGGCGCGCTGTCGCGCGGCAAGCACGATCTCGACGTCACCGCCTTCGATCTCGAGACCCTGCGCGAGCGGCGCGGCGAGTGGGCGTACCTGCCGGTCGAGCCGCCGTTCCGGATCGCCGGCACGGTCAGCGTCGTGGTGTGCGAGGTCGATCGCGCGTTCCCGCACGTGCTGTGGAAGCGCGCCGGCCGCGGCGACGACCTCGCCGAGGACAACATGATCGAGCGCGCCGGGTCGATCGCCAAGCTCGCCCGCGGCGGGCTCGGCATGCCGAGCTCGTATCCCGCCGAGCTGCCGGCCCCGCTGTTGCCCGCCGCGCTCGGCGTCAAGCTGCCCGAGCACTGGCGGGTGTACGGCGATCCGGTGGTGGTCGACGCGCTGCTCGCCGGCGGGTTCGCGGCCACGCTCGAGCGCGGCGGCCGCCGCGACCTGGTGATCGAGCTGCTCGACGGCCTCGTGATCGTCTACCCCGCGGCGCGCGACGTGGTCGGCGCGGACGCGTTCGCCGACCTCACCGCGACCGCGCTGGTCATCGTCGACGGTGTGCTCGCGAGCTCGCCCGCGCTGTCGCCGCGCGGCGTCGAGTAGCTAACGAGCATGTCTGCCTGCCAGTGGTCTGCCTGAGGCGCGTCGGCGAGCAGTTGAGTTCATGCTCTCACCAATCTGATTCCGTTCTCCGGACGCAGCCACGGGCACGGTAGCTTCGCGGCCCGGCCGCCGTCCGCGCGGTGAGCACGAGCCCCGGCTGTCCGGCGCTCGAACCGCGCGGCGTCATCCGCCCGGGCGAACGTCGGGGAACAGCTGCACCACCTGCTCGACCCACTTGCCGAGCGGCTCCCAGCCCGACAGGTCGGCGAGGTGGCCGAGGCGAACCACCACCAGATCCTTCGATGGCACGATCACCACCAGCTGGCCTTCGTGGCCCTGCGCGACGAACAGATCGCGTGGGCCGTCCGGGGCGAGCGCGCGGGACGGCTTGCCGCGGCCGGTGGGCGGCGTGATCCAGAACCCGGCGCCGTAGGTGTCGCAGTCGTCGACCGGGGTCTTCGTGCGTGCGAAGTCGACCCAGTGCTCGGGCAGGATGCGCTGGTCCTGCCACATCCCGTCGCGCAAGTAAAGCAGGCCGAACCGCGCCCAGTCGCGCGCCGTCGCGTACACCAGCGCCGAGCCGATGAAGTTGCCGGTGGCGTCGAACTCGGGCTGCGCCGAGGTCATGCCGATCGGAGCGAACAGCTCGGCCTTCATCACGGCGCTCATCCGGGACCGCCGGTCGGCGCCGGTGGCGCCGGGCGCGAGCACCCGGGCCAGCGCGTCGGCGATCAGGTTCACGCCCGCCGAGTTGTAGTTCCAGTGGGTCGCGGGCGGGTGGATGAGCGGCAGCGACGCGGCATAGCCGGCGACGTCGAGGCGGCCGGGGCCGTACAGCATCTTGGCGGCGTCGCTGCGCGTCTGATCGCTCACGCCGATCTCGTGATAGTCCTGCCCATCGATCATGTTGAGCCAGTTGCGCCACGGAATCTGCGCGCGCGCGTCGCCGGCGGGCCAGTGCGGATTGCCCATCGGCCTGTCGATGTCGACCAGGCCGCGGCGCACCGCGATCCCGACCATCGCCTGCGTGATCGACTTGGCCATCGACCACGACAAGAGCGGCGTGTCGGGGCCGTAGCCCGGCATGTAGCGCTCGCTGACCAGCTTGCTGCGCTGGATGATGACCACCGCGCGGGTCTCTCCGAGGCGCGGCTGCGGCCGGGCGACCACCGCCAGCGCCGCATCGAGCTTCTCGGGGCTCACGCCGGCGGGCAGCGGGCCGACCGGCCACGCGGTCATCGGCCAGGGCACGTCGGCGGCCTGCGGCGGAAGCGACCGGAGGGCCGTGGCCACGGGAGGTTCGGCGCGTGCGCCGGCGGCCAGCAGCACCAGACTGGCCAGGGACATGACGGCTCGCCGCGCGTCGAGTAGCATCGCCGCATGATAATGATGGCGCTCGCGCGGCGCAAACGGATCGCCCTCGGCGCGGTCGTCCTCCTGGTGGTCGCCGTCGCGGTCGCCTGGCGCGTGTTTCGCGTGCCGCTCCTGATGAACATCGGGACCGGGTATGTCGCGCAGCAAACCTGCGCCTGTCTGTTCGTGAGCGGCCGCACCCTCGAGAGCTGCGTGGGCGATCTCGATCCGCTCGCGCGCAAGCTGATCTCGATCCACCCGGGCACCGCCGAGGTCACGGCCAGCAGCCTCGTCCTGGCGAGCGCGACCGCGCGCTACGAGAACGGCTTCGGCTGCTCGCTGCGCGACTGACCTCGTCGCCGCGTCACTCGATGTCGAGCGGCACGCGCACCGGTCGAGCGTTTCCAGGCTGCGGGCGCCACACGACCACCGCGCGGATCACGGCGTTGTTCCGGCGTGCCCCCGACACGTAGGCGGCGCGCTCGACGTCCTCCACCGCCGCCTCCGGATCGATCTCCACGCGGTCGCCGAGCGCGATGCGGGCGCGCACGCCGATCCGGAACCGCAGCTCGGTCGGGCCGTCGCTGGACTTCACGATCGGGTGGCCCTCGAGGATGTCGTAGCGGTCGCTCGCGAGCGCGGCGACCTCGGTCCATGGCATCACCACTCCCCAGCGCGCCGGGATCCGGCCGCCGACGTACACGGCGTGCGCCGCCGGGCCGAGCGGATCGCCGACGATCCGGCCGCCGCTGGTGAATCCGGTGCGCCGCGGGATGTGCTCGTACGAGCGCACGCCGGTGTGGTGCCACTCGACCGTCAGCCAGCGGGTCGCGACGCTGACCACGTGGTCGGCGTCGTAGCGCAGCGCGCTGACGAACTGCCTGCGCAGGTCCTCGAACATCAGCTGGTAGGTGATCCGCGCGCCGCCGAACCCAGCGATGTGCGCGGCGACATCGAGTCCGAGCCGGCGGTTCGAGCTGTCGTTCGCGCCCGCCGACGGGTCTCGCCGCCGCACGTGCTCGAGCACGAAGTCCCACAGCCCGAACCTCGGCGCGCCGTCGCCCGCGAGCTGCAAGAGCTGCATCGCGCCGACCTCGACGCGGTCTCCGATGTCGAGCTGCGCGCGCGTGATGCTGACCAGGTCGCCCGGGTAGGTCTGCGGCGCCGCGAGCCGGCCGAGCACGTACACCACGTCGAGGCGCAGCTGCCGCGACAGCGCCAGCGGCCGGGCGCCGGACAGCCGGAGCTGGTCGAGCGGCGGCGGGTTGGTGCTCCAGCCGACCTGGGTATGCGCGGCGGGGCCGAGCACGAGCACGTCGCGGCCGACCTCGGCGGCGATCGGCCCGAGCTCGGCCGAGGCGTAAGCGCGGTCGACGGCGACTGCGGTCGGGTAGCGCTCGCTGCCGGTCTGGGCGCGCAGCCGGACCGCGCCGGCGAGCCAGGCGCCGTAGCCGGCGGCGGCGTCGAGCTCGGCCGCCAGCCCCAGCCCGTGGCCGCACGGCCGGCCGGCCTGGTCCTCGCAGGACAGCGCGAGCTCGCCGGCGACGTCGCGCGGCCGCGCCGGGGTCGAGTAGCCGCGCTCGTCCTCGTGCGCCGCGTCGATCCGGAACGCGGCGCGCTCGATCGGCCGGATCCACGCGCCGTCCGGCGCGGCCGGCGCATCGCCGCCGAGCTCGCAGACGCGCGCCTCGGTCAGCGGGACCAGGCCGCCGCGGAACGGCGGCAGCTCGCCCGCGAGCTCGCGCTGGTCGAGTGCGTCGTACACCGGATCGTCGAGTGAAACGCCCGGCGAGCCGGCCGCGGCCGCGGGGTCCAGCGCGATCGCCGCGGCCAGACCGCGGAGCAGGTGGAGTCGCGAGGGCAGGATGCGCGACGGTATCGCATCGCGAGCCGGCCTGCCGCCCGAGGACCGTGGTGGTCCGGGCTGTTCTGCGTGGGGCGCAGTAGCGTCGGTGCGACGCTTGAGGTAGCGTGCTCGCGATGCCAGGAGCGTGGAGAATCGTCGTCGTGCTGGTCGCGATCGCGGGCACCGCGTTGGCGCAGTCGCTGCCGCCCGATCCCAGGTCCGTGGAGGACGAGTCCAGATCGACGAGCGCAGGGCCGACCGTCCCGGTCACCGTGCGCCCCGTCGGCGACGTGCTCGGCGGCAACGTCGCCGCGCCGCTGTCCGTGGTCCCGTCCCAGCCGCCGCTGTCGATCGAGCATCCGATCGATCCCAGGACGTACGTGTGCGGCCCCGGCGACGTGTTCGAGCTCGACTTCTGGGGCTCGCAGAACCTCCAGCTCAAGCTCATCACGGACCTCGAGGGCCGCGCGTTCATCCCGAGGGTTGGGTTCATTCCCGTCGCCGGGAAGACCCTGTCCGCGGTACGGACCGCCATGCAATCGAAGATCCGCGCGGTCTACCCGGGACTCAGCTTCGACATCACGCTGCTGTCGCCGCGCTCGTTCGTCGTTCACGTCGTCGACAACGTCAAGCAGCCAGGCAGCTATGTCAGCCGTGCCCTCGATCGCGTGTCGACCGTGATCGCCAGGGCGGGCATCGGGGGCGGCTCGCGCCGGCGGATCTCGATCAAGCACCACGACGGCACCACGGGGATGGCCGACCTCGTGCGCTACGAGCTCACCGGGGATGTCGCCTACAACCCGTTCCTGCTCGACGGCGACGTGATCACCGTGCCGTTCGCCAGCCCGGTCGTGACCATCGGCGGCCCCGTTCGCCGGCCTGGCCAGTACGAGCTGGTCGCGACCAAGGATCTCGCCGAGCTGCTCGACCTGGCCGGCGGATTCACGAGTAGCGTCAGCCGCGCGTTGTCGGTGCGGCTGGTCCGTCGCAACGCGCGGCAGCAGCAAGCGACGACCGAGCTGCCGTTCGCTGGCGATGCCGCGCCGAACACGCCGCTGCAGGATGACGATCTGATCATCGTACGCGGCAGCCAGGAACTCGAGCGGACCGTGCTGGTCATCGGCACGGAGGTCGGCACGGGCGGCGGGGGTGGTATGGGCGGCGCGGGTGGTACAGGCGGCGCGGAGCCGCCCGATCCTGCGACGACGAGCCGCCGTATCCCGTTCGTGGACGGCGACACCGTGCTGTCGTTGTTCAACCGGATCGGCGGGATCAAGGCGCCGGGCGATCTCCGCCGCTCCTACATCGCACGGCCGCGACCCGGTCAGCCGCCCGAGCTGATCCCCGTCGATCTCGTTGCCCTGCTCGTCCGCCGCGAGTTCGGCGCCGATCGGCCCGTCCAGCCGGACGACACGATCGTCGTGCCGCCGATGCAGTACAGCGTGCTCGTCGAGGGCGCGGTCGCCCGGGCCGGGCTCTACAACTACAACCCGGCGTTCGGGGTGTCCGAGTACATCGCCCGCGCGGGGGGCCGAACGCGCACGGCGCGCGATCTCGATGAGACCCAGCTGATCGATCCCAGCGGACACACCCGTCCGTTTCGTTCCGGGATGAAGCCCTCCCCGGGCGACGCGATCCTCGTGCCCGAGCGCAACTTCAGCCGCTCCGAGATCGCGCAGCTGATCATCGCCGGCGCCAGCCTCGTGGTCAGCGGGATCGCGGTTACCATCGCCGCGACGCGGTGAGCTCCCGCGGCGCGGAGCGCTTCGCGCAGCCCGGTATCCCTGCTAGCCTCGATGATCGTGGCCGAGATCTGGCTGGTCTCCAACCTGCCGCCACCCGTGCACGGCGTGGCGGCGTTCAACGCGGCGCTGCTCGGCGAGCTCGCGAATCGCGGGATCGAGTACCGCGTGTTCTCGATCGGTACACGGAAAGATCTGCGCGAGGTCGCGCGGATCGGGGCGACCAAGACGATCGCGGACGCTACCGCGATCCTGAGACTCGGCGTCGCACTTGCGCGTGCGCGCGTCGCAGGCCGCATGCCGGCGGCGATCTACTTCACGCCGTGCCAGGGCGGCGCCGGAGTCCTGCGCGACCTCGCGATCGCCTGCGTCGCTCGGGGTCTCGGAGGACGCCTCGTTGCCCATGTCCACGGATGTGCCTGGCTCGCGATCCGGGAGCGCGGAGGCTGGCAGGCGCAGGTGATGGAAGCGGCGCTCCGCGCGTGCGAGCGGACGATCTGTCTCGGTCCGACGTTCGCCGCGAAGCTACGCAGCGCGACCGGCGTGGAGTGTGTCGCGATCAACAACGGTGTGGCGCCCTCGCGGCGCGATCCCGACGGGGTCCGCGCGCCCGCGCCGGGGGCCCGGATCGAGCTGTTGTTCCTGAGCAACCTGTACCGGGCCAAGGGGCTGTGGATCGCCGCCGAGGCGGTGCGGGTGCTGACCCGGCGCGGTGTCGACGTGCGGCTGCGGTGTGCGGGCACCTGGCTGTTCGACCCCGAGCGCGCGTCCTTCGGTGCCGAGTTCGCCGACGAGCTCGCCGCTGGAACGATCGAGCTTGTCGGGTTCGCCGGCGAGCGCGCGAAGGCGGAGCTGTTCGCGAGCTCGCATTTCTTCGTGCTGCCGATCCCGGGTGATATCGAGGGTCAGCCGCTCGCGTTGCTCGAGGCGATGGCCCACGGTGTCGTCCCGATCACGACCACCGCCGGAGGCATCATCGACATCTTCCCGGAGGACGGAGCTGAGCTCGCGTCCGCCGAGCATGTCGATCCCGAGCGCATCGCACGGACGGTCACGACGCTGAGCGGCGATCCGGCGGCCTATGTGCGTGCCGCACGCAGGGTACTGGCGCATCAACGAGCCGCGCTGACCATGGCAAAGTGCACCGACGACGTCGTCCGGACGCTGTTGCCGTCACGCGATCACGATCCGAGGTAGCGGCCGGAGCGCAGCCGGGTGGGCGAAGCTCGGCCGAGCGGCGTCGCCGGGCCGCAGATCAGGCCAGGGCATCGGCGATCGCGGCGGCGATCCGCTGCGCGCTCTTGCCATCCCAGTTCTCGGGCACGCGCCGGGCGCGTCCGAGCTCGTCGATGCGGTGATAGGCGGCGACGATCGCCTCCCGCGAGGTTCCGGCGAGCTGGTTGGTGCCCTGCTCGCAGGTGACCGGGCGCTCGGTGTTGTCGCGCAGCGTGATGCAGGGAACGCCGAGCACCGTGGTCTCCTCCTGGATGCCACCGGAGTCGGTGAACACGACGCGCGCCGACGCCTGCAACCGGAGGAAGTCCAGGTAGCCGAGCGGTTTGCAGACCAGCCAGCGCCCGGGATCGAGCGTGATCCCGGCGGACGCCATGCGCTGGCGAGTCCGCGGGTGAACCGGAAATACCAGGCGCACGCCGAGCCCGTCGAGGGTCGCGAGCAGCTGCTGCAGCGCCTCGACATCGTCCACGTTGCTCGGGCGATGCAGCGTCACCAGCCCGCCCGCTCGCTCGCCAAGCCCCAGCGTGGTCAGGACCGGAGAGGACCGGGCGCGCTCGCGCGCGGCGAGCAGCGTATCGATCATGACATTCTCGACCGCGTGGACGGGAACTCCCGCCACCGTCACGACCTCGGGAGGATATGTCTCGGTCACGAATCGATCTCCTTGGCAAGCCTTGCGTCGTCTCGGGTCATCGAGCGGACCCGCCGTCGCCACCAGATCGGGGCGACCACGCACACCAGCCCGAGCGCGAGTCCGCCCGCCGTACCGAACGCCGCGATCCGCGTGTGGTGCGGTCGTGACGCTGTCATCGGCAGGGTCGGCGCATCGAGGATCTGGAACGTCGGCGTGTCGCGCGCCTCGTCGACGCGCGCCATCGCGAGGCGCTGCGTCAGCATCGCGTACACGGTCTCCTGGATCTTCTCGGCGCGCGCCAGCTGCTCGAGCTCGAATCGCAGCCCGGGGACGCGCGCCGCGTGCGGGAAGAAACCGGCGGAGTCGCGGTCGTCGTCTGCGGTCGAGCTCTCGAGCCGGCGGAGCTCGCGCTCCACGATCGCCGCCTGGTCGGTCACCTGCCGCAGGTGCGACTCGTCGGGCGAGGCGAAGCCTCGCAGGTACGACAGCTCGATCCGCTTCGAGATCAGGTCGCCCTCGAGGGTCGCCATCGCGGAGATCACCGCCTTGCTCTGCGCGGGCAGATCGAGCAGGCGATGGCGTTCCTGGTACTCGCGCTGCGCCGCGGACGACCGATCGACGTCCGCCTGGGCCTTCGCCACCATCTGCTCGAGGAAGCGGCGCTCCGCGCGCGCCGTGGATACCGTGATCCGCTCGAACACCGCGTTGCCGACCTCGCCGAAGTACGCGGTGAGATCGCGCGCGATCCGGGGTTCGCGATCCTCGCACGTCAGCACGACGACCCCCGCCTTGAGCTCGATGCTCCGGGTGCAGTGCTCGTCCAGCCGCTTCCGGGTGCGCTCGATCGTGGGTGTGCCGTAGCGCTGCTGAAGGTCGAACTTGGCGATCACGGCATCGCTGACCGACACGCTCGACAGCACGGCGTGGATCCGCAGGACGTCGCCGGACACCGCGGGTGACGGCCCCGCCGACGCGCCGAGCGCCGCGAACTTGGCCAGCTTGCTGTTCTCGCCGTCCTGCGACGGCAAGACCGCCAGGCGCGCCTCGTACCACTCCGGCGCGACCAGCGGGTATCCGACTCCGGCGGCGAGCCCGAGCGCGCTGCACACCAGGAGGGTCTTCCAGCGTGACAGCAGGATCGCGACCAGATCGCGCTCGAGGCTGGATTCGCGGAGCGCGGGCATCAATGGCCCCTCGAGATACTGTCGCCGATCCACAGCGCGCTGATCGCGAGCGACGCACTCGCCACCGCGATCTGCACGATCTCGGGACGCGAGAAGTTGCGCTCGGGAACGACGATCGTGTCCCCCGGTGCGACCACCGTATCGCCGCGATACGGCACCACCACGCCCGACGGGTGGATCAGCATGATGTCCGTCAGCTCGCGCGCCGTGCGAGTGCGACCTCCGGCGTTCGAGATGTACTCGGCGATCCCGAACTGCGGATTGAACTCGTAGCTGCCCGCGCGCGTCACCGCGCCTTCGACGAGGACGCTGCGCCGCGCGGTGGGGATCACGATCTGATCGCCGACCTGGATCGGCCTGTCCTGGCTGAAGTCGCGGCGCACGAGCAGTGCTTCGAGGTCGAGCGGGATGCGCTTCGGATCGCCGCCGCGCGTCCGGCGCTCGATGTACGCCCGGGTCAGGTCGCCCGCCGCGGTGAGGCCGCCGGTCGGCGCCGCCGCGGCCTCGCGTGCCTTGTCGGTGTCGACCACCTCGGTTGCGCGCGGCAGGGCGATCGGCATCTCGACGCTCGAACTCGCCGTCGGCAGGGAATCCGGCGCGGTCGCGCGCTGTGCGTGCGCGGCCGTGACGAGCCCGAGGCAGGCGATCGTCGCGACGGCCGCGGCGCTGGTCGACACGACCATCGTGGCGCCTCGTGGATGCATGCGCGGGTGTTCGGCCGGGTAACTCGATTCATGAAGCCTCGCAGAGCGGGACTCCGAGATAGATCCGGCGCACGCGTTCGCCGGCCGGCTCCCACCCGGTGCGGCAATGTGACCAAGACAATTTCGGACCCCGCCGCGATCCCGGGACTGTGCGTCGCACTCGCACGTGCGCACGTCACCTGCCGCCGCAGCCTACCATCCCCGGTCACGACCCGCGGTAGCAATCGGGTAGCGAACCTCGAACCGGGTGCGCCGACGGTCGAGCCACACAAGCGAATGCGGAATTCGGTCATCTCGCTGGTCTGTGTTGCCTGTAGCAGCGGCGGGGCTGGATCGGTCTCGGTGCAACGGTCGGATCTGGACGGACCGGACGCCGGCGTACCGCTGGATCCAGATGCGGCGGTCCCGGATGCGGCTCCGGTTCCAGATGCGGCGCCGATTCCTGATGCGGCCCCCCCGGACCAGACGCCCCCGAGCGACGGTGCGGCGCCCGCGCCACTGGTGGTCGCGAACATCGTCTACCCCGACACCCCGACGAGCCTGGTCGGCCCGACGAGCCTGATCGTCAACGGCGACTTCGAGGACTACGCAGACCCCCATGTTCCCACCGGATGGTCGGTCGACGAGATCTACGGATACCCCGGCATGTACACGCCGACCGCTGGCTGGCGTGGCGGCGCGGTCCAGTTCGTCCGCAACGCGCAGGGTCAGCACCTCCTCGCGCAAGAAGTCCCGGTCG
>JBGQCL010000170.1:0-21843 GCA_041495365.1 Kofleriaceae bacterium | reverse complement strand
GGCGCGGCCGGCGCTCGACGCACGCGAGCCGACGGTGTCGCGCGTGCCGACCGTGCGCGCGCCGACGATGACCCGGCTGCCCACGCCGCGCGAGCCGACGGTGTCGCGCACCCCGACCCCGAGCGAGCCGATCGTCACCCGGGTGCCGACCCAGCGCGAGCCGACGGTGTCGCGCACGCTGACCCCGAGCGAGCCGATGGTGTCGCGCGTGCCGACGCCGCGCGAGCCGATGGTGTCGCGCGTGCCGACCGCGCCCCGGGTGTCGCGCGTCGTCACCGAGCAGTTCACCGAGCGGACCACCACGGTCCGGCCCAACGCGCTCACCGCGAGCGAGGTCAAGGCGCTGATCGCGCAGCGCTGCGCGCTGATCGACCGCGGCGTCGACCACTTCACCCTGCTCGGCCTCCCGGTCGGCGCTCCGGTCGAGGCCGTGCGCAGCGCCTACCTCGAGCTCGCGCGCTACCTGCGGCCGGACAAGCTCGTGCTGATCGGCATCACCGCCGAGGCGCTCGATGCC
Organism: Kofleriaceae bacterium; assembly: GCA_041495365.1. Taxonomy (GTDB): domain Bacteria; phylum Myxococcota_A; class Polyangia; order Haliangiales; family Haliangiaceae; genus JABFXX01. Next base: position 21,326 of record JBGQCL010000170.1, on the reverse strand, counting down.
CAGCGGCTGTTCGCCCAGGTCGGCATCGCGTTCACCACGCTCACCCATCCGGCGCGCCGCGCCGAGTACATGGCGACCCTGCACGGCGCGGTCCCGATCGTCCCGCTCGACGCCCCGCCGGATCGCAACGCGCTCGCCGCCGAGGCCTACCAGCGCGGCCTCCAGGCGCTGCGCGCCGATCAGCCGGTCAAGGCCGTCGTCGAGCTCGCCCAGGCCGTCGAGCTCGCGCCGCACGACGTCGACCACGGCGCCGCGCTGGGCTGGGCCCGGTTCTGCGCGTCGTCGGACAAGGTTGCGGTCGCTCCCGAGACCCGCCGGCTGCTGGAGCGCGCGATCCACCGCTCCGCCCGGCCGGAGGTCGCGCGGTTCCACCTCGGCCGGGTCGAGCGCATGCTCGGTCGCGACCAGCTCGCGCTGCAGCAGTTCCACGAGGTCCTCGAGCTCGCGCCCGGTCATGCCGACGCCGCGAGCGAGATCCGGGCGATCGAGGCCCGGATGGCCGGCCGGACCTCGACCACCCGCGCGCCGCGCCCGCGGTGACGCCGCCCGCGGTCAGTGCGTGCCGGTGCCGAACCCGGTGAACTCGACCTGGCGCTGAGACACCGCCGAGCGGATCGCGTCGCGCAGGCGATCGCGATGGACCTCGTGGAGGCGCTCGCGGATCGCGTCGGTGAGCCGCTCGCGGATCGCGTGGCCGAGCCGGCCGCGCACCGAGTCCGCGAACTGATCGGGATCGAAGCCGCCCAGCGTCTTCTGCTCCATCAGCGCGGCGCGGATCACCGTGCCCAGCCGCTCGCGCAGGACGTCGTCCATCTGCAGCCGGATCGCCGAGCCGACCCGCTCGCGCACCGCCTCGCTGAACCGATCGCGGATCGCGTCGTGGATCTGCTCGCGGAGCGACTCGACCATCGACAGGCCGTCGGCGGCGAGGTTCCACGAGCCGGTCGCGGCCGCCATGCGCATCGCGCCGCCGCCGCCGCCCTGCATGCGCTGGCCGACCGCGTTGCGCAGCGCCTCGCGCAGGCGGTCCCGCGCGGCGTCCTCGAAGCAGTAGCGGACGACCTCGCGCAGCCGGTCCATCATGCCCTCGCCGACCCGCTGCTCGATCGCGTCGCCCAGCCGCTCGCGCACCGTGGTCATGATGCGCTCGGGATCCTTGGCGCCGCCGCGCTGCTCGATCGCGATCTGGAACGCCTCGCTCAGCCGCTCGCGCGCGGCCTGCTGGATCCGCTCGCGCGCGACCTCGCGCACCCGCTCGCGCACCGCGTCGCCGAGCCGCTCGACGATCTCGGGCTCGAGGTACTCGCGGACCTTGGTCGCGATCCGGTCGGCGTCCTCGGCCCACGGCGTGTCGCTGACCGCCTCGCGGACGACGTCGCCGAGCCGCTCGCGGACCGCGTCGGCGACCTTGCTGCGGATCGCCTCCGACATGCGCTCGGCGAGCGCCTCGGACATCCGCTCGCCGAGCTTGCGCTCGATCCGCGAGAAGTCGAAGCCGCGCTCGCTCTGCGCCTCGAGCAGGCCCGCGCGCAGCTCGCTGGACAGCTTGTCGCGCACGACCTCGCGCACGTGCTCCCGCGCGACCTCGGCGAGCTTCTCGTGCACGCGCTGCGCGACGCGGTCGCGGATCGCGTCCTTGAGCCGGTTGTGCACCTGATCGAGCTGGTCCTCGCCGGGTCCCCACTCGGAGCTGCCGGTCTCGCCGCCCCGGGCCTGGACCGCACGCATCGCGGCCTGAATCGCATACTGCAGTCGCTGCCCTTCATTCGTCTCTGGCATCATCTTGGTGGTCTCCATCTTTCTCGGAGCAGTTGGCTTCGAGTACGGCGCGGTCAAGCAAGGCGTGGACCGCGAGCCCGGCGCGCCGGACGCGGGGGTTCCGCAGCAGCGGCGCACTCGTGTTCCAGAATTGTCCGTGCGAAATGGTCGCGAACGAGCTGACCGACCGGATCGCGGACGCTCCCCCGACCGGGAGCCGCGGCGCCTCAGGCTCGTCGGCGCGCGCCGCGCAGGGCCGCGATCGCGGCGCTCATCGACGGGCCCCGGGAGCGCCCCGGCGCATGCGGGCGCCGTGCAGCGGCGGGCGCGGCGGTTCGCCTCGCCGGAGGTCGCGGCCATGCCGTCATATTGTCCGACGTGACAACAGATCCTGGACCCCGGCGCGGGGAGGACCGGCGGGAGCAGTGATCATCGCCTGCCAGCCGCCGCTATTGTCAAGCCGTGGAATACTGGGCCGGATCGGCATACCTTCGCCGGATGCCAGCCAAGCGTTCCAGGCCGCGCCTGCGCCGCAGTCCCGAGGATGCGCGCGCGCACATCCTCGATGCCGCCGACCGCGTGTTCCGCGAGCACCTGCCGGACGCGGTCGGGTTGCGCGAGATCGCGGCCGAGGCCGGGGTCAGCCATGGCCTGGTGACCCACTACTTCACGACCTACGAGGGGCTGATCGCGGCCGTGATCGCCCGGCGGCTGGACGCGGCGCGGACCACCGCGTTCGCCCACCTCGCGCAGATGATGTTCGCGCCCGACGAGGTGCCGCTGCTGTCGGTGCTGGTCGACCTGCTCGAGGATCGCACGCTGGTCCGCCTGCTGGTGTGGTCGTTCCTGTCCGGACGCGGCGCGGAGATCGTCGGCCGCGACGGCCAGCTCGGGCGCCTGATCGACAGCATGGCGGCGCGGTTTGCGGCCGTCGGCACGCCGCTGCCCCGCGCGCGCCTGGAGTTCGCCGCGATGGTCGCGCTGGCGAGCATCACCGGGTGGGCGGTGCTCGGCGATGCGATGGATCGCGCGTTCGGCCGGTCGGCCCCGGTCGAGCTCGCGGTGCTCCGGACCGAGCTGCAGCGGATGCTGCGCGTCTATGTCGGTGCACCGTGAAGGGAATCCGACCGGCGTCATCCGGCGTTATATTGTCCAAGTTGACAATAAGCGAGGCGGCGCCCACAGTGACGGCATGCGAACAAATCTCATGGCTGATCTCCGCACCTCCCCTCGCTCTCGCTCCACGGCGCTCGCCGCCGCGCTCGCGGCCGGCGCGATCCTGACCCCGGCGCGCGACGCCGCCGCGTTCGCCGAGGACCTGTGCTACGCGCCCGGCGGCGGGCCGCTGGCCAACTGCGGCCCGCTGCCCGAGGTGTGCCGGCCGGCCGGCACCGACACCGCGGCGTGCAAGGTCGCGCTGATCGCGGTGGTCGCGCGCCAGCGCAACGCCTCCGACGGCGGGCGCAGCTCGGTCCACACCGACGTCACGTTCCTGCTCGCGCAGGCGGTCGGGTTCTCGGCGACCGACGCGTACTGGATCGCGGCGTACGACGAGTCGGCGGACCTCGGTGCGTTCGAGATCCGCGACAACGACTCCCGGCCGGTCGGCGGCGGCGCGCTGGCCACGGCCAGCGTCACCGGGCTGGTCCGCACCGACGCGATGTCGGGCGGCGTCCTGCTCCACGTGATCGCGCCGTACAACCACGGCCGGGCCACGCCGCCGCCGGGCATCGACGGGCTGCACCCCGATCCGACCGACGCCGCCACCGAGGTCACGCTCGCCAACTTCCGGGCGTGGGCGCTCGCCACCTCGAGCGCGGCGAAGCCGGCGTGCACCGCCGGGCTCACCGTCCAGAGCGCGGCGGGCGACCATGCGACCGGCGCCACCTGCTTCGCGCCCGGGACGCCGATCCAGGCTGCAATCCGCCTGTTCGGTCCGCTCGACCTGCCGTTCGCGACCCAGGCCGGGCCGCAGCTGGTGCAGGACAGCAGCACGCCGGTCCGCGCGCCCGACTTCGATGCGCTGGTCGCCACCGACGGCGCCCACGACGCCAGCGCCGGCCACGCCGCCGACGCCCGGCTCGGGGTCTACCTCCACCTGCTCGCCGACCGGATCACCCACCACGTGTGCACCGACCGCTCGGTGATCTCGGGTCCGTCGGCGTCGGGGTTCTCGGTCGACCTGACCGACGCCGAGTGCGCTCAGGGCATCCACCTGCTGCGCCACGCCTGGGAGACCGGCGTGGACTACGCGCGGCTCCTGCCCCAGGACCGCACGACGCTGGCGATGCTGCAGGCGGTCCACCAGGAGCTCGTCGCGTTCGCCCGCGCCCGCGGCGTGCTGCGCCCGGGCGCCGACCTCCCGGCGACCCGGGCGGCCTACACCGGCGAGCTCGCGCGCGCCCTGCAGACGTTCCAGGCCGCGGATCGCGTCGCCGCGCTCGACGCGGTCGGCTGCGCGCACGGCCTGGCGCCGCTCCCGGGCCAGCCGGCGTGCGCTGCGCACTGAGGCAATGGTGTTCCGCGGATCGCTGCCCGACTCACCGCGCCGGCGCTGCCGCGCCGAGCTCGACCTTGACCAGGTTGTCGTCGGAGTTGCGGTCGATCCGCTTGTTGTAGGGATCGATGCCGGCCCACGCCGGCTGCTGGGCGACGACCACGGTCACGGTCTGCTTGCCGGACTGGATCGGCTCGCGCCGCATCGTCAGCACCGACGCGGCGGTGAACCCGGGCTTGCCGGGCTCGGCGGTGAACACGCCGATGTCGAACGGCTCGTCGAGCGGCGCCTCGGTCTCGACGCCCTTGCCGTCGGCGTAGAGCTTGTGGGCCTCGACGTCGATCTTGACCTGGTAGGTGCCGTCGCCGCGCGCGGTCGCGGTGGCCGCGGTGGCCTTGGCATCGACCAGCGTGATGCGCTCGAACAGGTCGGTGATCAGCGAGTCGTACTCGGGGCCGGCGGCGGCGCGCAGCAGGCGCAGGAAGTCTCGGGTGTTGGGGTACGGGGCGGCCTTGAACGCGTACTCGCGGAGCAGCGCGGCGAGCGCGGCGTTGACCTTGGCCTCGCCCACCACCTCCTTGAGCCAGTACATCACCAGCGAGCCCTTGTGGTAGTGGAGGTACGGTTGCTCCTCGACCCGCGCGAGCGGCAGCTCTTCGACGACCTCGCCGCCGCGGCTGCGCAGGTAGTTGTCGAGCGCGTACTTGAGGAACTTGCGGATCTGCTCCTTGCCGAACATCCGCTCCATCACCAGCAGCGCGGAGTACTGCGCGAAGCTCTCGACCAGCATCGACGCGCCCTGCTGCTCGCTCGGCACCAGCTGGTGGCCCCACCACTGGTGGCCGATCTCGTGCGCGGTGACGTAGGTCGCGACGTCGATCTTGGCCGGATCGCCGAGCTGGAGCAGGAAGCCGATGTCCTCGCTGTACGGGATCGTGTTGGCGAACGACTGGGCGAACATCGCGTAGGACGGGAACTCGAGGATCCGCGCCTGGTGGAACTGGTAGGGCGAGAACTGCTCGCTGAACAGCGCGAGCGATGTCTTCATGGCCTGGATCATGCGGTCGACGTTGTAGTCGTGGCCGGGGTGGAAGTAGACGGCGAGGTCGACGCCGTTCCAGCGGTCGCGCCGGACCTCGTAGCGCGCCGACTGGATCGAGAAGAAGTGGTTGATCGGCGCGTCGGACCGGCAGTGCAGGGTGCGCCGCCCGCCGGTGGTGGTGTCGCTCACCGTGCGGCCGGGCGCGATCGGGGTCTGGTCGGCGTCGGTGGTGACCGTGAGGTCGGCGTCGACCCAGTCGCTGTCGGCGCGGAACTCGTTGCGCGCGCGGCCGCGGTCGTCCTCCAGCGTCGGCGGCCGCAGGTCGACCGGCAGGCCATACCTGCGGCGCTTGGCGCGGTCCTTGAGCAGGCCAGCGCGCGAGATGCCCAGGGTCGGCGCGATCTCGCTGTTGTCGAGGAACGTCCCGTTCTCCACGATCCGGGTCAGCGGGCGGCTGTTGGGGAACCCGCGCTCGGCGAGCGTGGTGACGAACGCGAGCTCGCGGACCTCGCCGGGCTGCATCGCGGGGTCGAGCTTGTAGATCCGGTAGTGGTCGTCGGGCCAGTCGCGCTCCAGGTGGGCGCCGGCGAGCTCGACCCGATCGAGCTGCAGGTTCTCGGGGTAGGTCAGGTGCAGCGCGTCGATCGGCGCGTCGGTCCGGTTCTGGATCCGGTAGCGGCCGGTGGTCACCGCGCGGACCTCGCGCGGGTAGAGCTGGACGTCGAGCGTCACCGCGGTGATCTTGGGCTGCGGCAGGGTCTCGTAGCGCAGGAACTGCTGCTCGAACCGAGCGAGCCGGGCATCGCGCTCGGGTGCGGTGACGTAGCGGTTCAGGACGTTGGTGTTGTAGTAGATGTACGCGCCGCTGCCGAGCCACACCGCGAGCGCCGCGGCGAGCACCGCGAGGGCGCCGCCGCGCAGCCGCGCGCGCCGGATCCGGGGCCACAGCGCCACGGTGGTGCCGCGCCGCCACAGCGCGTAGGCGAGCACCGCGAGCACCAGCGCGAACGCGCCCCAGTAGACCTGGAACCAGGTCTGGCCGACCCAGAACCGGCCCATGCCGTTCATGTCGGACAGCGGCACGGTCGGCGTGCCGGCGTAGTTGTACAGGTTGTGCTCGAAGCCACCGGCGGACAGCGCGACCGTGGCCACGACGTAGATCAGCATCACGCCCCAGCCGAGGTACTTCTGCGGCACCAGGACCTGGACGAACACCGACAGCACGGCGAGCTGCACGGCGCCGATCGACATCGGCAGCGCGAACCACACCAGGTAGGCGCCGAGCTCGAGGTGGGTGTAGCCCTTGATCAGCTGGACGACGACGCCGGAGGCGATCGCGGCGAGCGAGGTCGCGCTCAGCACCAGCGTGATCGCGACGATCTTGGGCACCAGGTGGGCCCAGTCCGGCGCGGCGGTCGCGTCGACGATCTCGTGGACCTTGCGCTCGCGATCGCGCCACACCAGCTCGCCGGAGTAGAACACCGCGATGATGATCGGGAAGATCGTGAACGCACCGTTGAGCGTCTGGACCACGATCCGGGTCACCGGGTAGGTGCCGCTGCCGTAATACCGCCCGCCGAGCAGCAGCGAGGCGATCGCGTTGATCATGCCGAGGGTGATCAGCACGAAGAACGCCGGGCTCCGGAACACGAACACCATGTCGAACCGCGCGAGCCGCCACAGCTGCAGCCAGCGCGTCGCGCGGCTGTCGTGATGCACCGGGGCCAGCGGCGGGGCCGCCGGCGCGGGCCGGGGCGGCGGAGCGGTGTCGTCCGCGGCGGGGCGGCGCGCGGCCTGCGCACCGGGCTGCTCGAACCGGAACCGCCGGTACGCGACCGCGAACAGCGCGAGCGCCACCGCGGACCACAGCACGCGGTTGGCGAGCAACAGGCCCGACATCGCCGGCAGCTGGGTGTTGCGCTCGGTGGCGGTCCAGTACTTGGTCACGACGGCCAGCGCCGACAGCCCGAACGGATCGGTCAGCGCCGACACCGTGTCGAACTGCGGATCGCGCAGCGCGCCGCGGATCACCAGGTAGCCGAGCAGCGTGGCGGCCGCGCCGACGTAGGTCCACATCATCGAGCGCGTGGCGGTCGCCAGCGCGAAGTAGCCGGCGGCGATGATCAGCAGGGTCGGCAGCCCGAACGCGAACAGCGCGTACAGGTAGTCGCCGATCCGGAACGGGCCGACCTTCTCGGGATCGAGCCACGGCATCTGCGCGCCGATCGCGATCGCCAGCGGGATCATCGCCAGCACGCCGAGCGCGGCGGCGGAGGCGCCAGCGAACCGGCCGACCAGGTAGCTGAACTTGCTGACCCGGGTCGTCCGGATGATCGGTGCGAACCCGGTCTCGTCGTCGCGGATCACCACGTTGGCGACGATCGCCACGATCACGAAGATCGAGAACAGGCTCATGATCGCCAGGGTCTGCAGCATCGCGTACGGCGAGTTGATGTTGACGTTGCCGCGGCTGCCGATCTGGATCTCGTCGACGGTCACCGAGCCGAACGTGAACAGGAAGAACAGCGCGCAGCCGACCCAGAACACCGGGCTGCGCAGCTGGTAGCGCCACTCGAAGCGGGCGATGTGCCGCAGCATGGCCATGCTCACCTCCCCCCCGGCGCCGCGGCGACGCCGGCGGCCTGGCGGTGGCGATGCAGGGTGGCGAAGTAGACGTCCTCGAGGTTCGACGCCACCGGCTCGAACGCCGGCTCGGGCGCGGCGTCGGCCAGGACGTGGATCTGGGTCTGGCCGGCGCGCAGCCGGGTCGCGATCACGCCGAACCGCTCGCGGCACGCGGCGAGCTCGGCCTTGTCGATCGTGCGCGCCCACAGCTTGCCGTGGAACGCGTCGATCAGCGCGGCGGGCGTGTCGTTGGCGACGATCCGGCCGTCGACCATGAGCGCGACCCGCGAGCACAGGTCGGTGACGTCGTCGACGATGTGGGTCGACAGGATCACCACCATGTTCTCGCCGATCTCGGCGAGCAGGTTGTTGAACCGGTTGCGCTCCTCGGGGTCGAGCCCGGCGGTCGGCTCGTCGACGATGATCAGCCGGGGCCGGCCGATCAGCGCCTGGGCGATGCCGAACCGCTGCCGCATGCCACCGGAGAACCCGGCGATCGCCTTCTTGCGCACCTCCCACAGGTTGACCTGCTGGAGCAGGGTCTCGACGGTGTCGCGCCGCTCGCCGCGCGCGACGAGGCCCTTGAGCACCGCGAGGTGGTCGAGCATGTCGTAGGCCGAGACCCGCGGGTAGACGCCGAAGTCCTGCGGCAGGTAGCCCAGCACGGCGCGCAGCCGGGCCGGCTCGGCGAGCACGTCGATGCCGTCGAACACGATCGAGCCGGCGGTGGGGACCTGCAGCGTCGCCACGCACCGCATCAGCGTGGACTTGCCTGCCCCGTTGGGGCCGAGCAGTCCGAACATCCCGCGCGGGATGTCGAGCGTGACGTCATCGAGCGCGCGGGTACGACCGTCGTAGCTGTGGGACAGGCCGGAGATCGAGAGCATGCATGGCTCCAGGTTGGGGGGGGCAGGACAGCCGAAGCAAGCGGGGTGCCGCACCCCCCGCGGGCTCACCCGGGAGATGACAGACCACGTCGCGAAACGGTTCGCCGGCGCGTTGCCGATCTGTCACTGCCCTGGCAGCGTCGGTGGCCCGGCGCTTGCTGCAGCGTTCTGCGCCGCCGCGTCCGCCCGCGTCACGCCGCGCGCCGGGTGACGCGGCGGCGGTTTTGCGGCGAACTGCGTTGGCCTGGTGTGTCGCGGCGGTGTCGCGGTCGCAGTCGCGGAGAGGGGTGTCCCTGTTCCAGGGCCACGCCCTCCCATTTTCCATTTTCTTCCGTCCGTCCCTCGCTGCGCTGTTCCGCCGTGACGCGCCTCTGGCGCGCCTCGTCGGGCTTCGCTCGGTCCGGACTACTGGCGCTGCAGGAGCAGCGAGCCGAGCGAGTACCCCGCGCCGAACGACGCCATCACGCCATGGCTACCCGCCGGCAGGTCGGCGTTGTGGTGCGAGAACGCGATCAGCGAGCCGGCCGACGCGGTGTTGCCGTACTCGTCGAGGATGATCGGCGCCTCCTCGCGGGTGGCCTCGCGGCCGAGGATCCGCTTCGCGATCAGCTCGTTCATGCTCTGGTTGGCCTGGTGCAGCCAGTAGCGTGCGATCTGCGCCGGCTCGAGGTCGTGCGCGGCGAGGTGATCGGTGATGAACTTCGACGCCAGCGGCACCACGTCCTTGAACACCCGGCGGCCGTTCTGGTGGAACAGCTTGTCGATGCTGTCCTCGGTGCGCGGATCGCAGCGGTCGAGGTAGCCCTGGTTGTTGCGGATGTTGCTCGACCACTTCGACATCATCCGGGTCGACAGGATCTCCCAGGACCCCGGCTGCGCGCGGTCGGTCGGCTCCACGACCAGCGCCACCGAGGCATCGCCGAAGATGAAGTGGCTGTCGCGCTCGCGCCAGTTCATGTGGCCGGTGGTGAGCTCGGGGATCACGACCAGCGCGCACCGGGCCTGGCCGAGCTGGACCGCCTGCGACGCGAGCTGGGCCGCGCCGGTCGCCGCCGAGCAGCCGAGCAGGAGGTCGAACCCGTAGCCGTGCGCGCCGAGCGCCTCCTGGACCTCGATCGCCAGCGCCGGGTACATCCGCTGCAGGTTCGAGCAGCCGAGCACCACGAGGTCGACGTCCTCGCCGGCGCGGCCGGCGACCTCCAGCGCGCGGCGCCCGGCGTTGAGCGCGTACTCGGCCTGGATGCTGAGCTGATCCTCCGGCCGATCCGGGATGTTCGGACACATCCGCTCGGGATCGAGCAGGCCGGTCTTGTCCTCGACATAGCGGTGCTTGATGCCCGAGGCCCTGACGATCCAGTCCGGCGTCGACTCGCGCAGCGGCTCGCGGGTGCCGGCGGCGATCGCCTCGGCGTTGCTCGCGTTGTCGCGCCGGACGAACTGGTTGAACGCCGCGCATAGCTCCTCGTTGCCGAGCACCGTCGGCGGGTGCCACACACCGTAGCCCGTGATGGAGGTCCTGGTCGTCGTCCGGGGTGCCATGACGCGCACCTTACCCGAGGGCTTTCGAGGGCGGGAATCGCAATGTGTCGATCTTGATCCGGCGGCGCCTCGGCGATCTGCCTCGGTGTTTCACGGCGCCGCCGGTCCGACCAGTCGTGACCGTGTCATGGCTTTTTCATGACCTCCGCCTCGACCTCGGTCAGCGCGCAGCGCAGGAACGTCGACTGCGGATCGCGGGCGATCGCCATCTTGAGCTGGAGCACCGCGCCGGTCAGGTCGCCGCGGCGGAGCGCCAGCTCGGCCCTGCGATAATGGACGAGCGCCTTGCTCGACATCAGCGGCGCCGGGGCGGCCGGCTCGTCGGGCACCGCGTCCGCCTTGTGCGCCGGCGGCGAGGTCGGGATCACGGCGGTGGTCGGCGCGGCCTGGGCGGGCGCGTTGTCCCGGATCGGCCGCAGCCGGGTCGTCGAGCGCGAGCCGCGGAGCTCCTGGTAGGCCGCCGCGGCGCGCGCGTAGGCCGTGGTCACCAGCTCGAGCTCGTCGGGCAGCAGCGTCCGGCGGTGCAGGTCCGGGTGAGCCATCCGCGCGATCCGGTGGAACGCGTCCTGTACGGCCTCCAGCCCGGATCCGGGCGCGATGTCCAGGATCTGGTGCGCCGTGGCGCCCTGGCGGGCGACCACGCGCTGGGCCCATAGCAGCACGTCCGCCCGCGCGCTCATCGCTTCCCGCCGGGATCACCGGGCGCATCGCCGGGCGGATCGCCGGTGCCGGCCGGCGCCTCGACCGGCGCGCCGAGCACCTGGAGGTTCGCCTCCTGGGCCTTGCCCGACGCCCGGTCGGTCGCGCGGACGTGCAGGATGCCGTCGGCGTCGACCCGGAACTGGACCTCGATCTGGACATCGCCGCGCGGCCGCGGCGGCAGGTCGTCGAGCACCAGGGTGCCGAGCGGCTCGTTCTCGGTGTAGCGCCTCGCCTCGCCGCGGCAGCAATCGATCTCGACCCGGGTCTGGTTGTCGCGCGACGTCGTGAACGCCCGCATGCGCTCGATCGGGATCGGCGCGTTCTTGTCGAGCAGCCGCTCGATGAACCCGCCCGCCGTGTGGATCGCCAGGGTCGCCGGGTTGACGTCGAGCAGCACCGGCCGCCGGGCCATGATCTCGGGCAGCGTCACCGCGCCCTGCGCGAGCGGCGAGTGCCCGATGGTCGCGACCGCGTCGCGCGCGCCCATCCCGGTGCCGCCCGACAGCGCGCCGGTCAGGCTGCCGGCCTGGATCGCGGCGCCGTGCGCGACCACCTCGTCAGGGTTGATCGCGATGTTGGGCTCGCGCCGGAAGATCTCGGCGAGCTGGCGGCGCACCATCGGGATCCGGGTCGAGCCGCCGACGCACAGCACGTCGCTGATCATCCGCGGATCGATGTTGGCGGCGATCAGGACCTGGCGGGTCACCGCCATCGTGCGGTCGACGTAGCCGGCGATCAGCTCCTCGAACTGCGCCCGGGTCAGCGAGAACGGCAGCGCGCCGACCTTGCCGCCCGGCAGGTCGAGCCCCTCGATCTCGCCCTCGGCGGCCTCGTTGGCCGACAGGTGCATCTTGATCGCCTCGGCGCCCATCAGCAGCTTCATCATCAGCGGCGCGTGGGGCCGTGGATCGACCCGCAGCACCCGGTGCAGCTCGCCTGCGAGGCTGTCGGCCAGCGCGCGGTCGAGGTCATCGCCGCCGAGGAAGAAGTCGCCCTCCGACGCCAGCACCTCGAACACCTCGCCGCGGAGCTGCAGCACCGACACGTCGAACGTGCCGCCGCCGAAGTCGAACACCGCGATCATCTGCTCGCGGTCCTGGCCGAAGCCGTAGGCCAGCGCGGCCGCGGTCGGCTCGTTGATCAGCCGCATCACGTCGAGCCCGGCGAGCCGGCCGGCCTCGCGGGTCGCCTGGCGCTGCGCGTCGGTGAAGTTCGCAGGCACCGTGATCACCGCGTCCTGGATCTGCGTGCCGAGCTGGCGCTCCGCTGCCCGCTTGAGGTGGAGCAGCACGTGCGACGAGATCTCCGGCATCGTCATCCGGCGATCGCGCATCACGACGATCGGCTGCTGGTTCGGCCCCTCGGCGACGGTGTAGCGCACCCCGGTCAGCGCGAGCTGGACCAGCGGCGCCCGCACGTTCTGACCGATGAACCGCTTGGCCGAGTGCACCACGTGGTGCGGCTCGCTCAGCCGGTAGCGCTTGGCGTCGGTGCCGACCACCACCCCGCCGCTGGTGGGGAACGCCACGACCGACGGGTGGACGCGCTCGCCGCGCGCGCCGAGGATGAACTCGACCCCGGTCGGGGTCGCGATCGCGGCGACCGAGTTCGTGGTCCCCAGATCGATGCCGAGAGCGACCGACACTCGCCCCGAGTGTTACGCAAGAACGCCGGGTGCTGTCGAGGATTCGTCACACCCCGACGTGCTCGGCGGCCTCGTACGGCCCGTGGTCCCGGTGGAACGTGGCCGTCGTCGCGAGCAGGTCGCGGCACGCGTCGGTGCAGCGCCGGCACGCCGCCGCGCAGACGTCGCAGTGGGCATGCATCGCGGCGTGCCGCCGGGCCTCGCAGGCGCAAGCATCGCACACCGTGGCGCACAGCTGAAGCGTCATGCTGATCACGCCGAGGTCGGGCGCGAGCTGCCGGCTCAGCACCCGGGACGCCGCGTGGCACAGATCCGCGCAGTCCAGCGCGATCCGGATGCAGCGGGCGAGCGCGCCGTCGTGCTCCGCGATGCACGCGTCGGCGCAGGCGGTGCACGCCTGCGCGCATTCGACACAGGCGTAGATGCACGCGGTCAGGGGATCCGCCGGCGCGAACGCCGGCTCGGGGTGGGTACGAAGCATCCGCTCTACCGTGCGTTGCATGGGAACCTCCGGGATCCGGCGGTCGCGCCGGATGCCTCGACACGGTGCATGCCACATGCCCCGCAGGGCCGGCGGCCGTCAGGCGCGCGTCGGGTCGGCCTTGATCGGGACGTACCTCCATCACGTCGAGCGCCGCCTGACCGCGTTGCTTCCACGTCGCGATCTCGTCGGGCCGCTTCCGGTGGAGCCCGCCCCAGAGCCTGGAGGGCGGGTACCATGAAGCGGGCGTATCACGTTCCATGGATGAGGCGCTGGGTAACCCTCGGCGGTCGGTGTCGGTGTCGGCGGCGACGTTCGGGTTCGGCATTCGGGTCCGGCGTTCGGTAGCGGCGGTCGGCGGTCGGCCCTCGGCGTGTCGGTGGTCGGCAGCGGCGTTCGGCTTTGCACCGTTTTGTTTTCCGTCGGAGACCTCGCCTCGATTTGGGTGCAGCCAATCGGAATAAAATGTCACGACGCGGCGCGTCGTTCCTCAATCGCCTTCTTGTGGGTGGATCTTCCGCCTTCTTGTGGGCGGATCTTCGAGGAGATGAAGGGCCTCCGGCCGCAGTTCGTGGTAACCTGCCAACCGCGACGCACGTCGTGACCGCCGCGAGCGGTTACCGGTGGCGGCCTTCCCGCCGCGTTTGGCATCGCTTGGCCCTTGAGGCATGCTGGAGTGGTGGTTGCGGCAACGCTTGCTCCGATCGGTGCGACGCCATTTGCAGGGCTGATTTCCTGCTTGGGTTCACTGCGACCGCAGCTCCAGAAATCGGTCGCGGAGCATGTCGCGACGGACGAGGAGCGGCAGGTACTCCACTTGATCGAGTTTGCTGCATTACGCTTTGGCGATCCGCTGCTTTACGCGACCTCAGTCGATGACCTCGACGATCGCCTCGACGCACTTACTGACTCCCCCGAGGCGCTGCATTGCACGGAGTTGCTTGCTCCACATATGCCGCTGGTTCAGGCATCGTTGCCGATATCGGCGGCGCTGCTCGCCGCGGCAGCAGGGCACAGCCCCGAGGAAGCACAAGGCCAGGTCATCAAAGATTCGCAGCGAATCCTCGAAGCCTGGCTGGACGCACAGCGTCAGGCCGCGCAGCTCATGTGGAGCAGAGACGCTACCCGTGTGTCGGAAGCCCCGTTCGCGGGCACTGATCTCCCCATCGAGATAGAGAAGCTGATCTTTCACGGCCTCCGGGCGAACTTCTGCGGCCTGGCGATCGAGCAAGTTTTCTCGGCTGGTCGACTGATCCCGGTGTGGCTTGCCGGAGCGCTGGCCGATCGGCTCGTGGTGAGCGCGCGGCAGCACCTTCGGTTGCTCGCTTCCCTCCCTGGTGTTTCGGTCGACGAGGCGATCGTCCCGGACGCGGAACGCCTCGACTTTGCGGCGATCGAGGCTCGCCACCAGCGGGCGAAGGCGGCGTCGCAGCGATCCTACGAGCGCGCGCGGGCGCGGCTCGGTTCATAAGCGCAACATCGGATGCGGGGGGCCACGGTCCGGTTCCGGCTCGCCGGAAAAGATCGAATCGGTGTCGTCATCGAGGTGCGGCCCGACCTCGTCCACGTCGCGTATGGAACCTCGGAGCCGCATGATGACTGGCCACAGGTCGTGGTTCACCCCGAGACCAGGCAGGGGCGAGCGTTGGTGCTGCCTGAAGTGACGTATTTCTATGGCGCCAACACGTCGTGGGAGCGTCCGCAGGACATGCAGTTCGGGAAGAGACCCTGCGCCAAGGAACTGCTCTATGCGATCGCCGAACTCGTCGTGAATTATCACGCGCAATCTGGCGACGAGAGCTCTGCATCCGACGAACCTGCCAGTTAGGTCGAGCGCCCCGCCGCCGGAGCGCCCGGCGGGAGCAGCGGGGCCGGCCCGGCTTAATAGTCGGCTGGATCTATTCGCCGTCGATCAGCCGGCGGAACGTCGCATCGGCGCGCGCGAGCCAGGTCGGGAGCGAGCCGTCGCCGGTCGGCAGAACGCAGGCCTCGGCGACCGCGACGTACTGGTCGGTCGCCTTGAGCTCAACCTGGGCCGCCGCGAGCTCGCGGTCGACGCGCGTCCGGGACATCTCGTCGGTTCGGGCGACGCCGCGCAGGCACAGCATCCAGCCCTCGAGCTTGGGCCGCGGGACGCCGCCAACGATTGCCAGCTCGTAGCGGTATTCCTCGGCGAACCTGAAGCCGGCGATCCCGTCGAGGACCCGAAGGATCTCCCACTCTCGGATCTTGTCGCCGTCGTGATCTCGGACGAACGCGAGCATCTCGCAGGCCTCTTCGTAGGCATGGAGCACCAGGCCGAGCGCGTTGTGCGCGTCTTCGCGGTCAGCCTTCCCAAGGCCACCACCGGCGCGGTACTTCCGGATCGACTGCCATGAACGCGCACCGGCGACGCGCCAGCCGGTCGCACGCACCTTGCGAAGCAGGACCTCGATGACGCCGGGCCGGTCGCCCATCGGCTGGTACCAGCGCGTCCCGATGTCGTTGTTGCCTTCGCCGCCCAGGAACACCTTGAGCATCGTCACTCCGCCGGTGAGCTCGATTCGCTGTCCTTGACCAGTGCAGCCTCGTCGACGCCGTCCGCGAAGCTCAGCCAGAGCTCGCCGAGCGCGTAGACCTGCTGGCGCTGTTGGAAGTGCTTGGTTCGATCCATCCGCCTGGATCGTGTCCCGGTCTTGTCGTCTCTGGTGAGGATCGTGACCTCGCTAGGCTGCAGCTCGTTGATCACCAGCGGGCTGTGGGTGGCGATGATCACCTGCATCCGGTTCGACACATCCCGCAGCACCTTCATGACCTCGGCAATGCGCGATGGATGCAGTCCATTCTCGGGCTCTTCGATCAGCAGGAATGCAGTTGGATCGACATGCGGCAGGATTGCGAACGCGAGCCAGTAGAGGAGCCCCTCGCTCATCTCGTGAGCCGGAACCCTGGTTCCGTCCTTCAGGATCACGCCCAGCCCCTTCCTGGAAGGGTTTAGCGTAGGTAGCCAGATGCTCTTGACGCTGGGAAAGTGACGTCGAACGCCAGCTTCAATGTCATCGAATGCGGCGCGATCCCGCGACAGGACTGCATCGTAGATCACCGGAACACGCTCACCTCGTTCCCCGAAGGACAGTACACCACCTTCTGCGATCAGCTCGCAGGGCTGACGAATCGCATCAGGATCCCAGCGTACCAATGTCCCACCATGTATGGGATTCACCATATCGCTTACAAACCGTTCAGTGATCGGGAAATCGTAGCTCGGCACTTTCCCTCGATCGCCGGCTCGGATCTGCCACATGACATTGTCTCGGGAACACTCAACCTCTTTGCCAGCCCACCTCAGTGTGATGGCAGTTCCAGAGACACCTCGCGGATCGAGACGGTTCTCTTTGGAAAGTGCCCTCTGGCTGTGTCGGATCAGCTCGCAAGCCGTCCGAATGGCTTCGAGCACGGTGCTCTTGCCGCTGTCGTTGGGCCCGATCAGCGCGTGCAGGCGGGTGAGCTCCAGCGTCACGTCGCGCGCGCATCCGAAGTTCTCGATGCGCACGGTCTCGACGAACGGCTGGTCGGCTTCACTCACGATGACATCGTCCCCCACGTGGGGGACCGGGTCAAATGCGACGGCCCGCAGGCCGCTACGTCGGGTTCTGGCCGGTCAGGTGCCTGGCGATGATCCGGCGCTGGATCTGGCCGGTGCCCTCGAAGATGTCGTAGATCTTGGCGTCGCGGTACCACTTCTCGACGGGGTGGCCGGGCTCGAGCGCCTCCTCGCCGAGCAGGACCATCGCGCGGTGGGTCACCGACTGGGCGGTGCGCGCGGCGTGGGCCTTGGCGGCGGAGGCGTCGGCGACGTTGTCGAGGTGGTGGTCGGCCATCCACGCCGCGCGGTGGACGAGCATGCGCGACGCCATGATCTCCATGTGCATGTCGGCGAGCTCGAACATGATGTGCTGGTGGCTCGCCATCGGCGTGCCGTGCAGCGAGCCGCCGCGGACGCGGTCGAGCAGGAACTCGTAGGCCGCGCGAGCGATGCCGACGGCCTGCGCGCCGACGGCGGGGCGGGTCGAGTCGAGCATCTTCTTGGTGTCGGCCAGGCCGCCGGCCGGGCCGGTCCCGGTGTGGGCGCCGCCGAGCAGCATGTCGGTGGGGACGCGGACGTCCTCGAAGTGGACCTGGGCGGTCTCGGAGGCGCGGATGCCGAGCTTGGTCTCCTTCTTGCCCGGGACCAGGCCGGGGGCGTCGCGCGCGACGAGGAAGCCGCGGACGCCCGCGCGGCCGGCATCGGCGTCGGTCTGGGCCCACACGACGTAGGCCGAGGCCGAGCGGCCGTTGGTGATCCACTGCTTGCTGCCGCGGATGATCCAGTGGTCGCCGTCGCGGCGGGCGGTGGTCTTGAGGCCGGAGATGTCGGAGCCGGTGCCGGGCTCGGACAGCGCCATCGCGGCGATCTTGATGTGGCCGTGCTCGTCGCTGCCCTGGAGCAGGCGGCGGAACTCCTGCTTCTGCTCCTCGCTCCCCATCCGCGAGATCGGCGAGGCGGCGAGGTTGGAGCCGCCGAGCGCGAGCGCGATCCCGGCGCAGCCCCAGGCGAGCTCCTCGGAGGCGACCACGCCGATCCGCGCCTGGCTGCGGGGCCTGGTCGGATCGGGATCCTCGTCGATCCCGGTCAGCCGCTTGCGGCCGTCGAGCACCGCGGTCTGTGACATGCCGACCGCCTGCGCCGCCTTCATCAGGTCCCACGGCGTCGACTCTTCCTGATCGTGCTTGATCGCGATCGGCCGCATCATCTGCTTGGCGAACGCGCCGAGCATCTGGCGGAGGCCCTGGAGCGTGGGGTTGTCGTGGAGCAGGTCCATGGTGACTCCTTGCTACCGGCCCGCAGCGGCGCGCGCCGCGAGCACGCGGCCGAGCCGCTCGTCGCCGTGCAGCGCCTCGAACGCGCGGGCATCGCGCATGAGCTTCTCGACCGGGTAGTCGTTGACGAAGCCGTAGCCGCCGAAGATCTGGACGGCGTCGACGGTGGCGCGCGCGACGACGTCGCCGGCGAGCACCCGGGCGCGGCTCGCGGCGTCACCGGCCCCGGGCGCGCGGGTGTCGATCGACCAGGCGGCGTGGAGCGCCATCAGGCGCGCGGCGGCGGCGCCGGTCAGCGCGTCGTCGCGCAGCCGGATCAGCGCCTCGAAGCTGCCGATCGGCTGGCCGAACTGGACGCGGTCGCGCGCGTAGGCCTCGGCGTGGTCCATCGCGCCGGTCGCGACGCCGGCGGCGCGCGCCGCGAGCGAGGTCCGCGCCCACGCCAGGACGTCGGCGATCGCCTCGCGCGCCGGCTCGCCGCGCGCGAGCACGAGGTCGGCCGGGACGCGATGGGATTCGAGGGTGGCGGTCGCCCACCGCGCGGCGCGCCAGCCCGACGGGGTGATCGGCTGGCGCGCGATGCCGTCGGTCGGCAGCAGGAACAGCAGGTCGCGCGCGGCGACCAGCACGTGGCTCGCGACCGCGAGCGCCGGGACCGGGCCGAGCTTGCCGGTGATCCGCAGCTCGCCGCCGTCGGCGCTGATGTCGAGCGCGCCGCGGCCATCGTGCGCGAAGCTCGCCAGCCCGCCGCGGCCGAGCGAGGTGAACAGCGCCTGCCGGGCCGCGGTGGTGCCCCACGCGCCGACCGCGAGGGCGGGCTCGACGTTGGTCTCGAGCAGCGCGGCCATGCCGGCGCAGCCGCGGCCGAGCTCGAAGCCGCGCAGCGCGCGCGTGGTGTGGGAGTAAGTCCCTTCGAGTAGGCCACCATCGCTGGTCGGCACCGCATCGAGGAAGCAGCCGAGCTCGGCGCCCACCGCGTGCAGCCGCTCCGGAGCCGCTCCGGCGCGGTCGGCCTCGGCGGCCCAGCCGCGCAGGTCGCGCTCGGCGAACCGGCGGAGGGTCTGGACGATCATCTCCTGCTCATCGTCGAGCCCGAACTTCAT
Organism: Kofleriaceae bacterium; assembly: GCA_041495365.1. Taxonomy (GTDB): domain Bacteria; phylum Myxococcota_A; class Polyangia; order Haliangiales; family Haliangiaceae; genus JABFXX01. Next base: position 2,208 of record JBGQCL010000170.1, on the reverse strand, counting down.
GGCATAGCTGTACCGCGTCTGCGGGGGTGGCGTCACCACCTGTAGGACAAAGCCCTTCCGCGGACGCGATGACAATTGTTGTCGTCGCGGCGCGGATCGCATCGCCTCAGCCGCATGACCCGCCGGCACCATCGATGCTTCGAGCGCGATCCTGCGCGCGCGGGTGATGGTGGGTGCCGCGTGGCTGGGCTAACGTGGCCGATCGCAGGGGGGACCATGCGTGAAGACCACGCGCACGGCGGCCGTCTCGAGCGGCCGCGTCGGTTGCGTCCGTCGTTGATCGGAAGGCCGGAGCTCGGATGGATCGGATGGATCGCCGCCGGGGTGCTCGGCCTGGCGCTGGTCGACCGGCCGAGCGAGCTCGACTGCGCGCTCGCGACGCGCACCCGCACGCCCGGCGCGGCGGTCAGCATCTGCGAGCGCGAGTACCGCGACACCCGCAACCCGGCGATCGGGGTCCGGCTCGCCAACCTCTGGCGGCAGGCCGGCCAGCGCGAGGAGGCGCGCGCGCTCGCGTCCCGGCTGCTCGACACGCCGGAGCGCGCGAACGGGCTGCAGATTCTCGGCAGGCTCGCTGCCGAGGAGCACCGGCTCGACGCGGCCGAGCACGCGCTGGGGGACGCCCGTGCGCTGCACCGCGCCGTGCACGACGCGGCCGGGCTCGCGCGCGACGACCAGGCGCTGGCCCAGGTCGAGGTCGAGCACCACCGCTACGGGGACGCGCTGGCCGTGCTCGACGAGTGCCTGCAGCTGGCGAGCGGCGGCGGCGACCCGCAGAGCGAGTACTACTGCCGGCTGTCGGCGAGCAAGGTGCTGGCCCTGGTCGGCGAGCTCGCTCCCGCGCAGCGCGAGCTCGAGCGCGCGGCCGAGCTCGCCAGGTCCGATCGCGATCGGGTATGGCTGGAGTACGAGCAGGGCAACCTCGACCAGGAGTACGTGCGCGCGCCGCAGGGGATCGAGCGCGCGCACCGGGCGATCGCGGCGTTCGAGCGCGCGGCGAAGCTCAACGTGCGCGCCCAGGTCCCGGGCTTCCAGCTCACGCTCGAGCTCAACCTGGCCCAGTCGCTGGCCGACGCCGGGCGGCTCGACGATGCCGAGCGCCACCTCGCGCTCGCCGCGATGCTCGATCCCGAAGACGAGGGCGCGAGCTTCCGGACCGAGATCGCGGCGGACATCGCCTCGCGCCGCGGCGATCTGGCGCGGGCATCGCAGCTGAACCAGCAACGCTACGACGCGGTTCACGACGACGAGGCGCGGATCCGGGTCGCCGCGCAGCAGGCGCGCGTCGCGCTCGCCGGTGGCGACGTGCCGGGCGCCGAGCTGTGGGCGCGGCGTGGGATCGCGGCGGTCGAGCGGGTCCGCGCCGAGCAGACGGCGCCGGAGCTGCGGTCGCACGTGCTGTCGACCCGGCGTACGCCGTACGAGCTGTTGTTCGTCGCGCTGGCCCGCGCCGGCCGGGTCGACGACGCCGTGGTCGCCCTCGATCGCTGGCAGGGCCGGACGCTGCTCGATGCGCTCGCCGAGCCGAGCCCTCGGGCCTCGCCCGGGCTGCTCGCCGCGGCGCGCCGGGTCAGCCACCTCGGCACGTGGCTGCCGGTGGTGTCCGGGACGCCGCTGGGCGTTGCCGCCGACCCGGCCCAGCTGCTCGCCGCGCTGCGCACGGTCGACCTGCTGGCGCTGGTGGTCGCCGAGCGCGATGTCTGGCGCGTCACCGCGAGCCAGGGCCGGCTCGACATCGCCGATCTCGGGCCGTTTGCCGGGCTGCAGGACGCGTTCGATCGGTTCGCGGCGGCGCCGACCGAGCCGGCGCTGGCCGCCGAGCTCGGCGCGCGGCTGGTGCCGGCGGCCGCGGTGCGGGCCACGCCGGCACCGCTGCACGTGCTGCTCGACGGGCCGCTCGCGTCGCTGCCCGTGGTGGCGCTGCGCCGCGGCGGCCGCCCGCTGATCGCGACCCGACCGGTGGTCCGCGTGCTCCGGCTGCCCCTGATCGCGTGCACGCCCGCCCGCACACCGGCCCGGCGGACGGTGATCGCGGACGCGCAGTCGGATCTATCGGATGCGCGCGGCGAGGCCGGCGAGCTGTCGAGCGTGCTGGGCTTCACCGCCGCGGTCGGCGACGCGGCGACCAGCGCGGCGCTGTTTCAGGCCGCGGGCAGCGATGTGCTGCACCTCGCGGTGCACGCCGCGATCGGCGCCGGCGGCGGGGTG